>CAIVVZ010000092.1 GCA_903909505.1 uncultured Desulfobacteraceae bacterium
AGGGAAGTCATGGCGCCATCCTTCCATTACAGTACCAATAAAAAAATCGGCCACATGCAACAAAAACCCCCTGCTGAATGTGCCTGTTGATTTCCGGCGGTAAATATGAAGTCGTGAAATGGTTCCGCCATTCCGGCATTCCGCATCACGCCCTCACGGTCCTTTAACCCCGATCCCCATCTCCCTCCTGTCAAAATTACCCAGATATTTATGGGCATTCCACGTTCTGGATACTTCCAAAATGATCTGCTGTTCCTTGCCCGGCGTTTCCGGCAGCGAATACATTTTCCGGACCGATTCCTCTTTTGAAAAGGAAATGATATCCAGAACCTGCCCCTCATGAAACACGGTCAACACCAGCGGCTCCTTTTCCACACCCGGCGTCTGGCACCTGAATTCAAGCCCCACATCGCCGCCGCCGGGGACATATATCGCCCCCCGCTTGCCGCACCATCTGTAATCGCCATATTGCCACCGCTGGGACGGCTGAAAAAAACCGGCGTATTGATCGCGCTCCTGATCCTGGCTATATATCCTCAATCCATATTTAGCGGCCAGATCTTTGGACTCGAAATGAGCCGCATAAACCAAAAAACCGACCCCCACCAGCACCACACTGAGCTTTGTCATCAGAGTCGATACGCGCCTGACTCGAGCCGGCAACACATCATCCCCAATCGTCATGGCATAGCCCAGGTTTAAAAATATCAGCAGCCATATCATGGGGATATACTGCATGGTCTGAAACAACCCGTAGATATGGAAACTGATGATGGATATAATCACCGGAATATTGAACAGGTTCTGGTTTTTGATCAGATCGGCAATCAGAATCATCACCGCATATCCGATGATGAGCAGCCACAGGAAAAGCCCCACAACGCCGCCACTGTACAAATATGGAAAGAAAAACATTATGGGGTGAGTCATGAATTAACGGATCTTCCCCGCAGAATTTTGAAAAAAAGGATCCGGGGATTTTAATCAGATTATGGGCATTCCAAAGAAACGATTCATATCCCATTCCATACACAGGGCGTTCTTTGCCCACATTAAGACCCTGCCCAAATGTTAAGCCCCGGCCACTTGTATCCAGTTCTTCAATTCTATCTACCTGACTTTTCAAAAATTGCGCCGTATCCCCGGAACCGGTGTTAATTCCCTGGATACCGCTAATAGCTTTCAAGTGGTCTGTAAGCGGCATCAATCCATAAAAAATAAGCAGCAAGCTGATAACGATGGTAACCGGCACCGAAACCGAAACCTTGGCAAAATCCAACCACCTGAAATGAACGATTTCAAAACGCCCTTCCTTTAAAAAATAGGAAAACGACCAACAAAAAAACAGAATCAATGGATAGGTAACCCATCCGGCTCTTCCGCCTGACAAAATAAGCGCAATCTCACAGATCACCAGACACCCGAATAAGAACACCTTCCACCACAACTTGTTTATCTTGCTCATAAAACCAATCATGGCAAAAGGAGTTGCCGTCAAAACGAATTCCGCAAAACAATTCCTGTTCTGGAAAGTGGAATGCAGGCCCCCCGGTGTCACCGTACTTCCAAATCGATACCATGCCAATGAAATGATCCCATAAAAATCAAG
The DNA here is from genome assembly GCA_903909505.1 of uncultured Desulfobacteraceae bacterium. Lineage (GTDB taxonomy): Bacteria > Desulfobacterota > Desulfobacteria > Desulfobacterales > Desulfatirhabdiaceae > RAAP-1. The sequence continues at coordinate 1,610 of CAIVVZ010000092.1, forward strand.
CAGCCCGATAAATGCGCAAAAAACAGCGCCGGAGAAAATGCCGGCAAACAGAAATTTGAATGTATTTTTGCGATCATCCCCTTCCGAAAACTGAATTGCCAATACAACGAAAAGCAGCAACTGGATAACCACCGCAACGGCATAATAAAAGCTGTATGGCGATCCAATAAACAGATAATAAAACGCATCCGGAAAACCAAAAAACCAAAAGTCCCGAACAATCTGCCTTACCGGCATCAAGAGAAGCGAGAATACGGACAAGCACGCATAACACAAGATGAGAAGGGTTAATTTTTCACTTATCCCATTCTCCATCTTTTTCCGTTTATTGATTAAAAACAAGGCAACAATGACAACCGCCATCAGCCCCAGTTGAATGACCAGACGCAGCCGGGCCGAAAGCTCAATGCGATCCCCCCAGAACGCCACCACCGCCATGATGCCGATGGGCAACCAGAAACTGACCGGAAGGCCCAAAATACCGGCGGATATCAAAAATACAAAAAAATGCCGATCCCCCCGCCTTTGGGTGTCGGCATACAGTGTGAACTTCGACCATTCGGGCAGTCCACCAGCCCGATTCTATCCGCATATCTGCTTATGGCCCATGCACCGAAGGCGCTCAGAACCAAACTGGCCACATAAAGCCCAGCCCATGCCATCATCTCCTCCTATTTGCAGGTATCCCGCCATTTCAACATACCGCCCTCACACATTTAAGCCTTTTACATCACCCCCAGATTCATAGCAAAATCATATACTGGAACTTCTGTTTTTCGCGAAGGTGCAGAACGCTGTTTAACAATTCGCAATAATTCATCTGTAGTTTCAGGTGAGTACGTGTTTTCTCCACATCGGATACAGACATATGCGGGCACATTCTCAACAAATACAAAGTGACCGTCATCCTCATAGGTAAATGTCACAAGCCGCTCTTCGACTTTACCATTGCAAAATACACATTGCATATCATCCTCTTATCTTCCCATTAATCCATTCTGTTGGATCAGGTTCATAGACAGTAATGATCACGACGACAGGGGTTTCAGACAGTAAAACATGAATGTTTCTTCCAGATTTTGTTTTGCCAAAAATCAGACAACTGGGTGAATATTTATCCTCTAAATATTCCTCAATAATTTCTCCGCAGTGAATGACAGATTCCACTTCATATCGGGAAATCAATCTTTTTATCATTCTTTTCACAGCATGATCTGAAAAACGATAAAAACCTTTCAAAATCTTTTCTCTGAAATAATCCATTTTCATCAGATATGATCCATATCGCTTCTCTTTACAAACATTTCAGCCCACCGCCCCCCAGCCATTTTAGCATTCCGGTATCTCGCCATCCCGGCATTGCGCCATTTTCACTTTTCTGCATTTCTACGATACCACTCCACCTCTTTTCGAATACCTTCTTTTATCGATGTTTGAACCGAAAAATCAAACGTGCGGTTAAACAATCGGCTGTCATAAACATCCTCAGCCATCCATTTCTTAACCGTCTGGTAAATGCCGGCCTGTCTCCGGTTTGGCAACCTGGACAGGTTCCGGTTTTTAAATCGCTGAGCATGAACGAATCCCTTATGCCATATTATTTCTTGCCCCGACACGGGGCGCCTCGAATATGAACTTGCCGGGTCTTGACCTCCACCCGTTGAAGGGGCGATATGAGGGATTCTGGTCTGTGTCGGTTTCCGGCAACTGGCG
>CAIVVZ010000093.1 GCA_903909505.1 uncultured Desulfobacteraceae bacterium
CAGACGCTCAGTGACATTATCGGAGCCGATCCGGAGCTGGAAGTCATGGGAACCGCCGCCGATCCTTTTATTGCGGCGGAACGGATCAGCAGGGAGCTGCCGGACGTCATCACCCTCGATGTTGAAATGCCGCGGATGGACGGCATCACATTTCTACAGAAGATCATGTCCCAGCGCCCGATTCCGGTTGTGATCTGTTCGAGTCTGGCGGAAAAAGGATCGGATACCGCGATGAAAGCCCTGGAATACGGGGCCGTGGAGATCATCCAGAAACCGCGCCTCGGGACCAAGAATTTTCTGGAAGAATCACGGATTTCCATTTGCGATATTATCAAGGCCGCGGCCATGGCCCGTCCGCGCCGCCTGGTAAAAACGCAGAAAATTCAGCCTAAATTAAATGCCGATGCCGTTATCGCCAAGGCCGCATCCAATGCCATGATCCAGACAACGGAAAAAGTCATCGTTGTCGGGGCATCCACGGGAGGCACCGAGGCCTTGCGCGTTTTTCTGGAAGACATGCCCCAGGACGCCACCGGCCTGGTCATCGTGCAGCACATGCCGGAGCATTTTACGGCCTCCTTTGCCACGCGCCTGAATGAAATCTGCCGTATCACCGTCAAAGAGGCGCAGGACGGCGACACGGTGCTCCGGGGTAGAGCCCTGATCGCCCCCGGCAACATGCACACCCTGTTGAAGCGAAGCGGCGCCCGCTATTACGTGGAAGTCCGGCCGGGGCCCCTGGTCTGCCGGCATCGCCCTTCCGTCGATGTGCTGTTCCGCTCCGCGGCCCGCTATGCCGGCAGAAACGCCGTTGCGGCGATCCTGACGGGAATGGGCGATGACGGGGCCAACGGCATGCTGGAGCTCAAAGATGCCGGCGCTTACACAATCGCCCAGGATGAGGCCACCTGCGTGGTATTCGGCATGCCTCATGAAGCCATTAAACGGGGGGCGGTGCACAAGGTGCTTCCCTTGGAAGAAATTGCCGCCGCGGTATTGAGGCAATGTGTCTGAAAAGACGGACAACAGATGACAGAGGACGGATGGCATGATTCATCAAGACATGAACGGTGATTATTTAAAAACGCTGACCATTCTTTATGTGGAGGATGACTTCGATGCACGCGAGCAACTCGGCACGTTCCTGCAACGCCGGGTAGGTTCCCTGATCACCGCGGAAAACGGAGCGGCGGGACTGGAGGCGTTTGTCGGCCGACATCCGCACATCGTTGTCACCGATATCCAGATGCCGGAGATGGACGGGCTGACCATGACTCAGGAAATTCGCAAACTGGATGCCACCGTACCGGTCATCGTCGTCACCGCGTTCGAGCAGACGGACTACCTGCTGCGCTCCATTGAAATCGGCATGGACAAATACGTGACCAAACCGGTCAACCCCGACCGGCTGCATGCGGCGCTGCTGCAATGTGCGGAACGGCTGCGATCCGAGAGTCAGTTTCGATTGGCCGCCAGGGTGTTTGACAGCAGCCAGGAAGCCATCATCATCACCGATGCCGCCAACACCATCGTCTCGGTCAACCATTCATTCACCGACATCACCGGCTACACCGCCGACGAGGCCATCGACAACCGCCCGGAGAAGCTGCTTTCATCGGGAAAGCAGGACAAGGCATTCTACAATGCGATGTGGAAAGAAATCCTGACCCAGGGGTGCTGGCGCGGCGAAATCTGGAGCAGGCGCAAAAACGGCCAGATTTACCCGGAATGGCTCTCCATTACCACGCTCACGGATGCGCATGGATGTTTGACCCACCACATCGGCATTTTCTCCGATATCTCCGAACGCAAACAGATGGAGGAACAGCTCCGGCAATCTCAGAAAATGGAGGCAATCGGACAACTGGCCGGCGGAGTGGCGCATGATTTCAACAATATCCTCATGGTGATCATCGGCTATTGCGACATGATGAAGTTCCGCCTGGAGGCTGACGCACCGGAACACCTGGATTTGGAACATATATCCACGGCGGCCAATCGGGCGGCTGTTTTGACCAGCGGACTTCTAACGTTCAGCCGCAAGCAGGTCATGAACCCTCAAAATACCGACCTTAACCGGATCATCGCGGATGCGGGAAAGTTCCTGCGAAGAATCATCGGAGAGGACATCCGGTTCATGACCACATTCAAGGAGAAAACCCTGGCCGTCTATGTGGATGACGGACAGATCGCGCAGATGCTGATGAACCTGGCCACCAACGCCCGGGACGCGATGGAAAAGGGCGGCATGCTGTCCATTGAAACATCGCTGCGGGAATTGGATGAGTTTTTTGTTCAGACCCATGGCTATGGTTCGCCGGGCACATATGCCCAAATCACGGTGTCGGACACCGGCAGGGGCATGGACGAAACGACCTGTCAGAGAATTTTTGAGCCGTTTTTCACCACCAAGGATACCGGGAAAGGGACCGGGCTCGGAATGGCCATCGTTTACGGGATCATCAAGCAGCACAACGGCTATATCAATGTTTACAGCGAGCCGGGATACGGGACGACATTCAGAATTTATCTTCCCGTTATCAGCACGGAAATGGTTTCAGAACGGGAAATCGCGGCTCAAGCCCTTCCCCAAATGGGATCCGGAACAATTCTGGTGGCGGAAGACGATCCTTCCGTGCGGGAACTTGAAGCATCCATCCTCAGAAAATTCGGCTACGAGGTGATTCTTGCCGAGGACGGCCAGGATGCCGTTGAAAAGTTCGCGGAGAACCGGTCCAGGATTCAGCTCGTCCTGATGGACATGATCATGCCCAATAAGAACGGCAAACAGGCATTTGATGAGATCAGGCGGCTTCAGCCGGATATCAGGATCATTTTTGTCAGCGGCTATTCGGCGGATATCGTCCGAAGCCGGGGAGAAATCGACGAGGATGCCGATCTGATCATGAAACCCGTCCATGCCGCGGAGCTGTTAAGCAAGGTCGAAGAGATGTTTGACAAATTGGCGGTTTCCGGATGAACGGGTGGATATCGGGAGGAAATATGGCAGTGGAAATTCGCCTCCCGGAACGCAGCGGCCAGAGGCGCGTTCCGGTGGCAGATAACGGCAGTATCACGGCCCGGAACAACGATGGCGGGGCCGAGTTCACCATCCGCATCCCGCTGGCGACGGAACCGGCAATTGCCGTCCTTTCCCGGTTACCGGCTATACTCCGGCCGGCCGTCCTCTTGCTTCTCCTGTTGACGGGAATTCTTTCGGGTTCGGCCGTCGCGGATGTCCCGCCTTCCGATCCCCACGGGAGCTTGCGCCAGGAGACCGTCGCCGCAAAGGACCGTTTTCATTCAAGCAGGCATCTTTCAACCATTATCGTGGACAATTATTACCCGTATACCTTCATGAACGACCAGGACCATGCGGATGGCTTCAGTGTCGACCTGATCCGTGCCGTGACCCGGGTGATGGGACTGGAAATCGATATTCGGCAAGGCTCCTGGCATGAAGCGCTAAACGCCCTTGAGAACGGAGACATCGACCTGCTTCCCATGATGGCGTATTCGGAAGAAAGGGCCAGGGTCTATGATTTCTCGGAACCCCACACGATCTCGTTCGATGCCGTGTTTGTCCAAAAAGACCAGGACCAACTGCATTCCATTGATGACTTGAAGGACAGAACCGTCATCGTGATGAAAAATGATGCGGCCTACGACTACTTGATTTCCAGCGGCATCACCCCACCGGAGAAACTCGTGCTGACCGATAGTTTGCCCGACGCCCTTCGGCTTCTTGCACTCGAAAAAGCAGACGCGGCCCTCATGCCGAAACTGGTGGGACTGCTCCAGATTAAAAAGCTGGGCCTAAGCAATCTGAAGCCGTCCCCCGTCGTGGTGAACGACTATCAGCGACGCTTTTGTTTTGCGGTAAAAAAAGACGACAGAATGCTTCTCTCCCGCCTGTCCGAGGGACTCAACATCGTAAAGGCCGCCGGAACCCTTGGTCAAATCCACAAGAAATGGTTCGGTCTGGTGGAACCGGCACCCGTCTCCCTGCAATCGGCCATGAAATATATTCTTTTTGCTTTTGTCATCATGATGGCGATTGCAGTGGCGTTTATCATTTGGTCGCTGTCCCTGAGAAAGCAGGTGACACTGAGAACGCAGAAACTCAAGCAGGAGATTAGCGAACACATGCTGGCAAAAGACACGCTGCTCGAAACCAAGCAGCGTCTGGAGCTTGCGACGGCCTCCGGAAAGATGGGAATCTGGGAATGGGATGTCGGGGACAACCTGCTGCAATGGAACGATCAGATGTTTGAGCTTTACGGCATTACTCGAGACACTTTTCCGGAATGCGTGGAAGCCTGGCAGAACGGGCTGCATCCCGACGACCGCGAAAATGCCCTGGAAACTTCCCGTGCGGCCCTTCAAGGCGAGAAGGACTACGACACCGAATTCCGGATTATGTGTCCGGACGGGACCGTAAAGGTCATTAAAGCAACCGCCATGATCATCCGCGACAAAACCGGCAAGGCCCTGAAAATGATCGGCATCAATCGCGATATCACCCACCGCAAACGGACCGAGGAAGAACTCCTTAAACTAAACGAAACACTGGAACTGCGGGTGGCGCGGGAAGTGGCGAAAAACATCAAACAGGAGCTCTTGTTGATCCAGCAGGGCCGGCTGGCGGCCATGGGCGAGATGATCGGCAACATCGCGCACCAGTGGCGGCAGCCGCTCAATGCGCTCGGGTTGCTGCTTTTCAACATCATGGATGCGTTCCGGTTCAACGCGCTGGATGCGGCGTATCTGGAGCAGGCTGTCGCGGACGGCAACCGTCTGGTCCAGAAAATGTCCACGACCATCAGCGATTTTTCCAACTTCTTCCGTCCGAACAAGGGCATCAGCGCTTTCTCCGCGCTGGAACAAATCAGGGAAGCGATCGCTCTGGTGGCATCCAGCTTTCAGAACAGCCATATTTCCATTCATATCAGCGCCCCGCTGGACTTTAAACTCTTGGGTTTTCCCAATGAATATTCGCAGGTGCTCCTGAACCTGCTATCCAACGCCAAGGATGCGATCCTGGCACACCCGCAACCGCACGCAGGCAGCGTGGACATTACCCTCTCGGCGAACGAGGCTCTGGGGAGCATTTCGGTGCGCGATAACGGCGGCGGCATTCCCGCGGAGGTTCTGGACAAGATTTTTGATCCCTATTTCACCACCAAGGATAAAGGGAGCGGCATCGGCCTGTACATGTCGAAAATGATCATCGAACGCAACATGAACGGCAGCATCACGGTAAAAAATACCGAAGACGGCGCGGAATTCGTTATCACCGCCCCGCTTGCAGCCGAAAACAAAATGTGAATCACATGCCGATTCATGACATTTTATTCATTTAATCAGGGCTCTATGATGAATCACACCAGCAATGACAGTGATTTTTTAAAAACACTCACGCTTCTCTATGTGGAAGATGATACGGATACCCGCACGCAACTCGGCAGGTTCCTGCAGAAACGCACCGGAATACTGATCACAGCCGGCAATGGCAGGGAAGGGCTGGCTGCATACCACAGGCATCGCCCGGCCATCGTCATCACCGACATTCAGATGCCGGTGATGGACGGGTTGGCATTGGCCTGGGAAATCCGCAATCTGGAATTCACCGTACCGATCATTGTCACCACGGCATTTGAACAGACCGACTATCTGCTGCGCTCCATTGAAATCGGCGTGGATAAATACGTCGCCAAGCCGATCGACCCAAACTGTCTGCATAAAGCCTTGCTGGAATGTGCGCGCCGGCTCCGGATCGAGATGGAGAAGGCGGAACTGGAAGCCCAAAACCGGCAACTCCAGAAGGCCGAAAGCCTGGGAAGAATGGCGGGCGCCGTTGCCCACCACTTCAACAACCAGCTCCAGGCGGTTCTTGGCAACCTCGAAATGGCCCTGGATGACCTGTCACGGGGTGAAAATCCGACCGAGATCCTGAATGACGCCATACAGGCCACCCACAGGGCGTCCGAGGTGAGCGGTCTGATGCTGACATACCTGGGGCAATCCGCCGCCAAACGGGAGCGCCTTGATCTTTCCGGGACATGTCGCCAAAGCCTGCCCATGCTCAGCGCCACCCTGACAAAAGACGTGATTCTGGAAGCCGACCTGTGTTCTCCCGGTCCTGCCATTCACGCCAATGAAAACCAGATCCGTCAGGTGCTGGCCAACCTGGTCGGCAATGCCCGGGAGGCCATCGATGCCGGCAGGGGCACCATTCACCTGTCCGTCAAGCCGGTAAGCATTTCTGAAATCATCGCATATCCATGCATTCCTTTAGGCTGGATGCCGCTTGACAACGCCCATGCCTGCCTGGAAGTATCGGATACCGGATGCGGAATCCCGGGCAGGGATATCGAGAAGATCTTTGATCCGTTTTTCACCAGCAAGTTCACCGGCCGGGGCCTGGGCCTTGCCGTGGTTCTGGGAATTGTACGGGCCCATGGCGGAGCTGTCTCGGTGGAGAGCGAACCGGGCAAGGGAAGTACTATTCGCATCTTTTTGCCGGTGGCGCCGGATGTTGTCCCGGCCCCGCCGGAGTCGTGATACTTGCCGCGGACATCGGCATGAACTCGGAACTCAAAACAGCATCGCCAAGGTCGTCATGTGAGAATGCGGATAACGTTCAAATAGACTTGTAAAATGGGCCCGAAGAGGAGCAGCGCAACGGGATGGTTTCGAATTTTCTTCAAATGCAGATGGATTATTTCTTCTTTTTCTACGGGCTGGGTTTCATTCTTCTGGCCGCTGCCGCCGCAGCGTTGAGCCGCGCGGAGAAACAGCGGATGCCCTGGAAGTGGCTTTGCCTGTTCGGCCTTACGCACGGGATAAACGAATGGCTCGATCTGTTTGCTTTCAGCCTGAAGGACGGTCCTGCCTTTTCTATTGTGCGGCTGATCATTATGGTCCTATCCTTTCTGTTTCTGATCGAGTTCGGTCGAGCGGGATCAAGGGCGGTTCATGGGAAAGGCCCCGGACGATGGGTCTTTATTCCGCTATTGCTGCTTGCCGGTCTCGGCGCCTTTGCGGGCATGTCCGGGCTGAATGCCGCGGCCAGGTATACTCTCGGACTTACCGGCGGCCTGTGGTCTGCCGCGGCGCTTTGGCGGCATCGACATGCGGCACATCCCGTGGCGTCTCGTTCCCTTCTGATCGCCGCCATCTCCATGGGCATCTATGGATTGGCCACTGGTGTCGTGGTTCCTCAGGCCCGTTTCTTTCCCGCCACTTTTTTCAATCAGGCTGCTTTTCTTGCTTTCACCGGTTTTCCCATCCAGTTGCTCCGGGGAGTCCTGGCCTGCTCCGCGGCTGCCAGTGTGTGGCAATACTACGGTGCGTGGCGCAAGACGGCATTCAAGGACGTCATCTCACCGGCTGCGCTCCGCCCTGAGAGTTGGACGATGGTAGCCATGGTCACGGTCTTGGTCGCCGGCTGGATCATGACGTGCTCCTTTGGCGGATTCGGACAACGCCGCGATGTGGAGCAATATGAGTCTGACCTCAAACTTGCGCAGAAGATATTTGAATCTTCCGTGGAAACCGCGGATCGTCTGGTGCAAACCATGGCGAATTCCCCCAACCTTACCACCATGGGATCTAAAGGCCGTAGCGACCTTGCCGCAATCAACGCGACGATTGACCGCTATGGCGGGGTCATACCGGATTCCATCTGTTATGTGTTGGATGCAACGGGAATAACCCTGGCCTCCTCCAATCGCGACACGCCGTCCAGCTTTGTGGGACGTTCCTACGCCGTTCGTCCTTATTTTAAGCAGGCGATGGAAGGATTGCAGGGGCGTTATGTGGCTGTGGGGCTAACATCGAAGGTACCCGGTTACTATTCGAGTTTTCCGGTCAGGGATTCCAGCGGGCGGATTGCCTGCGTTGTCGTGGTCAAACTTGACATCGACAAGCTGTTTTCTGTTCCAATGCACAAGAATTACGGTTTTCTGGCAGACCCGAACGGAGTCATCCTGTCCTCGACGCATCCCGGCTTCCTTCTGAGCACGCTACGGCCCATCGGTGAAGAAGCAAGACGCCGTCTGACCCAATCAGCACAATTTCCTGCTATTCCCGAGTCGTCGGTGCTGCCGGCCCATGCCGTGCCGGGAACACTGTTCACTTTCCGTGGAGAGATCCTGCGGGGCTTTGAACAAACGACTTGCGTCGAGGGCCTTTCCTTTGTGATTCTGGGTTCGATGAACTCGGAGAAAATGCTGCGCTTGGTAAGCATACTCATCACATTGCTAACAACCGTTCTGTTGGTGGTATTCTTTGTCACTCAGCAAAGAAACAGTGAGTCATCAACACATATCGCCGCATCGGAGAGGCTCTACCGCACCCTGGTGGAAGGCTCGCCCAATTGGATCGGGCTTTTTGATACTGACGGATGCTGTGTGACGATCAATCGGAATGGACTGACAGCCTTGGGCAGGACCGAGACAGAGGTGCACGGAAAGCGGTTTGTCGAGATCTGGCCGGAGAAAACACGTCCCATGATCGAAGATGCGGCCAACCGGGTTCTGCGCGGCGAGCGGGTTTCGTTTGAAGCAGACCAATTCCGACCGGACGGTTCTCCCATAACCTGGAACGTGATACTGAATCCCGATTGCGGGGAAGATGGGACCGTCCGCTCTTTCGTGAGTATCGCCAACGACATCAGCGCCCGAAAAAGGGCGGAGGAAAAACTCCTTCAACTCAACGAAATCCTGGAACAGCGGGTGGCGAAGGAGGTGGCGAAAAACACCAGACAGGAGTTGCTGTTGATCCAGCAGAGCCGACTGGCGGCCATGGGCGAGATGATCGGCAACATCGCGCACCAGTGGCGACAGCCGCTGAATGCGCTTGGGATATTGCTTTTCAACATCAAGGATGCTTACCAGTTCAACACCCTGGATGCGGATTTTCTGGACCAGGCGGTTGAGGACGGCAACCGCCTGGTCCAGAAAATGTCCACAACCATCAGTGATTTTTCCAATTTCTTCCGTCCGAACAAGGAGATCAACGCCTTTTCCGCGCTGGGTCAAATCGGAGAAGCGATCGCGCTGGTGGCATCGAGCTTTCAAAACTACAATATTTCCATCCATGTTGATGCGCTGCAAGACCTTGAGTTGCTGGGTTTTCCCAACGAATACTCCCAGGTGCTGCTGAATCTGCTTTCCAATGCCAAGGAAGCGATCCTGGCATGCAATCCGCCAGTTGCCGGCAGGGTGGATATTGTGCTCACAGAGGAAGACAGCCAGGGGTGTGTTTCGGTGCGTGATAACGGCGGCGGCATTGCCGATGATATCGTGGACAGAATCTTTGAACCCTATTTTTCCACCAAGAAAAATGGCAGCGGTATCGGCTTGTACATGTCCAAAATGATCATCGAGCGAAACATGAACGGCAGCATCACGGCCCGCAACATCGAAGGCGGCGCGGAGTTTATTGTCGCCTCCCCGCTTGCAAAGGATGGCCCGTATGAGCCATATCGTTGAGGGAACAGGATCATCCGGGATAGCACGCGGAAAACCGGAGAAAAACCACATGAACTTTAATGTCTTTCAGTGGCGGTCGCTCAAGACGAAAATGACCCTCTTCACGCTGGCCATTTTCCTGATCGGTATCTGGTCGCTCGCGTTCTACGCCAACCGGGCACTGCGCGAGGATATGCAGCGCCTGTCGGGCGAGCAGCAGTTCTCGACGGTTTCTTTCATTGCATCAGTGGTCAATGAAGAGCTTGACAATCGGTTGAGATCGCTGGAAAATATTGCCGAACAAATTAGCCCGGCCATGCTGATCAATCCGGCGACCATGCAGGCATTCCTGGAACAGCGCCCGGTTTTTCAGCTTCTGTTCAATGCCGGTGTTCTTGCACTATCGTACGATGGCACGGCGATTGCCGAGGTTCCGCTTTCGGCAGAGCGTATCGGCGTCAATTACATGGACAGAAATCACGTAGCTACCGCACTCAAGGAGGGGAAAGCGACGATCGGCCGGCCGGTCATTGGCAGGAAGTTGCAGGCTCCGATTGTCGGCATGACAGTGCCCATACGCGATGCTCAGGGCAAAGCGATCGGTGCCTTGACGGGGGTGACCGACCTGGGCCTGCCCAACTTTCTGGACAAGATAACGGAAGGCCACTATGGCAAGACCGGCGGATATCTGCTCGTTGCGCCGCAGCACCGGCTGATTGTCGTGGCCTCGGACAAAAGCCGCATCATGGAAGCGTCCCCCACCCCCGGTATCTACCCGTTGATCGACCGTTTTATGCAGGGCTTCGAGGGTACCGGCGTCGGCGTCAATCCGATTGGCGTCGAAGTGCTGGCCTCTGCCAAAGGCGTTCCCGTGGCGGGCTGGTACGTGAATGTCGCACTGCCCACCGAAGAAGCCTTTTCCCCGATTCGCGCATTGCAGCAGCGCATACTGCTGGCCATGATCTTCGTGACATTGATGGTGGGGTGGCTGACCTGGTGGATGTTGAAAAGGCTGCTCTCGCCGATGCTTGCTGCTGCAAGAGCGCTGGCCATCCTGCCGGATACGGACCAGCCCCCGCAACCCTTGCCCATCACCTGCCATGACGAAATCGGCGAACTGATCGGTGGCTTCAATCGCCTGTTGGAAACCCTGGTTCAACGGGAAGTGGAGAAGGCGGAACTTGAGGCCCGGAACCGTCAGCTTCAGAAAACAGAAAGTCTGGGACGCATGGCCGGGGCCATTGCCCACCATTTCAACAATCAGCTCCAGGTCGTAATGGGGAACCTGGAAATGGCCATGGACGAACTGCCACGGGAATCGGACACTTTGGAGACCCTGACCGAAACCATGCAGGCGGCACGCAGGGCAGCGAAGGTCAGCGGCCTGATGCTGACCTATCTGGGGCAAACGCCCGGCAGGCGTGAACCCGTAGACCTGTCCGAAGCATGCCACCAAATCCTTATCCTGCTTCAGGCCGCAGTCCCGAAAGGAATGACCCTTAAGGTCGATCTCCCCTCTTCCGGTCCGGTTATCCGCGCAAACGCAGGCCAGATACAGCAGGCACTGGCCAACCTGGTCACCAATGCCTGGGAGGCCGCCGGTGAAAGCAAAGGAGCCGTTGGCCTTACCGTCAAGATGGTTTCTCAGGCGAATATTCCCGCTTCAAAGCGCTTCCCAATCGACTGGCAACCGCGGGAAAACGTTTATGCCTGCCTGGAAGTGACGGATACGGGCTGCGGTATCCCAAGCAATGATATCGAGAAAATTTTCGACCCGTTTTTCACCACGAAGTTCACCGGCCGGGGCTTGGGGTTACCCGTGGTGTTAGGGATTGCAGGCGCGCATGACGGGGGGATCACGGTGGAGAGCGAACCGGGCCGTGGCAGTGTCTTTCGCGTCTTTTTGCCGGTATCGACTGAAGAAATGCCGGACCGCGTTTATATTACAAAACCAATGACATCATCAAAAGGAGGATCGTTATGCGAAAGAACAACTCGAAAAAGAATACCAAAAAAATCCAGTTTTCATTAAAAGCGGCCGATGCAAAGAAGGTTTCCCTGGTTGGCGTATTTAACAACTGGAATCCTGACGCAGACCCGATGCAAAGAGATGAAAACGAAACATGGACAAAAACAAAGATGCTTTCACCGGGAAACATTGAATACAAGTTCTGGGTTGATGGTGAGTGGATGCTGGATCCTGAAAATTTAAGGACTTGCCCGAACTGCTTCGGGACCCAAAACAGCGTTGCCAAAGTCATCTTGTGATTTGGTGGCGACATTCCGTATGCCTCATGAAGCTATTAAACAGGGCGCGTTGAACAAAGTGCTTCCCCTGGAAGAAATCGCTCCAGCGGTATTGAGACAAAGTGTTTAAATTGGCTAAAGACTCTTATGGATCATAAATCCTTCAGCCTTCGGTCTGTAATTGTAAATTGACCGGCTTATATTGAACAGTTTAACAAATGGAGGAGTTATGGCAAATATCTTGCAACAATTTCAGGAAGCGCTGCTGTCGATTGATCGGACCAATGCTAAACGGATTCTGTATGAAATGATAGAAAGGGTTTCGCTCAGCTATGCCATCGAGTCTCTGATCGTGGACGCGCTTGAAAAAATCGGCTCTGGATGGGAAAGTGGCGAATATTCGCTTTCGCAGGTGTATATGAGCGGAAGGATATGCGAAGAACTGGTTGAAACGTTGCTGCCTCCGGAAGGTTATCAGCAAATGCAAGCGCCCCGAATGGCCATTAGTCTTCTCAGCGACTATCACGCACTGGGAAAGCGCATCGTGTATTCCAACCTGCGGGCCGCAGGGTTTAATCTTCTGGATTACGGCAGAATGGACCCCGAAGCGCTGGTTGAAAGAATTCTGCATGACGATATTCAGCTCATGTTGCTCTCTGTCCTGATGCTTCCTTCTGCCTGGCATGTCAAGAAAGTCAGAGAAATGCTGGACGCCAAATCCAGTCAGGTTAAAATTGTAGTTGGAGGCGCACCGTTTCGACTGGATAAACAGCTCTGGGAGCAGGTCGGGGCGGACGCTGTCGGTTATACCGCATCGGATGCCATTTCGATTGTTCAATCGTTCATAGAAGGGGGTAAATGATGCCTGATATCAAGATGAATTCACTTCAGCGGGTCTTAACGACCCTTGGCCACCGGGAGCCCGACCGGGTTCCATTTTTCCTGCTCCTGAGTCTTCACGGTGCAAAGGAGCTGGGGCTGTCGATTCAAGACTATTTTTCAAGGGCGGAACATGTGGCCGAAGGACAGATTCGTCTACGTCAGAAATACCGGCATGATTGTCTCTATAGCTTTTTCTATGCGGCAGTGGAAATCGAGGCCTGGGGGGCAGAGGTCATCTACTGCGAAAATGGGCCGCCGAATTCGGGTGATCCGTTTATTAATAGCGCAAAGGACATCGACCGGATGCAGCCGCCGCCGGTGAAAACCACCCCGTGCCTGCAAAAAGTTCTGAACGCCACGCGAATGCTGAAGGAGCGGGTTGGAGATGAGGCGCCCATTATTGGTGTGGTCATGTCGCCGTTTTCTATTCCGGTAATGCAGATGGGATTTGAAGCCTATATCAATCTGATCTACGAAGAGCCCGAACGGTTCCAGAAACTCATGGCCGTCAACGAAGCCTTCTGCGGTGAATGGGCAAACGCCCAACTGGAAGCCGGGGCAACAGCCATCTGTTATTTTGATCCGATTTCTTCTCCGACCATTATTCCCAAAAGTCTGTTTCTGAAAACCGGATATCAAATCGCCACAAGTACGCTTGCCAGAATTCAAGGGCCTGTGGCTACCCATATGGCATCAGGTCGATGCCTGCCGATTGTGGACGATATTGCTCGGACCGGTGCGGCAGTTATCGGCGTGAGCGCCCTTGAGAATATTAAAGATATCAAAACCGCTTGCGCGGGTAAGATTACCGTTCTGGGTAACTTAAACGGCATTGAAATGGCACGCTGGGATAACGGACAGGCAATTACCGCGGTCAAGAACGCCATAGCCCAGGCAGGGCCGGGCGGGGGGTTTATTCTATCCGACAACCACGGTGAAATCCCTTGGCAGGTTCCGGACGCGGTGTTGACAGCCATTTCCGAAACCGTTCACACCCATGGCCAATATCCGATTCGTGACATCGAGGCATGAGATGGGTAAACATGTCATGCTGTTTTGCAGCCATTACCGCCAAGAAGTCCTTCAGGTCCTTGCGTCAAAACCGCATCCTGATATTCAGCCCCTGTTTTTTCAAGGCAATTGCGGTCATCCACCGCTCCAGTGGTCTGCACTGAAAGCTGAACTTCTTGATCCCATCGAATGCGATTCGGTGGATGTGGTCAGTGGATGTTGCATTGCCGGAATAGAATCTTCTGAACATGACCCCAATTTCAATGCAAGCAGGATGGTACATTGCTTTAATATGACCGCCAATCCAGCCATGGTGGACCAATTCCTAACAGACGGCTACTACTTGGTCACACCGGGATGGCTGAACCGATGGCAGTTTTTCATCCGCCAGTGGGGATTTGACCAGCAGACGGCTCGGCAGTTCTTCGCTGAATCGACAAAAGGGCTTCTGCTTCTGGATACCGGCATCGATAGCGCGGCGAGCCGGAATCTTCAAGAATTTTCTGATTTTATTAACCGTCCGTACCTGGTCGTTACCGTGGGACTCGGGTTTTTGGACCTGTTATTGAACAATCTGATCCTTAAACGACAGCTTGCCGACAGAGGGCGTGACGTCGATAATCTGAACCGTGAAAAAAAGAAAGAAATCTCCAATTACGCCATGGCTCTTGATCTATTGAAAACTCTGACTCAAGTGCGCCGGGAAGGCGCGGTAATCCAGCGGATCATCGATATTTTCACCATGCTCTTTGCGCCCAGATCCATTTCCTATCATTCAGAAGCATATGGCATTTCCGCGGAAAACCGTACTCTGACAAAGCATGAAAACGGGTTTCTTCTGCCCATTTCCCGTGGAGGGCTGGTGCTGGGCACCCTGGACGTAGAAGGATTCCAATTTCCGGATTATGCGGACCATTATCTGACTTTAGCCTCCGGAATCGAGAACGTCTGCGGCCTGGCCATCGAGAATGCACGGCATTATCAGGCGCTGGCAGAGAGCAACCGCCAACTTGAGGAAGCCACGGATCAGGCCAAAAAGGCAAGTTCTGCCAAGAGCGAGTTCCTGGCCAACATGAGCCATGAGATCAGAACTCCGATGAATGGGGTCATCGGCATGACGGGGCTTTTGCTGGATACTGAACTTGACGATGAGCAGCGGCATTATGCGGAAATCGTGCGCAGCAGCGGCGAATCCCTACTTGGCTTGATCAACAACATCCTCGATTTCTCAAAGATCGAGGCAAAAAAGCTTGAACTGGAGACGTTGAATTTCAATCTGTCGAGCTTGCTGGAAGACTTCGCTGCCACTCTGGCCGTACAGGCTCACGAGAAGGGGCTGGAGCTGCTCTGTGCTGCCGATATAGATGTACCCACACTGCTGCGGGGCGACCCAGGGCGCTTACGTCAGATCCTCACCAATCTGGCGGGTAATGCCGTCAAGTTCACCCTTACCGGCGAGGTGGTGATCCGTGTTTCGCTGATGGAAAAAAATGAAAACGATGTAATGCTGCGTTTTTCGGTGCGCGACACTGGCATCGGCATTCCCAAAAACAAGATCAGCCTGCTCTTCGACAAGTTCAGCCAGGTGGATGCATCGACCACCCGCCGGTACGGCGGTACCGGGCTGGGCCTGGCAATCTCCAAACAACTGGCCGAGCTGATGAATGGTGAGGCCGGTGTGTGCAGTGAAGAGGGTAATGGCTCTGAATTCTGGTTCACTGCGCGCCTTGGGAAACAGGATGTGGGAGCGTATGTGGAAAGTATCCAGCCCGCCGATCTGTGTAATGAGCGCGTACTGATCGTGGACGATAATGCCACCAATCGCGAACTCCTGACCACCCGTCTGACTTCCTGGGGCATGCTCACATTGGAAGCACAGGACGGCCCTGCGGCGCTCCAGGCGCTCTACCGAGCACTTGGCGAGAACGACCCCTTCCGTATCGCCGTGATCGACATGCAGATGCCAGGTATGGATGGAGAATCCCTGGGCCGGATTATTCGTGCAGACAAGCGACTGGACGATACCCGATTGGTGATGCTGACCTCCCTGGGAACACGGGGTGATGCCCGGCGTTTCCAAGACATCGGTTTTACGGCATTTGCGACCAAACCGATACGGCATCTGGAATTGAAGGCGGTTCTGTCCCTGGCGCTTACGAATCGAGACGAAGCGGGGCCTAAACCGCAGCCCATCATTACGCGCCACACGGCTCGTGAGACGTTAAACTTGTTTGTCGGCCGCAAAGCTCGCATACTGCTTGCTGAGGACAATATCACCAATCAGCAGGTAGCCCTGGGCATCCTGAAGAAAATGGGCTTACGTGCGGATGCAGTTGCCAATGGCATGGAAGTGCTCAGGGCACTGGAAAATCTTCCCTACGACCTGGTGCTGATGGATGTGCAGATGCCTGAGATGGACGGACTCGAAGCTACCCGCCAAATCCGCAACTCACAATCCGCAATTTTCAACCGCCGGATTCCCATCATCGCCATGACGGCCCACGCCATGCAGGGCGACCGGGAGCACTGTATGAAGGCGGGTATGAATGACTACGTCACCAAGCCGGTGTCACCCCAGGCACTGGCGGAAGCGTTGGATAAATGGTTGCCGAAGGAAGAAAAGACTGGAAGCCGGAAGCCAGAAAATGAGGAACAATCCCCAAAAGTTTCAAGCCTCAAGTCTCAAATTCCCGTATTTGACAGGGCGGGCATGATGGCGCGGCTGATGGATGATAAGGATTTAGCCAAAGAGATCGGGACAGCATTTCTGAATGACATCCCGTTGCAGATCGCAGCGCTGAAGGGATATCTGGATAAAGGAGACGCTACAGGTGCTGAACGACAGGCCCATACCATCAAGGGCGCGTCGGC
>CAIVVZ010000094.1 GCA_903909505.1 uncultured Desulfobacteraceae bacterium
CGTCAGCGTGGCACGAGACGGATATCAGCGCTTTCAGATCGCCGGTAACCAGGGATATCGATTCGGAAGGTTCCGCGTGGAACCGGATATCTCCCAGGCCGGATATTTCTGGGCCGTGGCTGCGGTGACCGGCGCAACCATTACCGTTGGCAGCGTATCGCATGGTTCCCGGCAGGGAGACCTTCGACTTCTGGATGTCCTGACCGCCATGGGATGCACGACCCGTGTGGAGCCGGGCGGCATTTCCGTTACCGGCGGAGAGCTTATGGCCGTTGAAGTGGATATGGGCACCATGCCCGACATGGTCCCAACCCTTGCCGTGGTGGCTGCCTTTGCAAAGGGCAAAACCGTCATCACCAACGTGGGGCACTTGAAAGCCAAGGAAAGCGACCGGTTGGGATCGGTTGTGGCAGAGCTCCGGAAATTGGGCATCGCAGCCGGATGCAGCGACACCGCCATGTGGATCGAGGGTGGAACACCGAACGCCGCGTTGATTGACCCTCACGATGACCACCGCCTGGCCATGAGCTTTGCCGTTGCCGGACTCAAAGCGCCCGGAATCCGGATTGAAAATGAAACCTGCGTGGAAAAATCCTTCCCTGAATTTTGGAAGGTCTTTGAAAGCCTGTATTCATGAACATCTATCTGATCGGATACCGCTGCTGCGGAAAGACATGCGTTGGGAAAGCGCTTTCAAAGCTTCTGGGCCGGCCGTTTCTGGATACGGATGCAGCCGTAGTTCAAAAAGCCGGAATGACCATCAGCGAAATCGTTTCAAGCAGCGGCTGGAAAGCTTTCAGAGACATAGAAAAAAGCGTGATTGACCAGACCATTTTGCTGAACCATCATGTCATTGCAACCGGCGGTGGAGTGATCCTGAATCCGGACAATGTCCGAAACATGAAAAAAGCAGGACATGTGATCTGGCTCAGGGTAAGCCCGGAAACGGTCAGAGCCCGGATGGCCGCTGATCCTGTAACCCTTATCCAGCGGCCGGACCTGACTGCAACCGGCAGCATGGATGAAATCGAAGCTGTTCTTCTATCCAGGCAGCCGCTTTATGAAAAGGCCGGCCATCTGGCTCTGGATACCGACATACTGGGAATTGACGCCATTTGCCGGAAAATTCTTGAAAATACTCAACAAGGAAATGCATGATGTCAGGCAATTCATTTGGAACCCTGTTTCGCGTCACCACATGGGGAGAATCCCATGGCCCGGGAATCGGCGTGGTGGTGGATGGATGCCTCCCCGGACTGGATTTGGATGAAGCCGTGATTCAATCAATCCTGGACCAGAGAAAGCCCGGGGGATCATCCGCCAGCACCCGACGCAAGGAACCGGACAAGGCCGTCATTCTCTCCGGCGTATTCGAGGGCAAAACCACGGGAACGCCCATTGCCATCCTGATCGCCAATACGGACGGGGATTCAAGGTCTTATGCGCCTTACGCCGAACTCTATCGCCCCGGCCATGGCGATATCACCTATCAGTCCAAATATGGCATCCGGGACTGGCGCGGCGGCGGCAGGGCTTCGGCTCGTGAAACCGCCGCAAGGGTTGCCGCGGGCGCAGTGGCCGGACTGATTCTGGATCAGGCGGGAATTCAAGTGGTTTCCTATACGCTGGAACTGGGCGGCGTCCGGGCCGGGGTTACGGATTTAAGCCAGATCCACCAGAATCCGTTCAGGTGCCCGGACAAAGATGCCGCAAGGGCCATGGCTGATCGGGTGGAGCTGGTGCGAAAACAAGGGAACTCCATTGGCGGCATTGTCGAAATCCACGTCACGGGCGCGCCCGCCGGCCTGGGAGAACCGGTTTTTGACAAGCTGGATGCGGACCTGGCCAAGGCATTGATGAGCATCGGGGCGGTCAAGGGCGTTGAAATCGGGGACGGCTTTGCAGCCGCATGCCGATTGGGCTCTGAAAACAATGATCCCATTACCCCGGATGGCTTTTCATCCAATCATGCCGGCGGCATCCTGGCCGGCATTTCAAACGGGGATGAGATCCGAGTCCGGGTTGCCGTCAAACCCATTCCCTCCATCTCGATGGACCAGCAAACCATCAACAGTCGCAATGAGCCCGTAACGATTTCGATCAAGGGCCGGCATGACATATCGGCCATTCCCCGCATCAATCCGGTCTGTGAAGCCATGGTGAAGCTGGTTCTGGCAGATCATCTCCTGCGACACAAAGCCCTACTATGAAGATTTGAGACGCTGAAGAACAAATAAAGGAGAGCCGTCGCTTTATGAAACCGAGAAGAACCGTACTGTCCGTACCCGGGCAAGTTGAAAAAATGCACGATAAGGCTCTGAATTCTGGCAGCGACGCCATTATGCTGGATCTTGAAGACAGCGTGCCCGTGGACATGAAGGTGGATGCCCGCGGCCGGATCATCCAGTCGCTGTTATCCCGCGACTGGGGCCGAAAAACCGTCCTGTTCCGGATGAATGGCCTGGACACTCCCTTCGGATACCGGGATCTTCTGGAAGTCGTGGAAGCCGCAGGCCCCGTTATTGATGCCATCGTGATTCCCAAAATCAACCATCCGGGAGATGTTCACTTTGTCAGCCGAATGCTGGATGGCATTGAACTGAACAAGGGATGGACCCAAAGGATCGGCATTGAAGCCTCCATCGAAACCGCAGTCGGGCTTGAAGCGGTATCTGAAATTGCCAGGGCCAGCGACCGGATTCAAACCCTGGTCTTCGGCGTTGCGGATTATTCGGCCTCGATCGGCGCCAGACTGGTTTCCCTTTCCGGGCACGGCGAAAAAGAGACGGAAATCTACCCAGGACACCGGTGGCATTTTGCCATGAGCCGGATGGTAATGGCTGCCAAGGCAAACGGCCTTCAGGCCATCGACGCGCCGTACGGCAATTTCAAAGACCCCGAGGGACTGAAACAGGCAGCGGCCATGGCCTGCGCCCTGGGATATGACGGCAAATGGGCCATTCATCCCGACCAGATCGACATCATCAATCAGACGTTTTCACCCTCGCCAGAAGATATCGAAAGGGCCAGAAAGGTTCTGGACGCCCATCATCAGGCAACCATCCAGGGGCTGGGAGCCGTGGCCGTAGAGGGCCGAATGGTGGATCAGGCAACGGTCCGGCTTGCCGGATTGCTCTGGGAGCAGGCCCGTCACCTGGGCCTGATTTGATCGATATCTAAAAGAGTGATGCGTGATAAATGATGAACATGGACAATGGTATCATGCATCAGCATCACTACCGGGGACGGCTGATCCTTTCCACCATATCCAGGGTCACCCGCGATATCCTGGCGTCGGACTCAAGAAGTTTTCTCAGCGCCAGGATGTTCACATCTGCGGGAAATTCGTAGAAGGCTGTTTCCATCGGGATATTGACAAAGGACAGGGTAATATTATACGCGTCGGCGATGGGCTGAACATCCTGCATATCCTTCAGCTTCAACCAGAGATTGCCGGTAATGATCCCAAGGGATTTTGTTCTCAGGTTCAGGACAACCGGATGTGCCGGAACTTCCCCGGAAGATCCGCTTGCCGTGCGGATGGAGGGTTTCGCTGCAAGCGATTGATTGTAAACCGTAAAGCGTCCTTTTCGCTCAATAACATCCCCCATTGCTGGATCCGTCAGGGCCGCACCGGCATTTGCATTTTCGCTCGATTCCACATTCCGGCCATCGGTCTTCTCTGCCCGGAGCGTCGGCAGCCAGACATAGGTCGATCCATCGTTTTCAAAAATTTCCCCCTGAGGAAGGGAGGTGATGAAAGCCTCCCGCTGGGCCGCATCAAGACTCCATGCGGACTGCGGAATAAGTACGCCCGAGCATATCAGCGATAAACAGGCCACAAGAAGAATGCTTTTCCCCCAAAAGGGAACGATAACGCCATTACAGTTTTTACTGAATATTCTGATTATATTTGTTATGCCGTTCATAGTTCACCTCTTAATATCCCAGGATGCGCAATTTGAATAAATTCAGAGTTCCCGTGTTTTCCGGACAGCTATCCAGGACCCTGAGCGTCCAGGTTCCTTTTGATTTTTCGCCATAAAAGGCATTGCTCCCGAAAACCACCCCGCCGACCGCATTCAGACCTGTTTTTACCGCGCTTCGAATGTTCAACAGGATGCTCCTTGTGCCCTGGGGTGAAGTGATTTCAATTCCAACCTCGGAAGTATTGGGATGTTCGATGGCAAGCTGAACAAAAAGGTTTTCGACAGTCAGGTCTTCCGTCACTTCAAGAGTTCTTGTCACACCCGAGGCGTTATTGTCAGGAATCGCCACAGGCGCCGTGAATACGCTGTCGTAAGACTTGTCTTGCAGCGGCGGCAGGCTGATGCCGGCCTGGTAGTTTTTCGCCATGGTTACGGCGGCATCCACATTCAGGGCTCCAAAACCATACCAGTTGTGGAAATTGTAATCCGCGGCATTTTTGATCCATCCCTGGCTGGCTTCATAATCCACGCCATTGATATTTACGGTGACCTTTGATCCCGGAGAATCCGGATCGATTTTTCTGGCAGTCTTTGCAAGGATGTGTTTGACATCCCTTCGGTTAAGATTTGGATTGGTTTGAAGGAGAAGGGCGATGGCGCCGGAGGCGTTGGGAGCAGCCGAAGACGTGCCGTTGAACGCACTGGTATAATTGCAGTTGGGATTATACGTGGGATCGCCGATCTCGAACGGATTGCTTGGTTCGGCAAGATTCTTGCGGCTGTATCCTTTGTCGGTACCACTCAGATCGGTCGTGATGATAGCCGGAGAGTCATCTCCCCATTGGCCTCCCGGCGCCGAAATCCAAAGCGTTGATCCTGCCGTCGAGTAAGAGGATTTGACGCCCGCTGCATTGAAGGCCCCTACGGTGATCACTTCCGGCCTGGACTGCTCTTCATCTGCCGCAGCATTCTGGCAGGTCAGATCGCTCCTGCCGTAGCTCTGTTTGGCACATTTATAATAATTTGGTTTTTCTTCAGTTCCAATGTTGAATTCTTCAAATCCATTACCGGCGGATTTGACATAAATGCCGCCTTTTCCGCCACGAAGCTCGCCTGCTTGACGGTCATAGAGTTCTTTGATCGATACCGACAGACTGTTGTAATAAGTTGAATCATCTCCGTAACTCATATTAAAAATATCCACATCCTTTGAACGGGGATGGCCTCCCATGGAGTCAATATAGTTTTGATTCTC
The DNA here is from genome assembly GCA_903909505.1 of uncultured Desulfobacteraceae bacterium. Lineage (GTDB taxonomy): Bacteria > Desulfobacterota > Desulfobacteria > Desulfobacterales > Desulfatirhabdiaceae > RAAP-1. The sequence goes on from CAIVVZ010000094.1 coordinate 5,185, forward strand.
CTTGCTTTCAAGAAGGTTAAATCCTTTAAGAGAAGATCGCGGGGCCACCCCCCGGCCGCCCTTGCCATTCATTGACGCAGCGGAGGCAATGCCGGCAACGCTCGTACCGTGGTCGCCTCCGGTTGAAGTGGGCGTGGGATCGGTTGTTTTGTTTACGAAGTTGTACGAACCGTTGGGGATGACGTTTGCGGAAAGATCTTCATGGGCGATTTCCAGTCCCGAATCAAGGATGGCCACAATCACACCCAGGCCGTTTAGTTTATCGGCTATCGCCTGGGTCATCCGAAGATCTTCTCCCGGCGTTCCCGCGCTTTTGGAGAAGGCCGTCTGTCCCGTATTGTTGAGGTGCCATTGGAAGGGAAAGAGCGGATCATTAACCGCCGGGGTTGCAACAAATGTTGCTGTATCCATTTTCCAGTAAAATCCGGTAGGGTCCTTAGGGTAAGGCGTGTATTTCAATGTGAAGGCATAATTAACATCCAGATAATTCACGCAACAAATTTTTATGGAGAAATCGTTCTCCATAGGATTGCAGCTTCCGGCACCGGATTGAATTGGCTTTAACGTTGACGTATCCATCTTCCAGAAAAAACCGGAACTGTCCTGAATATAATTAAGCTTAAACGCGTATTGAACTGTCTGATATTCTACACAAATTAGCATACTCATGTCATTCCCCAGAGGACTGCAACTTGTTTTGTCGCAGGCGGAATAGACCGGATTGCCTGCCAGCATCACCGTCAAAATAACAATGGCCTTTAAAATACTTCTTTTCATCCTTATTTCCTTTCCGTCAAACGAATAAATTTCACCGAAATCCGTCAGTCATTGTCGAATTTCAAAATTGCCGGAACGATGATCAACGCCTATTTCACAGCATGGTGACCGCTATGCGTGAGAAAATCAAAAGTTCTTTTTAACATCCTGAAAACAATATCAATTAGGAACAACTCCATAGGTCGTGACAACAAAGAATGTGTTTACATTGGTGGAAAGAGCCGAACTGTATTCTAAATTCACCCATAAATGCGTGATTCCATCCGGAAGCAGAACGTCTGGAATATGTATTGTTAAATTGCCGGAAAGTGTTGATGCCGAGCATGAAAACGAAGGAATGTTTATGATACCATAAGTTGTCAACTTAAAAGGGATTAACATCGGATACGCCGGATTGGACTGATAAACAAAATCCGCCCAAAGCGATAGAGGCGCCGATTTCGGATCGACATAGGAAAGATAGGGTATATGGAGTATAAAGTTTCCATCTAAAGTTGCCGTACATCCAGTAGTTATTCCCGCCACCCGACCGATCCTGTCAC
>CAIVVZ010000095.1 GCA_903909505.1 uncultured Desulfobacteraceae bacterium
GGTTGAAATATTCGGTCCGGAATCATCGGGGAAAACCACGCTGGCCCTGCATGCGCTTGCCAGCGCCCAAAAACAGGGCGGAATCGCCGCGTTCATCGATGCCGAACATGCCCTGGACCCGATTTATGCACGCAAGCTCGGAGTCAATTGTGATGAAATGCTGATTTCTCAGCCCGATACCGGGGAACAGGCTCTTGAAATAGCCGATATGCTGGTACGAAGCGGCGCCATCGATATCGTGGTCATTGACTCCGTGGCTGCGCTGGTTCCCCGGGCGGAAATCGAAGGAGAAATGGGGGATTCCCACATGGGGCTTCAGGCCAGGCTCATGTCCCAGGCCCTTCGAAAACTGACCGGCACCATCAGCAAAACCATGACCTGCGTCATTTTCATTAACCAGATCCGCTCCAAAATCGGCGTGGTTTTTGGAAATCCCGAAACTACGACCGGCGGCAATGCATTGAAATTTTATGCATCCGTCCGGTTGGATATTCGGCGCACCAGTCCTATCAAGGACGCTCAGGAACAGATGGGGTACCGCACCAAGGTCCGGGTTGTGAAAAACAAGCTGGCTCCGCCATTCCGGGAAGCGGAATTTGATATTCTCTATGGCGAAGGTATTTCCGCGGCAGGAGATCTCCTGGATGTCGGTGTCGATGTGGGCATCATTGAAAAAAGTGGTTCCTGGTACGCCTATCAGGGGGAGCGGATCGGGCAGGGCCGGCAAAACGTCAAGGCCTATTTTGTGGAGAATCCGGAGACCTATCAGTCCATTTTGATCCGGGTCAGAGAAAGCATGGGGATTGTTGTCAAGAAGGAAGAGGCGTCTAAACAAACAGCGGCGTAACGACACAAGTATATCGGCTTTTTTATTTCAATCAACGGAGCGATCTATGACGGGCAACGAGATACGCAGGCAATTCCTGGAATATTTCAAAAAACATTCACACCAGCAGGTCAGAAGTTCATCCCTGGTTCCTCAGGATGATCCCACCCTGTTATTCACCAATGCGGGCATGGTTCAATTCAAGCGCACGTTTCTCGGAGAAGAAAAACGCGGGTATAACCGCGCCGTGACTTCCCAGAAATGCGTCCGGGCAGGCGGCAAGCACAATGACCTTGAAAATGTCGGCTATACGGCCAGGCACCACACGTTTTTTGAAATGCTGGGAAATTTTTCCTTCGGGGATTATTTTAAGGAAAAAGCCATTGAATTTGCCTGGGATCTGATGATTAACGGCTATGGCCTGCCTGCGGACAAACTGTATGCCTCCGTGTATCTGGATGATGACGAGGCTTACGGCTTGTGGCATAAAAATATCGGGCTACCGGAAGAGCGGATTGTCCGGTTCGGCGAAAAGGATAATTTCTGGGCCATGGGAGATACGGGCCCCTGCGGCCCCTGTTCGGAAATCCTGATCGACCGGGGTGAACGCTACGGATGCGGACAGCCGGAGTGCCGGGTGGGGTGCGACTGCGACCGGTATCTGGAGATCTGGAATCTGGTGTTCATGCAGTTCAATCGGGATGAAACCGGTAAAATGACGCCGCTTCCCAAACCCAGTATCGATACGGGCATGGGCCTTGAGCGGATCGTATCCGTTGTTCAGAATGTGCCCACCAATTATGACACCGATCTGATCATGCCCATCATGAAAGAGGCGGAGGCCCTCTGCGGGAAACGTTTGGGGGATTCTCACGAAAGCGATGTGGCCATGAAGGTCATCGCCGATCACAGCCGGGCAGCCGCATTTCTGATCGGGGACGGGGTCCTGCCGTCCAATGAGGGCAGGGGATATGTCCTTCGGCGGATCATGCGACGGGCCATCCGGTACGGCCGAAATATCGGTCTGACACGTCCGTTTCTTCACAAGACCGCGGGGGCTGTCTGCGATCTCATGAAACCCGCCTACCCGGAGCTATCCGATGCCTTCGCCTTCATCACTAATGTAATCCAGAACGAAGAACGCCGGTTTTCCGAGACCTTGGACAATGGCCTCAAGCTCTTAAACGATACGCTTCAGGACATGAAGGCCAAAGGCCGGACAGAGGTTCCCGGAAATGTGGTGTTCAAGCTCTACGACACATTCGGGTTCCCGGTGGACATTGTTCGGGACGTGATTCGGGATGAACGCATGAGCGTGGACATGACCGGTTTTGAATCGGCCATGGAAGCCCAGCGGGTTCAGTCCCGGTCCGTGACGAAATTTGCCAGTGCAGGGGACGCGTTTGTGCAGCTTTCAGCCGGCGGCATCCGTCCGGAGTTTGTTGGCTATCGCCAGCAGTCCTGTGTCGCGACCGTGCTGGTTCTGGCATCTGAGGGCCGGGAAATCCCGGAAGCTTCGGCCGGTGAGCGCGTTGACATCGTTACCGCCATCACCCCGTTCTACGGCGAATCCGGCGGCCAGGTCGGGGATGTTGGCACCCTGACCGGAGGCGATTCCAATCCCGGACTTGAGATCCGGGTGACCGGAACCCTCAAGGATCCGGCCGGAATTATCATTCATCAGGGAACGGTTCTCTCCGGAAGCATTCGTAAAGGAGATGCCGTAACCCTTACGGTGGATGCCGGTCAGCGCGAAGCCACGGCCTGCAATCACACGGCCACCCATATTCTTCATGCAGCTCTTCGCACGGTGCTCGGAGACCATGTCAAGCAGGCGGGATCACTCGTCAGCTCTGAAAGGCTTCGCTTTGACTTTACCCATTTTTCCCAGGTGGATTCCGATTCCCTGGATCAAATCGAAAGAATCGTGAATCAGCGGATTCGGGAAAACGTTCCGGTTCATATTGAAGAAATGGATGCCGAGGCTGCCTTTAAATCCGGCGCTACCGCCTTGTTCGAGGAAAAATACGGGGACCGGGTCCGCGTCATTACCCTGGAGACTTTCAGCAAGGAGCTTTGCGGCGGCACGCATACGCAACGCACCGGCAACATCGGGGTGTTTAAAATCATTTCAGAGGCCAGTGTGGCTTCCGGGGTCCGGCGCATCGAAGCCTTTACCGGCGAAGCGGCCATGAACCATATTCTGAAGTCGTTTCGCCTGATACAGGAGAGCGCCGGCCTGCTGAAAATCAAGCCCGAAGAGATGCCCCTTCGCATTGAAAAAATGCTGTCCCTCCAAAAAGCCCATGAGAAAGAAGTGGAAAAGCTCAAATCGCAACTGACGGCCGGGTCGATGCATGCGGCAATGGATGACATTCAGACGATTCAGGGTATTTCAGCTCTGGTGAAAAAAGTCTCGGCCGATTCGCCGACGGCACTTCGGGATATGGGGGATCAATTTAAGGACAAAATCCAATCCGGGGTCGTGGTCCTGGGAAGCGAAGCCGCCGGAAAAGTCCTTTTGATCGCCCTGGTAACCAAAGACTTGGTCAAACGGTTTCATGCCGGTAACATCGTCAAGGAGATTTCCCTTGTTGTCGGCGGCAGTGGCGGCGGCAGGCCCGATATGGCTCAGGCCGGTGGGACGCTGCCGGATAAACTGGATGATGCCCTTAAAAAAGCCATCGAGGTGATTGGCAGAGGGTAAGCGGTATTGGAATTCCCGATGACATCGGATCGCATCGCCGTGCGCGGCGCCAGACAGCACAACCTGAAGAATATCGATGTGGATATTCCCAGAAACCAACTGGTTGTGATTACCGGCCTGTCGGGATCCGGAAAATCCTCTCTGGCCTTTGATACCTTGTACGCCGAAGGCCAGCGCCGGTATGTGGAATCCCTGTCCACTTATGCGCGCCAGTTTCTGGAGCGCATGGAAAAGCCGGATGTGGATTTTATCGAAGGACTTTCCCCGGCCATTGCCATCGAACAAAAAACCGCAAGCCATAATCCCCGGTCGACCGTTGGAACGGTAACGGAAATTTATGACTACTTAAGGCTGTTGTTTGCCAGAGTCGGAACCCCTCACTGCCATCGGTGCGGAAAACCGATTGTCAGCCAGAGCCTGGATCAGATGGTGGACCAGTTGATGTCCCTGGATTCGGGCACGCGAATCGTTCTCCTGTCGCCTCTGGTGGCGGGTGAGGCCGGTGGTCATGAAAAGCTGTTCAAACAGCTCGTTCGCCAGGGATTTTCAAAGGTCCGCGTGGATGGCGCGCTACGGGATATCGAAGAGATCGGAACCCTGAATAAAAAGGCCAGGCACACGATTGATGTGGTGGTGGATCGCCTGATCATCAAGCAGGGTCTCCAAAACCGCCTGGCCGACTCTCTGGAGCTGGCCCTGTCTCAGTCCGGCGGCCAGGCCATGATTGATATCGCGAGCCAGGAACCCATTCTGTTCAGCGAAAAAGCCGCCTGTGTCGCCTGCGGGGTCAGTTATCCGCCGTTTTCACCTGCCAGCTTTTCCTTTAATTCGCCTCATGGCGCCTGTCCCCGGTGCGACGGGCTGGGTTCGACAACCGCCGTGGATCCCGATCTCATCATCCCCAATCCGGAACTGTCCCTGAGGGAAGGCGCGGTATCGCTCTGGGCAAAACGCGATTCCCTTCATTTCATCGAATTTCTGGATGCCCTGACAGCCGCCTACGGGACGGACATCTATACCCCTTACAAGCTGCTTCCGGAGCCGTTCAGGCACGCCCTGCTCCATGGGTCAAAAGACATTCCCATTCAGTTCCATATCGAACGCAACGAACGACGCATATTTTATGCCAGGCCATTTGAAGGCATCATCCCTAAACTGGAGCGCCGCTACAAGGAGACGGATTCAACGGGCGCAAGGGAGGAAATCCGGCAGTACATGAGTTATCGGCCCTGCTCGGAATGCCAGGGGGCCAGACTGAATGCGGCAGCCCGTTCGGTTCGAATTCAGGGACATAACCTGAGCGAACTGGCGGCGCTTTCGGTTGGCAGTGCGCTGGGATATTTCAGGGAGCTGGCGCTTTCGGGACGTCGGCAGGTGATTTCCGAGCGCATCCTCAAGGAAGTGGTCGAGCGCCTGGGGTTTTTGAATCATGTCGGGCTTTCGTATCTGACCCTGGACCGATCCGCCAACACCCTTTCCGGCGGGGAAAGTCAGCGCATTCGTCTGGCCACTCAAATCGGCTCCAAGCTGACCGGTGTTCTCTATGTTCTGGATGAACCCAGTGTCGGACTTCACCAGCGGGACAATCAGCGACTGCTGTCCGCCCTGAAGCAGATGCGGGATCTGGGTAACACCGTCCTGGTTGTGGAGCATGACGAAGAAACCATTCGGGCAGCCGATTACGTCGTGGATATGGGGCCGGGAGCCGGTATTCTGGGCGGAGAAGTCATGTTTTCGGGAACGCCGCAAAACCTGGTTCAGGACAGCCAATCTCTGACCGGACAATATCTTTCGGGTAAAAAGAGAATCGAGGTTCCTTTAAAGCGCCGACCCGGAAACGGTAGCCGGATCGTGATTGATGGCGCCTCCGGGAATAATCTCAAACACATTCGTGCCGATATACCACTGGGATGCCTGGTCTGCGTCACCGGGGTGTCGGGATCCGGAAAATCCACGCTGGTACTGGAAACCCTTTACAGTGCACTGGTTCAGCGCCTGTATCATACCCGAATATCCGCCGGTCCCTACAGCCGCCTGGAGGGGCTGGAGGCGATCGACAAGGTGGTCAATATCGATCAATCGCCCATCGGCCGAACGCCCCGGTCCAATCCCGCCACCTATACCGGCATATTCACGCACATCCGTGATCTGTTTTCGAGAACTCAGGATGCCCGGCTCAGGGGATTTAAAGCCGGCCGCTTCAGTTTCAATGTCAAGGGCGGACGGTGCGAGGCCTGCTGCGGGGACGGGGTCGTCAAGATCGAAATGCATTTTCTGCCGGATGTCTATGTCACCTGTGATGTGTGCCGGGGAAAGCGCTATAACCGGGAGACCCTGGAGATCCGCTACCGGGGAAAACACATCGCCGACGTTCTGGATATGACGGTCCATCAGTCGCTGGGGTTTTTTGAAAAGATTCCGGCCGTTCACTCCCGACTTCAGACCCTCTCGGATGTCGGGCTTGACTACATTCGCCTGGGACAGGCCGCAACCACCTTGTCCGGCGGCGAGGCCCAGCGGGTAAAGCTGAGCAGCGAGCTTTCCAAAAGAGGGACCGGAAAAACCCTGTATATTTTGGATGAACCCACCACGGGCCTTCATGTCGCGGATATCCAGAACCTTCTGAATATTCTGAACCGGCTGGTGGATGCCGGAAACACCGTGCTGGTCATCGAACATCAGTTGGATGTGATCAAATCCGCGGATTACCTGATCGACCTGGGTCCTGAAGGCGGAGACGGGGGCGGGGAGGTGGTCGGCTGCGGAACGCCGGAAGCGCTGATTCAGATTCCTGGTTCTTACACCGGGCAGTATTTAAAACCACACTTGATGCCTTTGTAAAACAAATGTAATGCCGGATTAACTGCTTTGCTTTTCCAGTGCTTTATTTCAAAATGGTAAAATTGTTAAACAGCCGATCGCAACACAATCCTGAAAATCAACCTGTTGACTGCTGCCGGCATAAAAACCATTACACGAGGAGCACTCTTTAGCCATGCATTATACCATATTCGATACGCCGGTCATCCGGACGCTGATGCGCTGGATTTCCCTGTTTGTCTTTAAAATGAGAGGGTGGCGTATTGAAGGCCGGTTTCCGGATATTGCGAAATACGTCCTGATTGCAGCTCCCCACACGTCCAATTGGGATTTTCCCATTACATTGTGTCTGACCTTTGCGCTGAAAGGTAAAATATACTGGATGGGAAAAGATACTTTGTTTCGCTGGCCGTTTCGAGGGATGTTCAAATGGCTGGGCGGAATTCCCGTTGATCGATCCAAATCCAATAATATGGTTGGTCAGATGATTCAACAATTTTCATCTGATGAGAATCTGGCTTTGACCATTCCGCCCGCGGGAACGCGCAGCAACGTCATGAAATGGAAAACGGGTTTTTATTATATCGCCCTGGGCGCAAATGTTCCGGTGGTGCTCGGATTTCTGAACTATCGGACAAAGGTCGGCGGTATCGGCCCTGTATTTCTTCCCACCGGCGATATCCATGCGGACATGCAGCGGATCAGAGCCTTTTATTCAGGGATTCACGGAAAGCATCCGGTTCAGGAAGTCTATCTCATGGCGCCTTCCAGTCCGTTAATAACCGCTGCTGAAATGCAGGAAGGTTGCTGATGTTCCCTCTTAAGAACGTGGCGGTTACGCTTCGCCCCCCTCTTACCGCGCGAACATATCCATGGAAGTACTTGTGGTTGTAGCTGTCGTAGCCGTGGCGAAAACCGACGCCCCATGCGCGATACGGATAATTGGCGCTGGTGGAAGACGACCAGTACCAGGATGAGACGGTGTGGGGGAAGTAATTCGTGTTGATGGATGGATTCGTTCTGTCCGTATCCGCCAGATAAGATAGTTCCTTGATGGTGGGAAGGCGCCAGTCCGAATACCCTCCAAAACGCGCGTGATTCATTGCGCTGATGAAAGCTTCGGTATTGGTGCCTTGGCCAGGGGTGCCGGCGTAACCGCCGTTGGTGTTCGGATTGCTGTCATACCAGGTGTAAGTATTGTCTGCATCATTGGGATCATCATAGTTGCTGATCCCGTCCATGTTTCTCTTTACTTCCCAGATCAGGCCGGTGACGTTGTCTTTTACCATGATCCATGATGCGACGGAATCCGGCAGGGGATTGCCGGTGCTGCTCAGCTTGGTGTAGGAGGGTGCGGCATAGTCGGCGTTTTGGCCAAAGAAAAGCAGATCCGGGGATATGCCGGTGATTTCATAAGAATTGTCATTACACCGATTTTGACCGGTTTCCGGTAAGGGACCGGCAACTGCATAAGCTGAAAATGCCCACTGGATAAAACAATACAAGAACCATCCTCGTATCGTTATTGTCATGACACCTCCATGATACATGCTATTATCTGATTATTCCACATCGGCTATGCGTAGCCCAATAGTACTATTTTCTGAAAAATCGTTAATTTAGAATTCCATCTGGGTCCCTATTTCCAGGACTTTGGCTGGAGGGATGCTTAAAGAGGTGGACCGGCTGACAGCATTGCGCAGCATGAAAGTAAATAAAAACCTGCGCCATCGATGCAGGCTTTTCTTGGAGGATGGCACAAGCGTTATGCGGCCTATGTAATAGGTGATTTTATCCAGTTCAATATCCACACCTTTTCTAAGGCATTGGGTTAATATTTGCATCACATCGGGGGCTTCCATGAAACCGGTATGGCCGATAATCTGATACACTCCGTGTCCCAGGTCCTTGGCCTCAATGCGCTCCGATTCCGGGACTTCAGGAACATCAGAGGTCAGGATGGAGAGAATCATCAGTTTTTCAGGCAATGCCCGGGTCTGGGTGAGGTAGCTCAACAGCATGGGTGGGATTTCTTTGTGAAAGGTGGAAAGAAATACCCCTGTTCCGGGTAAACGCATGGGCTTTTCGGTTCTGATCCTTTCCATGAATTTCTCTATGGGAACGGTCATTGCCAGGACTTTTATTGCCAGCGCCTTCCAGCCGTCCCACCAGGTGACCATGATGATCATGATAAATAGGGCGATGCTTAAAGGGAACCACCCGCCACTGGCGAATTTGCCGATACAGGCACTGAAATAGATCAAATCCATGCTCCAAAACAGAAGACACAGGGGTAAAGCCTTTGCCAGACTCCAGCCCCAAATCTTGCGGATAACGAAAAAAAAGACCACCGTGGTAATAAACATGTCCGCCGTGACCGCGATGCCGTAAGCATTTGCCAGATTTTCAGATGCCTTGAAGTAGAGGGCGAGCAGGATGGCCGCCAGCATCATAAAAAGGTTTACATCCGGGATATACACCTGTCCTTTCATCATCGCGGATGTATGCTGAATTCGCAGACGGGGGAGAAATCCCAACTGGATGGCCTGCCGGGTCAGAGAAAAGACACCGGAAATAATCGCCTGAGAGGCGATGATGGTGGCCGTTGTGGATAGAGCGATCATGGGATAGAGAAGATTGCCGGGAACAAGATTGTAAAATGGGTCGATGGCTGTCCTGGGATCTTTTAAAATCAAGGCGCCCTGACCGAAGTAGTTACAAAGAAGCGCCGGCAGAGCTACCAGATACCAGGAAAGACGGATGGATTTGATCCCGAAATGTCCCATGTCGGCATAAAGGGCTTCGCAACCGGTGATGCAGAGCACCACGGCTCCCAGAAGAGAAAACCCCAGAAGGCCGTTATGGAGAAAAAACCGCAAGGCAAATTGTGGGTTGACTGCCATGAGAATTTCAGGATTTCCTGAAATGGCCCGGATGCCGAGTAAGGCAATGACGGCAAACCAGATGATCATTACCGGCCCGAACAATTTTCCGATGCGGCCGGTTCCATGGCTTTGAGCCCAAAAAAGGAGAAACAAGACCAGGCAGGTCAAGGGCAGCACCATTGGTTTGGCTTGGGTGGTGGCCATTTCCAGCCCTTCCAGGGCGGAAAGGACGGAAATGACCGGGGTAATGAGACCATCTCCGTACAACAGGGCCGAACCAAAAAGTCCGCTAAAAACCAGCCCTCTCCCCAATCTGGGGCCAAGATTCTTGTGCAGCAGGGCCAGCATGGCGAAAATCCCGCCTTCACCCTCATCATTGGCTTTCATGATGAATAAGGCATATTTTATGCTTACCACCAGGGTCAAGGACCAAAAAATCAGCGAGACCAACCCCAGTACATTTCCGGGTGATGGTATGAGAGCGCCTTGGCCGGTAAAGCAGACTTTCAGAGCGTACAGAGGACTGGTGCCGATATCGCCAAAAACGACGCCCAGTGCTCCGATAATTAGAATATGGGTCTTTTCTGTGAGCTTATGGCTCATCGGATAATACGAATCCCTTCCTCAAGACTTCTCTAAACGTATCTACTCATGCCGGTTAGAGCTCTCCCACCATACCGGTGTCATTTCCAGACGCGCCGCCTCCACCAGACCATCAATGGCTTGCTGGGATTCCGATGTGGTTTGAAAACCCGGCAATTGTCTGGTATGGCTAATGAGATCCACGGCGTCATCCACCGAGATGGTCTTGAGGTGGATGACCAGGTCATACAGGGTCGCATCCCAGGAGTCGGCCTCATAAAGGTATAAGGCCCATTTGCGCCGTTCATCATCATCCCGGATGATGATCTCCCGTGCTTTATCGGCTGAGATGCCCTCCCGCTTTACTTCATCTTCCACCCGGGCTTCCAATTCACCCACAATACGGACCTTAAGAACATGAGGAATATTCTGCAGAAAAAAGTGTCCGAAAAGTCCATGATACACGACATTGTCTTTTTGCATATGTTTCAGGAGAGCGGCGCGGATGTAGGTGATATATTTTTCTTTTTTATGTGTAAGACGCTCCAGGATCGAGGGGGAGTCCTGAATGGCCCGAATCAGTTTAATCTCCGGAACGTTATATTCTTCTGATGCCTCCAGTAAAATTTCCCGGGAAATGCATGCATACCCTAATTTTTTGGCCAATTTTTCCGCGACTTCTTTGCCGCGGTTGTAGGACCCGCGGGATATGGTAATAATGGACATAGTTGATCCTTCATATAAAGGCTTATTTTCAATAAGATAAATACAGCATAAAAGAGGGTTAAAGTCAATTTGAAATGGAGTTGAACGCGCCGTATCGGGGATCTGTTTTAACTACGGTTCGCGTTCGTACCACAGGACCTTGTTGAAGATCAGGCCGCAGGGCTCTCCCTGCCGAAAGATCTCCCGCTTCCGGTTCTTCTGAACGCGCACCATCACATCGCCGATTAAAACCCGGTAGTCGATGATGTCGCCAAGGTATGTAAGCCGTTTGACGATACCCCGGACCCCGCCAGCATGCACGAAATCAATCTCGGACGGCCTTGTGGCAAGTGTCATTCGCCGGCCCTTCGCCAGCGGGGGAAGCGGCGTATTCACGGGTCCGGCACTTTTCATCCCTTCGATCCAGACAGCGCCATCTTCGAGTTCAACGGGAAGAAAATTGGAAAGGCCGATGAACCCAAATACAAACTGGTTCGCCGGCCTCTGGTAGATGTTCAGCGGCGTGTCGATCTGCTGGACCCTGCCATCGGACATGACCAGAATCCGGTCGGAGAGCGCCATGGCCTCCGACTGATCGTGGGTGACATAGATGATCGTGAAGCCGAATTTTCTCTGGAGATCTTTGATCTCGAACCGCATCTCCTCGCGAAGCTTGGGATCGAGGTTGGAGAGCGGCTCATCCAGCAGCATGACCGTGGGGTTGATGGCAATGGCGCGGGCAAGGGCGATCCGCTGTTTCTGGCCGCCGGAAAGCTCATTGGGGTAGGTTTTCTCGCTGCCGGCAAGGCCCGTATAGGTGATTGCCCGCAGGGTCCGCTCCGCGACCTCGGCCTTCGACAGCTTCCGGATCTGGAGGGGAAAGGCGACATTGTTAAAGACAGTTAAATGCGGCCAGACGGCAAAGGCCTGAAAGACCATGCCAAAGTCCCGCTTTTCCGGCGGCAGGTAGTATTTTTTAAAGCTGGAGGAAAACAGCTTTTCGCCGACGGTGATCTCCCCCTCGTCAAGGTCCTCGAAGCCGGCGATCATCCTGAGCGTTGTTGTCTTCCCGCATCCGGACGGCCCGAGCATGGAAAAACACTCGCCCCTCGGGATCTCGATATTGAGACGGTTGACGGCAATCACCTTCCCGAAGCGTTTGGTGACATCTTGTAGTTTGACGTGTGACATGGCTATACCCCCTCGATCCGGGACCGGGTGATCCGTTTGATGACCAGTTGCCCGACGATGATGATGACCAGGGCGATCGACGCCAATGTCGCCGCATAGACCGTTTCGCCGTCTTCGTTGAGGGCGTAAATCGCCACGCCGATCGTGCGCGTTGTCGGTCCATAGAGAAGAACCGAAGTGGTCAGCTCCCGCAGGGCCGGTAAAAAGATCAGAAAAAAGGCCGCAACCATTCCCGGTTTGATCAGGGGGATGACGATATCCTTCAGCGTCTGCCAGTGGGTGGCGCCGCAAGCCCGCGCCGCCTCCTCGAGCGAGTCGTCCACCTGCTCCAACGCCGCGGAGTTTGATTTCAGGGAAAAAGCCATGTAACGGGCGATGTAGGCTACAAAAATAATCCAGGCCGTGTTGTAGAGATTGATCCCGAACTTTCCGCTCCAGACCAGGATGACCCCCAGTGCGATGACCGTTCCCGGGACCGAAAACGGAAGGACCCCTAAGAATTCCAGGATGAACTTTCCCCGCACTTTCATCTTGACGATCGTGTAGGAGATCAGCGTGCCCACGATCATCGTCACAAACGCCGCTCCAAGAGACAGGTAAAAGCTGTTCCAGATCGCATCCTTTGTCATCTTCCACTGAAAGAGAATGTACTTGAGGTTGTCAAAACTCATGTTTTCCATCGTGAAACGGATGCCGTAGGTCTTCAGCGATCCCACCAGGAAGATCGTCATCGTGGGCAGAACGACCGTGATCAGGATGTAGAGGATACTGAAGATCAGAAGGGGGATCTTGAGGCCGCGAAGTTTCAGCAGCATCGGCCGCATGCTTTTTCCGGCAATGACCTGGAATCTGCCCGCTTTCAGAACCAGGCTCTGGAGGTAGAGGATGAGCCCTGCCGCGATGATCAGGATCGAAGAGAGAATGGTTCCGGTCCGGATCGCGACAAAACTGCCGCCGCTCTGGTAAATCTGCTCGTAAATCTTGGTCGGAATGTTGTAGATCCCTCTTTCCGTTCCCAGGATGGCGGGCACGCCGAAATGGGCGAGCGAGTAAAGGGCCACCAGCAGCGCGCCGGCTGCAATGCTCGGCATCATGAGCGGCAGGGTGATCCTTCGCGTGATCGTGATAAGACCTGCCCCGGAAATCCGGGCCGATTCTTCAAGGGTCGGGTCCATCCGCTCCAGGGCCCCGGCCACCTGGATGAAGACAAAGGGAAACAGGTACATCGTCTCCACGGCAATGATCCCGGAAAGGCTGTAAATGTTGAAGAGTGATCCGTCCCAGCCGAAAAGGCCGGAAAGAAACTTGTTGATATATCCCGAGCGCGGGGACAGGAGCATCTTCCAGGCCAGGGCGCCGATAAAGGAAGGGAGCATAAAGGGAACCAGGAAGAGAACCTTCATTGTTTCCTTGAAGGGAAGATCGGTCCGGGAGACCAGCCAGGCAAAGAAAACGCCGATGATGGTGCTGAAAAAAGTCACCCCGCCGGCGATGACCAGTGAGTTCTTCAGTGCCTCGTAGGTGTCGGGCCGGCTCAGGATATTGACGATGTCACGGGTGTTCAGGCTGCCGTTGACGAACAGGGCTGTCCACAGGATCAGAATGACCGGAACGGCGACGACCAGGACAAGGATCAATACGGACACGGCCAAAAGGATCTCGGCAATACCGAAGGTGCCGATCAGTTTACGGATCATGATTCCCCCTCCGCATCCGCGCCGCGATTTTCAAACCACTTCAGGTCTCGAAATTTCAGACCCACCGGATCACCGGCCCGGAAAGGTATTCCTCCCTGCCCCGCATCCCGGACATCCTGCTGGACGCGCAGAATCTTTCCACCGACGGCGACGCGGTAATCAATCGTGGCACCCAGGTAAATCACCCGCTGGATCGTCCCCTGGCCATGACCCTCCTGGTGGATCAGTTCGATATCATAGGGCCTGCAGCCGGCAATCAGCTCATGACTCTGAAGCCGGTCCAGGCACCCATGGGGAACCGGACAACCGAGCAACGCATCGCTTTCGCGGATAAAAACCTGCCCGTTGCGATATTCGAGCGGGATGAAGTTTGATATTCCCATGAATTTGAATACAAAGGGATCAATGGGTTTTTCATAAATATCGTCGGGAGGGCCGATCTGACGGATTCGTCCGGCTTTGTCCATGACGGCTAACCGGTCCGAAATGGCCAGGGCCACTTCCTGATCATGTGTCACATAGAGGATGGTGACGCCTGTCTGCTTTTGCAGCGTGGTGATTTCAAAGCGCATTTCTTCGCGGAGATTGGCATCCAGATTGGAGAGGGGTTCATCCAGGAGCATAACCCTGGGCCTTGAAACAAGCGCCCTGGCCAGGGCGACCCGCTGCTGCTGGCCGCCGGAAAGCTGAAACGGCATTCGGGTTTCCAGACCGATCAGGTTGACGAGATGGATGGCGGCCAGGGTCCGCTTCTTTGCTTCAGCAGCTTCAATTTTCTGCATATGCAGCGGATAGACGATGTTTTCATAAACACTCTTGTGGGGCCAGACCGCATAGTCCTGAAAGACCATGCCGATCTTTCTCGCCTCCGGTGGCAAGTGGATGTTGTCCTGGGCATCGGAGACCAACTGGTCTCCGATAAATATTCTGCCATCCGTCAGGCGCTCAAAACCGGCGATCAGTCGGAGAATAACCGTTTTCCCGCAACCGGATGGCCCGAGGAAGGTAAAACACTCCCCGTCCTGAATGGTGACGCTGAAATCAGAAATAATCCGGTGATTGCCATAGGTCTTACCGACCTTTTCCAATGTCACATCCGCCATGTCGGTTCCTTTTCTTCAAGGAGATACGCCGCTTCACAAGTGGGAAGGCCGCTGCAAGCCGCTAATTTTTTTCTCTCAGAATCGCGGTGAACTTCTTGATGATTTCCTCTTTTTCATTCATTGTTTTGATGTAATCCAACTTCATGGCCCTTTCAACGGCCTGATCCGCGGGAACCAGCCCCATATCCGTCGATACCGCTACATCGGTCCGAATGGGAAGCGTACCGCTTGCCGCAATGAGCGTCTGGCCTTCTTTTGAAAGCAGAAAATCGATGAATTTTTCGGCGGCCTTGCGGTTCCCGGTACCTTTCATGATGGCGATCGGACTCGGCACCACCAGCATTTCCCTGGGGAAGACAAATCCCAGGTAGGCGCCTTTCTTGATCTTGTCGATGGTGATATAATCCACGGCAAGGGTCGCCAGCAGATCGCCCGATGCCGTATCGTCGACGACCTGTCCGGAGCCCTGCCCCATGATGGCGCCGTTCCTGGCCAGTTTTTCAAAATATTCCCATCCCATGGTATTGACCATCATGGCGACACTGACAAAGGAAGTGCCGGACAGGGCCGGATTGGCGATGCCAAACCCGCCCTTGAAACGGGGATCGAGAAGATCGGCCCAATCTTTCGGCGGAACGGTCACCTTTTTGGTGTTGTAGGCAATGCCGAGGGTGCCCAGACGTGCCGGTGTGAAGAAGCTGTCCGGATCCTTTACCGGACTTTCCACGTATTTCGCTTCCGGGGAGACGTATGGCTCAAGAAGACCGTCCTGTTTCAGCTTGTAGAAATCGGGGACCTCGCTGTGCCACAGGACATCGACGGTCATTTTGCCGGATTGGCGCTCGGCGGCGATTTTTGCCATCAGCTTGCCGGCTCCTGCGGAGTAATAATCAAAGGCGATATCGGGATGTTTTTTAACAAAGGCGTCGCGGAGGCTTCCGATGAGACTTTCCTTCATGGACGTATAAACCATGAGTTTTTCACCGGCGGCTGCCAGGGAAACGGCGCCGGACAGAAATACGGATGCAAATAGAAACCATAAAGTTTTTTTCATATTCTCCTCCTTTTCTTGTAAAGGCTCATCAAAAAAGCGGGATTTATCTGAAAATCACCCCGGCGAGCCGCATCAAAGAACGGCATGAAAACCGGTTTGTGTATGGTATATAAGGCGGTATCCGAATTGTCAATGCATGAGTCAGACAGACCGTCGTTGCACCCGGACACCGGAAAGGATGCCATCTATCGGACCCGCGTCCCTGGAAAAGCCGCTCATGATCACGTCGGGCTTGATGATTGACCGGGTTACGACGAAAAGCATCATGACCTCACGGCAGGACAACTTTCGGCAGTAGAAATTGTTATTGACTTGAAACGTTGAAATTCATACAGGGATAA
>CAIVVZ010000096.1 GCA_903909505.1 uncultured Desulfobacteraceae bacterium
CAATATCAACCGCATCAATTTTTTCATTTGACATATCCATCTCCAAAGTTTACAGAGATATTTCTAGATCACAAGACTCGTAAAAGCTCTTCAGATGGTGATACGGTATTTATATCAGTGACTCAGTTGATAATGGTAAAATTCGCGAAGGATTCCGTTGTGATGCCGGAAGTTGGCGGATATTGCCGAAAATGGCTGGAAGTCGCTGATAAGACGATTATAATAAATTATTATATTAATAAGTTATACTAATAATGGGTATGTAACCCACCATGCGGAGCTGTGAAGCCATCTCTGAAATGGCCTTGAATCGTTCTGCTTCTGCCTCCCACATTACTCCTCCCAGCAGCGCCGGGTCAGCGGGAAACTGCTGGATGCCTTAGTCGTCAACGAAAGGCTTCGCTTGGGATCAAATAAATGACCAACCCATCTTCCACATATACCCGAGCCTGTTCTCATTATCGAGCCAGGCCGCACGGAGAAAAACTACTGGGCGGATCTCTGGCGCTACCGGGAGCTTTTTCTGATTTTCAAACGCCCTTTCCGAATCGTCCAACAGCCTGATCAGCAATGCCAATCTGATCGGCAAGGTTTACTTTCCCAGACTGATCATTCCCGCGGCGACCCTGGTAACCGCTTTCATCGATTTTCTCATCAGTTTCATTATCCTGATCGGAATGATGATTTTTTATCAATTCGCCCCAGGCTGGCCAATACTCCTCTTGCCAGCCTTCATTATCCTGGCCTTGTTGGCCAGCCTGGGACCCGGTCTCTGGATTACCGCACTCAACGTAAAATACCGGGATTTCCGTTATATCATCCCTTTTGTGGTGCAGTTCGGTCTTTATATTTCTCCGGTGGGTTTCAGCAGCAAGGTCGTTCCGGAGCAATGGCGGCTGCTTTATAGCCTCAATCCCATGGTAGGTGTCATCGACGGTTTCCGCTGGTGCATCCTGGGCGGAGACAGCCCCGTTTACATGCCCGGCTTCCTGCTGAGCCTTGCAATCATTGCCTTTTTCCTGTGGCTTGGCGTATCGCGTTTCCGGAAGATGGAAAAAACCTTTGCAGATCTGATCTAAAAACCGTAAAAAGTGAAAGGTGAAATGGGATGGATTCGCGACCCCACAGAAAACTTAATGTCTGGCAGAATACCCGAACCCTCTGGAACAAGACCAAAGACCTGGCAACGGGGAAGTCCATCATACAGGGCGATACGATGGAAGAAGTGTGGGTGCTTAAGGCTGTGGGTTTTGAGATCACAGCCAAACGTCCCGGCGTCGGTATCACTCCCATGCGATGGGATGAGTTGATCGGGCAGGTTGCACAAGAAAACCATGAACGGGATGATCTGATATGAGCGACATCAATAAAGCCGTGGCCGAAAATCGGATCAATAGCTCAAAAACTTGCCGGCTTAATCAACAACATTAAAAAGAAAGCATCTGAAAGATAACTTCACCCTTCACCTTTCACGTCTTTTATTACATGTCTTCAAAAACGGTAAAAAGATTGGTTCATGAATATCCTGAGAATCCGGATGAAGATCAGACTTGGTCAGTATGTGGTGTCTTTCTCTCACACAGAAAAGATCCGCTTACGGATGATCAGTTTGGAAGAGATTGAAACAGCCATTTTGAGTGGAACCATCATTGAACCTTATTCTGACGACTCCCGCGGTGCAAGTTGTCTCATTTTTGGGTTATCTCATGAGCTTAGACCGCTTCATGTGGTATGCGGCAAATTAGAGCATGATGAATTGTTGATAATTATTGCTTATGAGCCGGATTTTAACTCTTTGGGAGCCTGATTTCAAAACAAGAAAAAAAGAGGTTTGACATGGTAACAAGATGTTATTTTTGTAAGGGAAAGGTACGGCAGCTTCGCATTACTCTGGATTGGCGTTGGGGCGAACGTTTGTTTGTTATTCGCAATGTGCCAGTTGGCGTCTGTGATCAGTGCGGTGAAAAGTACCTCGACAATCATGTTTATAAAGATATGGAACGTATCACAGCAAGCAATGATTACATACTGGGCAAGATGACGGTTGATATCCTTGGATTTCCAACTCAGGCTGCGGCATAGCTGTTGAACAATATTCAAATGGCTGGGCGTATTGCTTTTTTCCGAAAGACTAAAAAAACAGTGAACGGTGAAGCTTTTTGCAATTCACCCTTCACTATTCACTCTTTAAGTTTGTAAACTTTCACAGCCCCCATGCCCAACATCATCATCAAAGCCGAAAACCCCGGCAAAAAATACACCATCGGCCACCAGGCGGAAAAAGGCGGCTATACTGCGCTGCGCGACGTGCTGATGCAGAATGCCCGAACCCTCTGGAACAAGACCAAAGACCTGGCAACCGGGAAGCCCATCATCAAGGCGACACAACGGAAGAAGCATGGGCACTCAAGGATGTGAGTTTTGAGATCCGCTGCGGAGACGCCCCGTGGGCATCATCGGCCGTAACTGTGCCGGGAAAAGTACGCTATTGAATATTAAGCCGCATTCTTCACCCTTCACCATTATGAGAAAAATAGCGGGAAAGGAAAGACAATATTGTGGGAACGATGGAATACAGTGGGCAGAGAGAGGTATTAATATGATTGAAATAACTGTCAAAGTTCCAAAAGATATCAGGGATATTGTTACTGCAGCAGGGGAAACGATTTATATTGAAGCATTAAGTCAGGTTGCTCTTAGAAGGGTATCTTATATTCAGAAGCAACTTGAAGAATTTAAAAACAATATCCGTTTATTTGAGCACAAATACAACAAGACCTTCGATGATTTTTTGCAGGAAGTACCCGATACTGTTGAAGGCCATGACGATTGGATCGAATGGACTTATTTGATGAATGTTGCGAATGAATTGTCAAAAAAAATAGACAAGCTTAGTCTTCTGAAAGGGCAATGATGGTAAACCGCTTTCATGCAACATTGGATGCGTTTTCTGAAATTGTGAAGGCTATCGAGGACTTCGAAATCGTTCAAAAAGAGACGGTTTCAAAATTAAAGGCAAAATTAAGACTGTTTGACGGCTCCATTCTCTGGGTTAGAGAAGTATATGTTAACAATTTGATGGAAGCTTACAGCTATTATTGGCTACGGCCTGATGAGACAATGATCATTGGATGGGACAATGCGCCACATCACAAAAATGTGAAAACGTATCCACATCACAGGCACGTTGCCGGTAAAATAAAGGATTCCGATCAAAAGGATTTGCAGGAGATCCTCATTTTTATCAAATGGTTTTTTGAATAACACCTGTTTATTTTGAATGACCTGGGCTATGTGCAGGACATTTCTGATATTCGGGAAAGAATTGACAGGCTTTTTTTCACCCTTCACATTTCACGGTTTATTCACCCTTTTCGCGTTTATCAAATCAAGATAATGCTCATGTTGTTTTGTAATGCATTCTATAATTGCAGAGGTGTTTTATGAAAGGAATTAGTGCTCGAAGGATAAAGATCAAACTGGGCGAAGTGTGGGAGTCTCCGAATCTTCATGTTCTCTTTACCAAGGAAGAAGATGTGATTGTCGCCAGATGTCTGGATTTCACCATTTCTTCTCATGGGAAAAATGAAAAAGAAGCCCTTGAGTTTCTGGGAGCGGCATTGAAAGAATATGTCCTGACGGCAGTAGAAGATAAAGCACTTGATATTCTTTATGATTCCGCTCAAAATAAATACTGGCGAATGTTCAATGATTTGGAAGCACGAACCAATATCGCTGATCTGAAGAAATCGTTTAACAAATCGATAAAGTTTTTCACAATCGATTCCGCCAAAGAAATCAGGCCGGACATCAGCTATGCCTAAAGCTTTGGAGTTGAGAAAAGTTATCAAGTTGCTTGCAAAGTTTGGTGTTATTTACGTGAGAAGTAGCGGCCGTCATCCAAAATTTTATGAACCACAAACGAAGAAATCATATCCGATCAAGTCTCATGGCAGGAAAACCATGATTTTATCTTATGCGCTCAATGATCTGATTGATAAATTCGGACTACCCGGAGATATATTCGATAGGGATTGATATGTCACACGTCCGCTTTCCCGGAAAAACGCTAAATTGCAAGACCTGACCCCGGGGAACTGTTCCGATATTTAGATAGTTATCGGAACAACACACGGAACGCAGCAACGTTCCGCCTGGACGCTGTTGTAATCATTCATTATTCACGGCTTTATTCACCCTTCACCTTTCACTATTCACAGGCCCCATGCCCGACATCATCTTACAGACTGTTGCGGTATGTAACGGATCTGATGGAGCAATATCCGGATGCACTGGTAATTCCGACAGTGATGTTCACTGCAAGAAACAAATGGCGTACGCAGGTCAAGCTGGAGTTGAACAACCGGTGGGGGAACCGTGATCTGCTTCATTTTGTCCATTCTTTTGAAACTGTTTGACTATAACGCCCGGGATTATTACGATCAACGTAACCCGGTTGTCAAAATTCTGCTGCCCAAGATGAATTATAAGCCCGAAGAACGATATGAAGTGATTCGCCGGGCTTATCGCGGGTTGTTTGAACTTGTAACACCGATGATGTTTGACAAATATGTGGATTTTATTGATGTGTATGCCGGGGTTCGAGAAGAAGAGCGTGAAGCGTTTTACCAAGACATAACAGAACAGGAGGATACGGCCATGTTGGCACAATATATTAAGGATAAAGGATTTCAGGAAGGTCGCCAGGAAGGAAAGCGGATACTTTTGGAACGATTGTTAATCCGTCGGTTTGGCCTGTTGCCCGACTGGGGAAAGGCGCAACTGGCCGGCGCAACATCGGCGCAACTGGATCGTTGGTCTGAGCGGGTTCTGGAAGCGGACTCGATCCAGGAGGTTCTGGCGGAATAATCGATCCGGTCCTATTCACCTTTCACCATTCACAGGCCCCATATTCGACATCATCATCAAAGCCGAAGCCCTCGGCAAAAAAATACACCATCGGCCACCAGTCGGAAAGAGGCGGCTATACGGCTCCGCGCGACGTGCTGATGCAGAATGCCCGAACCCTCTGGCACAAGACCAAAGACCTGGCAACGGGGAAGCCCATCATTCAGGGCGATACGACAGAAGAAGCGTGGGCGCTCAAGGATGTGAGTTTTGAGATCCGCCGCGGAGAGGCCGTGGGCATCATCGGTCGCAACGGTGCCGGGAAAAGTACGTTATTGAAGATAATAAGCCGCATTCTTCACCATTCACTTTTCAAAATACCCGGATAAAAAATGAATCAAAACACAACCACAAACTGGGACTTAATCATACGCCCGAAGTCAGGCTGGTTTGACCTGCACCTGAGTGACCTCTGGCGCTATCGTGACCTGACCATGCTCTTTGTCTGGCGCGATTTTGTCGCCCAGTACAAGCAAACCATCCTTGGTCCGCTGTGGTATCTGATTCAGCCTTTATTTTCGACAATCGTTTTCACGATCGTATTCGGAAGGGTCGCCAAAATCCCGACTGACGGGCTCCCCCCGTTTCTCTTTTATATGGCGGGCGTCACCTGCTGGTCTTATTTTTCAGAGTGCCTGACCCGCACCTCAGGCACATTTATTGCCAATGCAGGCCTATTTGGGAAAGTCTATTTTCCCCGCCTTACCGTGCCCCTTTCAATCGTGATATCGAATATCCTGAAGTTTGGCATACAATTCCTTTTCTTTATCGGATTTCTGGCGTATTTCATGATAAACGGCGCGCTCATCAGACCGAATTATTGGATTTTTCTCATGCCCTATCTTTTATTGTTGATGGCGGGATTGGGTCTTGGGGCAGAGGAATCATCATATCCGCGCTCACAACAAAATACAGAGACCTCCAGCAATTGGTAACCTTTGGTGTGCAGCTCCTGATGTATGCCACACCTGTTGTTTACCCACTGTCCGAAGTCCCCGATAAATACAAGTGGCTGGCCCTTGCCAATCCCATGGCCCCTATTATTGAGACATTTCGTTATGCCTTTCTGGGTTCAGGTTCTTTCAGCGTCACCTATCTTCTCTATAGCACCGCAACAACCTTGATCCTACTTCTGCTTGGTGTTATCCTGTTCAACCGGGTGGAAAAAACCTTCATGGACACGGTTTAAGGCCGGTGAAAGAAAACGTGAATGGTGAAAAAGAATGAATGACATCATCCGAATTGAAAACATCACCGGCCTGATTTTTCTGATCCGCGGCCAAAGAGTTATGCTGGACCGTGATCTGGCTGGGCTTTACGGTGTCGAAACCAGAGTACTGAATCAGTCAGTCAGCAGAAACATAGAGCGTTTTCCTGAAGATTTTATGATGACTCTAACCCGAGATGAGATATCAAGGATATCACAAATTATGACAGGTACAAAATTCCGGTAACCAGTGTGGCCGTATTGGCGGACGACTCACCATTCTGGGACCCGCCCCCTTTCCAATACGGGATGTGGGGTTCCGCAATGGGTCTCGAGTATTTAAAAACAAAACTCCTTGATTACAAAGATAAATGGCTATATCTTGAAAATCATGACAATCCATTTGCCATAGTGGTAATGGCCCACTTGAAAGCGCTGGAAACAAGAAAAGACCATTCATCAAGAAAGCAGTGGAAAACCGGACTGACAAAACTCTTGTATCAAAAAGGCTATTCAAGAACAGGGGTTTTGAATCTGTACGCTTTTATAGACTGGGTATTGACCTTGCCGGAAGCGTTTGAGAAAATATTCCTTGAAGATTTAAGGGAATTTGAAAAGGAGAAAAAAATGCCATATGTAACCAGTGCTGAAAAAATAGGCCGGAAGGAAGGCCGGAAGGAAGGCACCTATAATACCTGTGTAAACCTGATCCGGAACATGAAACAGAATAACCTGACCGAGCAGGAAATTGCGCGTCTGACAAACCTGGATGTCGAGATTGTAAACAAGATACTCAACAAAGAGCAGGTTGAAATTCCTATTCACCTTCTCACCCGTGACGGTTGACCAATGGCCATGATGCTATTGCCGGCAGCCTTCATTCCTTGGAGTCGAAACCCATCATATGGAAAAAGATTACAGCCATCAAAGCATACGGAGTTAAGAACCCTGGATGCCATTCAACTTGCAGCCTGCCAAACTCAGAAATGCCGGAAGACAAAGACCGCATAGCCCCTCACTATTCAAAGGTTTCATGTCAGACATCTTCATCAAAGCCGAACCGCCCGCAAAAAAATACAGGAGATCTTTATGAGCGGTGAGAATATCGAAACCATCACCCACGGACTGGAGCCCATCGCCCTGATCATCCGGTCCGATTATGATAAGCCTGGCATTCAATTTTTCACTCCCGGTAGTTTTTCTCAGCAGGTGGCCTACATGAAGCATCCCAAGGGCCGCAAGATCGCCGCCCACGTTCACAATATGATGACGCGACAGGTCCTTTACACGTAGGAAGTCCTTATTGTCCGACGGGGCAAGGTAAAAGTAAAGCTCTATGCTTCCAGCAAGGAATTCATCGGCGACCGGATTCTGCACTCAGGCGACCTCATCCTCCTCTGCGGCGGCGGCCACTCCTTTGAAATGCTGGAAGAAACATCCATGATCGAAGTCAAGCAGGGTCCCTTTGCAGGAGATGGCGACAAAACTCGGTTTGACGAGGAATGCACTTGATCCCGGTCAATGAGCCCCTCATCGGCGAAAAAGAGATCGCATACGTCAACGAGTGCCTCCGCACCGGCTGGATCTCTTCCGCCGGCCGCTTCATCGAGGAATTCGAGCAGAAGTGGGCCGCATACTGCGGCATGAAATACGGCATCGCCATGAGCAGCGGCACCACGGCCCTTCAGGTCGCCGTCGGCTGCATCGGCCTCCAACCAGGCGATAAGGTCATCATGCCCACCTTTACCATCATCTCCTGCGCCCAGGCGATCATCTACAACGGCGGCGTTCCGATCCTTGTGGACAGCGATCCCCGTACCTGGTGCATGGACGTGGTCCAAGTCCGGGAAAAGGTCGAAGCGGAAATCAGGGAGGGCGACGGCAAGCTCAAGGCCATCATGCCCGTTCACATCTATGGCCATCCCGTGGACATGGATCCGATCCTGGCGCTTGCCGAAAAGTACAATCTCAAAATCATCGAAGACGCCGCCGAGGTGCACGGCGCCGAGTATCTGACCGGCCGAACCACCGCAACCCCCCAATGGAAACGCTGCGGCGGACTGGGCCATATCAGCGTCTTCAGCTTTTACGCCAACAAACTCATTACCACCGGCGAAGGCGGCATGGTTCTCACTAATGATCCCGTCTACGCCGAGAAGGCAAGAAGCCTGCGCAATCTCTGCTTCCTCCCGCACCGCCGCTTCTATCACACCGAACTCGGCCACAACTTCCGCCTCACCAACCTGCAGGCGGCCATCGGCCTTGGCCAACTGGAACGTATGGAGGAGATCATTGCGAAGAAACGCTGGATGGGAAATGCCTACGCGGAACGTCTCCAGGGCATCCCCGGTCTCCAGTTGCCAGTGGAAGAAACCTGGGCAAAACAGGTGTACTGGATGTACGGCATCGTCCTTGATGAAAGCACGGGACTGGACGCCGTCCGATTCGCGCAGAAACTAAAGGAAAAAGGCGTGGAAACCCGCCCCTTCTTCCTTGGCATGCACGAACAGCCCGTTTTCCACGACAGGGGCCTTTTTCAGGATGAAAAATATCCCATCGCTGAGCGTATCGCCCGGCAGGGCCTCTATCTCCCCTCCGGATTGACCTTGACCGAAGCGCAACTGAAACAGGTCTGTGACGTGGTGAAAGCCGTTTTGGGCGAGGCACAACAAGGACAGGACAAACATAGATGCCTGAAATAAATAAAAACCGATCAAATGACAATCCAAAGAACAGTCCAGCGGTCTTTGCCGACTATGCCCGCTATTATGACCTGCTCTACCGGGACAAGGACTATGCTGCGGAGGCCGAATATGTCGCGGGCCTGATCCGAAAATTTCATCCAGCAGCTCAATCCATTCTGGAACTTGGTTCCGGAACCGGCATCCACGCCTGCCTGCTGGCAGAAAAAGGCTTCACGGTTCACGGTATCGATCGAAGTCCGGATATGTTTGCCCGATCACTATCCTTGGCTGAAAACAGGGCTACCGGGCGTGACCGGCTGACCTTCACCACCGGAGACATCCGTGACATCCGGCTAAACAAGCAATTTGACGCGGTAATCGCCCTGTTTCACATCATCAGCTACCAGACAACCAACAACGATGTGACGGCGGCATTCGAAACAGCCCGGCAGCATCTGAACCCCGGCGGTGTCTTCATTTTTGATGTCTGGTACGGCCCGGCGGTTTTAACCGAACGCCCCGCGGTCCGCGTCAAACGGATGGAGGACGATCAAACCAAGATCACCCGTCTGGCCGAACCGGTTCTTCACCCCAATGAAAACTTGGTGGATGTAAACTACCATGTGTTTGTGCGCGACATTGCCACCCAGGTTGTCGCCGAATTGAATGAAACCCACACCATGCGCTATTTCTTCAAACCGGAGATTGACCTGATTGTCGCCCACGCCGGATTTCAATGCCTGCATGTCGAGGAATGGCTGACCGAAAAAGCTATCGGGTGTGATACTTGGGGTGCTTGCTTCGTTCTGAAAGCGCCTGTGAAAGGTTAAAAAACGTGAATAGTGAATGGTGAAGAGTGAAGCCATTCACCCTTCACGGCTTTTCTAACGGAAGAGTTCCCCGAAATGAAAACACGAAAGCGTTTGATTATTCAACATGAGGTAACATATAACCTGATAATCATATGACCGTCAAATACAAGAAATTGCTCTTCCAGGTTTTGCGAGGTGCTTCGGATGCAAGTACTCCTTTCGATGCCCTTCGGAATCTACTACTTCGACTGGGCTTTGAAGAGCGGATACGGGGAAGCCATCATAACTGAAGTTTCGCACATCGAAATTTGCATATAATTACATGATATAATTAACTTTATAATTGAAAAACGGCTCCAGATTTGGTATGGTTGATACCGCTAAGTTATTCAACTTATTTCAAATAAGGAGCCATTATGAAATATCCTAAATCTTTCTCTCTGTCTTTGCAAAAACATTTTTCAGCCAAACCTCGTGTGCTTGATTACGATTTTCGTATGGCCTTTAAGCATTTGAAGATAGGCGCTCTTTTACATAGTTGTGGCATATTCAAAGAG
>CAIVVZ010000097.1 GCA_903909505.1 uncultured Desulfobacteraceae bacterium
CGACCAGTCACTGGCTGCCTATGATGCTACCGCCGCTTCTTATCGCAAGATCGTTCTTAACGCCTTTCAGGAGGTTGAGGACAATCTGGCCGCGCTCCGCATCCTGGGGGAAGAAGTACGCGTCCAAACAGAGGCTGTTAATGCAGCCCGGCAGGCCGCAACGGTTACGATCAACCAGTATAAGGCCGGAACCGTAAGTTATATCAATGTTATCGTCGCCCAGACCGCGGAACTTGCCAACGAAAGAACATTACTGGAAATCCGGAGTCGACAACTGGCCGCAAGCGTTCTGCTGATCAAAGCGCTGGGCGGAGGATGGAAATCGGCGGATCTTCCCTCAGTGAATACCTTGAACTGATTTTTGATGGTTTCGCAAAGAGACGTATTAACGCATTCTAATTGACTACATGTACTTGAACGACATCGTAATAAAGCAGCGGCAAATCAAGAATACCATCAGGACTCATATCCACGCCTACACAGAAAGCGTAGTCTCCAACAGTTAGAGAAGCGGAATAATAAATTTCCACAGGGGATATGATGGACAACGGATATTGACCATACGATTTGATTCCTGTAGTCCATCCATTTGAAGTGAATGAATGCCAGCCGTCAGGTGAGTTGTAAGCTATCCACCAGTCAGCGAGTTTTCCATTTTCATTTCCAGGCTCAAGGCTGGCTGTTATGGAAACAGGGGTTCCTGGCGAGACGGTAACCGAACCCTCCTGTCCATTTGCTTTTATTCCCGGGGCGCAATTGCCGACTTGACCGGCAACATTGATCTGCCCGGCAAATGCTTTGATGCACACATTACTCTCATAAGTACTGTTAGATATTTCCTTCCAGGACTGCCCATTATTGCTAAAAAAGCTTTCACCGGGTTTGTAAGAAGCCTTTGACGCGTAATTTGCCATGGGCGTCTCAATAGCTACGGGATAATTATACCCGGGTGTCACAAATTTGACGACAACGGAAAAAAGCGTCCCCGTTGTCAGGGAAACCGGCCGATTCAGCGGTATCGTTACATAACTTACATTCGATACTGTTCCTGATTGTGTAAGCGATAGTGTTCCGCTTGTAGGCTTTCCCGGAGTAACATTTGAATAAATATCGATTTCGTATGTCGTATTATTGCTTACAGCATAAAAGCTGACTGCTTTAAGTGGCTCTGCGGATGTTGCCGTAAAAATATTTGCCCCCCATCCTGTTGATGAAGAGGGTGTGGATCCGATGTTGTCTACCCATCCCAGTGGATCATACTGGTATATGGTTGAATAATTGGTCGGTGATTCCGAGTTATCAAATGCCCAGCAATTATTTCCCGCGTATGTGTCATAGTAGGACATATAAAAATATCCGCCATCGCCCCAACCAGCCCCCCAACTGTTTCGAATAATAAAAGCCCCGTCATTCGGAGGCGTTGTTTTAAAATTGGATTTGCTGTAAGTATCATCCCAGCCGACAATTGCAACGTCATGATTGTCCATGCCTGATCCGCTATAGTAGTATGAACTGTTAGAAGATTTGTAGGCGGAATCATACCACCCGATTGATGTATCGACAGCGCCAGAAGTCATTACTGCCTGTTTGATTTCATTGAATGCATATTTCGTACGGGGAATGTATTCCACCTTCTGAACATGTTTCTGAACCTGAGCAGTGGCGGTATCCGCTTCCATAATTGGGCCGCTATACCGAAAAAGATAGGCCATGGACATGTATGAATTGCCGCCACTGCAAGGCGGCGAATCAAATCCATGATTATTGTCCAGATCCTGTTCGGAAAAATACCAATTTTCCGAAGGCATCAGATAGGATTCAAGCGAGCTGTAGGTTGCAAAAGCCCAACAATCCCCGCAATTGCCCTGATCCCTGACAGGTGTTAATTTTCCGGTTGTTCTCAGATCATATTTGGCAGGATATTGCACGGATTGATCAAGATTTCTATTTAAACGGTCAAGCGATAAACTCAAAAGACGGTCAACATGCGACAAATCAACCGGACTTGGAATATGGCCCAATGGATGCCCGAATTCTGTCATTTGTACCATCTCTCTTCCGCTTGCAACATTATCCAGGTGACTTACAAAGTCGGGGTTTAATGGCGCAAACTCTAAACAATACCCAGAAGCGGTGATCAACAGAACACATAATGTTAAATACCCGTATTGAAAAACCAGCTTCGATAAGGTGGTCATACGCCAGACCTGCCGAAAGGATTGCCTCTTTATTTCATTATTTATGGTGTGTGGTTGAATGATCATCATATTTTCCTTTTCAGCGAATCTCCCTGCCCTTGAACTGTTGGCAGTTTCAGATATAGAGCTTTCATATTTAAAATGCAAATATCATACTGCACCAATACCTAAATGCTGAAAAAAGCATCGCGAGGAGAGCGGAAACGGTCAAGAGACCGCATTGTGTTCCCATTTGTTAATCTTCCAGGTTATACCGTCGCAGCTTTCGCCACAAGGAGACGCGATCGATTCCCAGGATTGCCGCTGCCTTGGTTTTGTTGTTTCCGGCCTGATCCAAAATCCAGGCGATATATGATTTTTCATTTTCTTCCAGCGTGAGAAAATCGCTTTTCCTCTGGCACTGGATGTGAAATTTAAGCTGCTGTAGATCGGTGGGGAGGTGTTTGATTTCAATTACAGATCCGGTTGCCAGCGTGACGGCCCGTTCAATAATATTCTCCAGCTCCCGGACGTTTCCCGGAAACCCGTAATTCATCAAAATATCCATGGCCTCATCCGATAGCTGCGTCACATCCTTGGCCTGAGCGTCCGAGAATCGTTTCATGAAATGCCGGCACAACAGGGCAAGGGTGTCTTTTCGATCTATCAACGGAGGAACGTCAAGGGATATGACATTCAAGCGGTAAAACAGATCCTGCCGGAATTTTCCGGTGTCGACCTCTGTTTTCAAATCCTTGTTTGTGGCAGCCAGAATCCGGATATCGATGGGGATTTCCTCAACGCCGCCAACACGGATCAGGGTCCTTTCCTGAAGCACCCGAAGCAACTTTACCTGCATGGAAAGCGGCATATCCCCGATCTCATCCAGCAGAATGGTTCCGCCCTGAACCGATTCCAGCAGGCCCTTGCGGATTCCCCGGGCCCCGGTAAAGGCTTCTTTTTCATGCCCGAAGAGCTCATTGGCCAGAAGCTCTTCGTTGAATGCGCCGCAGTTAATGGCCAGAAACCGTTTAGCGGAGCGATTGCTCAACTGGTGAATGGTTTTGGCGACAAGTTCCTTTCCAGTTCCGGTTTCTCCCAGGATCAATACCGTGCAGTCCGCGGGTGAGATCTGCTCAATGGTGTTTTTCAAGGTGATCATTTTCGGATTCTGTCCGATCAGGAGGGGAAATGTCTGCTGGGACTGGATTTGTTTCTTTAATTCGGCAACTTCCTGTCGAAGAGACCGTTTTTCGATGGCCTGGTGCACCAGAATGCGAACCTCATCAATCTGATAGGGCTTGGGAAGATAATAGAATGCGCCTTTCTGCATGGCCTCGACCGCAGTGGTAACCGTAGCATAGCCGGTAACGACAATGACCTCCGTGCTCGGATATTTTTCCCGGGTCTGTTCCACCACTTCCATGCCGTCCATGCCCTGCATCCGAAGATCGGTCATCACCAGATCAAAATCCCTGTTTTCCAACTCCTGAAGGGCTTTTGTCCCGCTGTCCACACAAACAGTCTCAAAACCTTCCTTACGGAGAACATACCCCAGATTTTCCCGGGCGATGCTTTCGTCGTCCACAATCAATATGCGCGCGGCCATCGTACGACCTTCCTTATGCGGATTGCTGTAAAGGCAATCGGATGCTGAAGCGGGTGCCTTCTCCAACCTTGCTTTCAACGGAAATCGTGCCCTGATGCTTTTGGATGATTCCGTATACGACGGAAAGCCCCATGCCCGTTCCCGTGCCCACGGGTTTGGTGGTGAAAAACGGGTCAAAAATATGGCTGAAGTGATCCTCGGGAATTCCTGCTCCCGTGTCCTCCACGGTGATGACCGCCTGATGGGTTGTCTGCTCCGGCACTGCGGAGATGCGGATCTGTCCGGGAGGGCTTTCAATGGCCTGGACCGCATTCATCAGAAGGTTTAAAAAAACCTCCTGGAGGCGCTGGGAATCCAGATTCAAAATCATGTCCGCCGGAACATCCCGCACAATGTCGATGCCCGGAGGCACCTGGCTGGACATGAGCCGGACCGAGCGATCCACCACTTCCTTGAGTGAATGGGGAATCAGCGCAAATTCCTTGTCCCGGGAAAACTCCAGAAGCCCCTTGACCGTGTCCCGGGCCCGGTGAACTTCCTGCTCGATATTGGTCAGCATTTTGTGCATGAACTCCGGGTCGCCCTGTCCGAATTCTTCCAGAAGAATCTGACAGGAGGTTGAAATATTGTTGAGGGGATTGTTCAACTGATGCGCCACGCCGGATGTCAGAATTCCGATGGAGGAGAGCTTTCTGGCCTGAAGGAGTTGTTCCTGGCGTTTTTCCAGTTCTGAGGTCATTCGGTTCAACGCCTGCAATACCTGCTGTGTTTCATCCCAATTGCCCGTAATCGGTAAATGGCTGAAATCCCCCTGGGCAATCTGAAGCGTCGCCTGTTCGATAACCTTCAGAGGCCGAATGATTTTTTTGATGACCACGACAATCAGAAACAGCCCTGCAAATATGAACAGAACAATGGATGCGGCCAGTTGGCTTTTTAAGGTTTTGATGATGGTCAATATGCGCTGGCGTTCATAAGTGACCAACTGATGAGAAATATCCAGGAGCTTTTTCCCCTGCTCCCGCAATCTATCTTCGATTTTCTGATCGCAGGATCGCAAGTGCTGGCCGCCGCATTTTTCAATTCGATCCATGGTGGATCGATATGCCAGAAATTCCTGCTCGAGAAGATTCAAATGCGGAGCGCCTCTTAAGTTTTGTATTTCTGGAACAATCGATTGAATGGCGCTCAGGCCTTTTTCAATAAACAACCGGTTTTCAGCAAAATCCTGATCAGATCCATAGAGAAGAAAGTTTTTTTCATACCTTCGAATCTCCAGAATGACATTGTTCAGATCATCGGCAACCTCAACGAGATGCTGTTTGCGTTCGATCTCTTTAAGATACCGGAAGGAGAGTCCGCCCACCAGCGCAACAGCCATCATCCCGAGCGTCAGTCCGAAAATAACTTTTTGACGGATATTGAAATAGAGTTTCCAGCGCATTTTCTGAGTTATTCCTCTGTGAGATGATATTCAAGATTCCGGGATTTTTTCGGGTTCTGCTTCTTTTTCAATATAGGCGATTCGCGAGAAAAGTCCATAATTATCCACAAGTCGACATCGGATGTCGCAACCGGCGATGGCAGCCATTTTCGCCAAAGACGGATCCGGATCTTCAGCGGCGCAGTCTGCCGATAGAGCACAGAATGCCTCCGCCGCACAGCAGGCAGAAACAGGCCAGCGCGGCGCGCATCGTCAGAAGAAAATCGGTTTGCGTTTCGAATGTGATGGCATGGCCCTTCATGAAGACAGACAGCAGAACCGTGATGATGGTCATGCTGGTCATCATGCCCAGGGTGCGCATGCTGCCCACGAGCCCGGATGCCACGCCAAGATGCCTGGGGGCTACACTGCCCATGATCACGCTCATGTTGGGGGACGAAAACAGGGCAAAACCAAGTCCCAGCAGCAGGAAGATGGCGGCAAGGACCGTCAGTGACGTGGATGCGGAGATGGCAACGCTGATGCCGAGACCCGCCGCGCAGAGCGCCATGCCTCCCGTTGCCACCCACGCCGCCGAATACCGGTCTGAAAGGCGTCCGCAAAGCGGGGAAAACAGGGCCTGGGCCACGGGTTGGACGATGAGAACCGCTCCGGCCTGCTGTGGCGTCATGCCCTTCACACACTGCAGGTACAGGCTGAAGAAAAACGTCACGCCGAAGGTGGCGGCGTAGTTGAGAAGCGCCGCCAGACTGCTCAGGGCAAATACCCGGTTATTGCGAAAAAGACCCACGTTCAGCACCGGATATTTTGTGTGCGCCTCCA
>CAIVVZ010000098.1 GCA_903909505.1 uncultured Desulfobacteraceae bacterium
CCGTTCGATCAACCCAAGATGGCTATCTGAAACCATGTATGACTATCAACTGAATCAAGAATATTTTGCCCAGATCGCGGACGACATTCTGAATATCGGATGTGAAGAGCTGTTGAAGCTGGGGGCGGAAAATATCAGGCCAGCATATCGGGGCGTTTATTTTAATGCCAGCCGCGATGTGATGTATCGCGTCAATTACGAAACCCGGTTCATCACGCGGGTGATTGCGCCGCTCAGCATCTTCTCCTGCCGAAACGCCGATCATCTCTACCGGAAGGGTTCGGACATCGAGTGGCGTGATTTTTTCTCTGCGGATCACACGTTTGCCGTCTTTGCCAGCGTCTCGAACAGCACGGCCATCAATCATTCGGAGTTCGCCGCGCTTCGACTGAAAGACGCCATTGTAGACTATTTCAGGACCCTGTCCGGAAGCCGGCCGACGGTTGAAAAGATCAATCCCGACATCTGGATCAATCTTCATATTGAAAACAATCAGGCCGTGATCGGCATCGATACTTCAGGCGGATCACTTCACCGTAGGGGGTATCGGAAACAAACGGTCAAGGCCCCGATCCAGGAAACGCTGGCCGCAGCCATCATCCATCTTTCCGCATGGAACGGCGAGCGCCCCCTGTATGATCCCATGTGTGGTTCCGGAACGTTGGTCACGGAAGCCCTGATGCACTATTGCCGCATTCCGGCCGGTATTCTCCGCAAACGGTTCGGGTTTGAGTTTCTTCCCGATTATGACAGAAAAAGCTGGAAACAGGTCAAGGCCACAGCGGATCGGCACATCCGTAAACTTCCGGACGGGCTGATCGCGGCCAGCGATATTTCGGAAAAGGCCGTTGCCGCAACCCGTGCAAATCTCCGAGAGCTTCCCCATGGTGAACGCATTGCGGTGGTTGTGAAAGATTTTCAGCAGATCTCAAGACTTGAAAACCGGCTCATTGTCTGCAATCCGCCCTACGGCATCCGCCTGGACAATCCCGCCGAGCTTGAGTTGTGGTATAAGAATTTTGGCGATTTTCTGAAGCAAAGATGCCTGAATTCCCAGGCTTATGTCTATGCGGGGAATCGGGATCTGATACCCCATATCGGCCTGAAGCCGTCCATGAAACTTCCATTAAAGAACGGTGGCCTTGACGGACGGTTGCTGAAGTTTGACATCTACTGAAAAAATCCGGTTTAAATGAAAGTGATAAATGTGCTATTCAGTCGATAGGTTCATATATTTTTATGACTTAACGATTAAAACTTAATGCTTTCAATTAAATTGTGAAACTTACACAGGGAGAGAAGAATGAAATACATTGCCCCTTCCATATTATCGGCCGATTTTTCCCGGCTGGGAGAAGAAATCAAAGCGGTTGAGGCGGCCGGCGCCGATTGGATCCATGTGGATGTCATGGACGGTCATTTTGTTCCCAACATCACGATGGGTCCGATGGTGGTGAAAGCGGTTCGAAAGGTAACCAACCTTCCCATAGATGTCCATTTGATGATTGAAAATCCGGACCGGTTCATTCCGGATTTTGCCAATGCCGGTGCCTCCTTGATTTCCGTTCAGGTTGAAACCTGTCCGCATCTGCACCGGACGATTCACCTGATCCGGGAATGCGGCTGCCGGCCCGGCGCCGTACTGAACCCGGCCACCCCGGCGTCGACTCTGGAATGGGTTTTGGAAGATCTGGATTTTGTCCTTATCATGAGCGTAAATCCGGGCTTTGGGGGCCAGAAATTTATTCAAAGTGCCCTTCAGAAAACAAGGGATCTGCGAAGATGGATTCAAAGCAAAAATCTGTCCACATTGATTGAAATCGACGGCGGGGTGAATGAAACCACCATCCTGGAAATCTCCGAGGCTGGTGTGGATGCCTTTGTGGCCGGCTCGGCCGTTTTCGAGAGCCCGGACTACCGAAAAACCATTTCCACTCTCAAACAGATAATCAGCCGGCATCCTGCTGATACATGAGGTGATCATGGAACTCCTGCCTGAAAAACACGCCATCCTGGTGATTCACGGTCCCAATTTGAACATGCTGGGAAAAAGAGAGCCGGAAGTCTATGGAAAGGCCACGCTCGACGACATCAACACCGCGCTGAAAGAAACCGGAAACCGCTTGGGCGTGCGCGTTGAAGCCTTTCAATCCAACCACGAAGGGGCCATTGTGGAGAAAATTCAGGAAATCATGAACTCCCATCAGGGCCTGATCATTAATCCCGGCGCCTATACCCATACTAGCGTGGCGATCCGTGATGCTCTGCTGCTTCTGAACTTTCCGGTGGTTGAGGTTCATCTTTCCAATATCTACAAGCGGGAGCCCTTCCGCCACCACTCGATGATTGCTGGCGTTGCAACCGGGCAGATTTCCGGACTGGGCAGCGATGGCTATATTCTGGCGCTGGAATACCTTGCCCGGCGATGCCAAGCCATCGCTCAATTTTAAACTGACGAGGCTTCATGAACTTATCCCATGTTTCACTGATTACCGATGAACTGCATCTGACTTCCCAGCAGGTGCAGGCGGTTGCATCGCTTCTGGAAGAGGATGCCAGCATTCCCTTTA
>CAIVVZ010000099.1 GCA_903909505.1 uncultured Desulfobacteraceae bacterium
ATGGTTGCGCCGGTCACCGCAGCCACGGCCCAGAAATATCCGGCCTGGGAGATATCCGGTTCCACGCGGAACCTTCCGAATCGATATCCCTGGTTACCGGCGATCTGAAAGCGCTGATATCCGTCTCGTGCCACGCTGACGTCGGCCTGATTCATGATGTCGATCGTCATGTCAATATAGGGCTTTGAAACCGGGCCTTCGGTAACCGTGATCTCCATGCCGTTCCGTGTCAAGGGGGAGATCAGAAGCAGGGCCGAAAGATACTGACTGCTGGTGCCGCAGTTTAAGGATACGCGGCCGCCGGAAATCCTGCCGGCTTCAATTTCAATGGGCGGACATCCCGGACGGCCAAGCGATAGCGTTTTGACGCCGATCTGATGCAGTCCTTCCAGAAGATCCTGAATGGGCCGCTCCTGCATGCGCGGGGTTCCGGTCAGAATGTATTTTCCTTTTCCCAGAGCGCAAACCGCGGCCAGAAGCCTCATGGAAGTTCCGGAATTACCCAGAAAAATCGGGTTGCCGCAAGGCTGCAACATGCCATGTGCCCCCCGGACCCGCCACGACGCAGAATCCTGATCAATGGAGATGCCCATTTGCCGCAATGCATCCCGGGTCAGCCGGGTATCTTCACTGTCCAGCCCGTTTTGGATTTCGCATTCGCCGTCGGACAGAGCGGATACAATCAGGGCGCGGTGCGTGTAACTCTTTGATCCCGGAACCGTGACAGTGGCGTTTCGAACCGGGCGCGATTGAATTTCGATCATGAGTCTCTCTTTTATGAATGGTTCTTCTATATATGATTTTTTTGGGGATTATTCAGGCTATCCATCAGGGATTGTTTCATGGCGGCCAGAGGCGCCGGGCCTTGGGTCCACAGCTCAAATTGAAACGCAGCCTGGTGAATGAACATGGAAAGGCCGTTGATTGTCGGGCATCCGGCCTCAATGGCATCTTTCAGTAGCCGGGTTTTCAGAGGCGCGTACACGATGTCCATGACCAGAAGGTCTGGGGTTAACAACGCAGCCGGAACGGGTGATTGATGGATGTGCGGTGTCATTCCGACGGATGTGGTCTGGATCAGCACGTCAAAGGGAAGGGATCGAAGCTCCGAAATGGGGATAAAATCTGCATCCAGCGCTGTTGCCAGTTTTTCTCCTTTGGAAATGCTCCGGTTGATAAAGGTCAATCTGGATCCGCGAGACTTGACGCCAAAACCGATGGCGCGCGCAGCCCCACCCGCGCCGATGATGGCGACCTGTTTTCCATCGAGATGGGTGATCTCTTCAAGGGCTTTTATGGCGCCCAGGCAGTCCGAGTTATATCCCTTGAGGCGGCCTTCATGGTTGATGACCGTATTCACTGCGCCGATGCTCTCGGCCATGGGGTCCAGTTCATCCAGAAAGTCCAATATCGAAACTTTGTGCGGAATGGTGATGCTGGCTCCCTGAATGCCCAAAGAGCGCATCGCGGCCATGCCATCACCGATCGCCGTGACCTGGAAAGCGACATATACACCGTTGTATCCGATTTCTGAAAAAGCCCGGTTAAACATCACCGGGCTCAGACTGTGGCGGACCGGGTTTCCCATTACGGCAAAAACCTGTGTTGCTGCATCAATCATGATTCCCTCGTCCGTCATGCCCTGGGGTAGGATCCCAGGCATTTGAGCATCATGCACATTTTGTTCATTTCATCAACCGCCTGCTGAACCGGAGCATCTTCTATATGGCCTTCAATATCAACAAAAAAATGATAGCTCCAGTTTTCATTTCGGGATGGCCGGGATTCCAGCTTGACCATATTGAGTCCGGCGTCGTTGATGGGCTTTAAGACCTTGTAAAGTGCGCCGGGAACATGATGGGTTGCAAAGAGCAGGGAGGTTTTATCCTGCTCGGTCCGGGTGGGCATTTTTTTCCCAATAACGAGAAACCGGGTCGTATTGCGGATGCTGTCTTCGATCCGGGAGGCGGCAATCGGTAGCTGATAAATACGGGCAGCTTCCCTGCCGGCAATGGCACCGGATCTGGGATTTTCCAGGGCTTTTTGAGCGGCAAGCGCCGTGCTTTCGCATGGTACCAGCCGGCAGTTCGGAAGATGGCGGCCAATCCATTCCCGGCACTGGGCAAAGGCATGGGAATGAGAATACAACACCTCAATGTCCTCAAGGGTTTTTGCAACCGAGAGCAGGTCATGGGAAATGGTCTGGTAAATTTCTGCGCAGATCTGGACTTCCGATTCCCAGAACAGATCGAGCGTCGGGTTGACCGCGCCTTCAATGGAATTTTCAACCGGCACCACCCCGAAAGGGTAGATCTCCTTATCAACGCCGGCAAAGATATCCCGAATCCGGGTAAGGGGCGCCGTCTGAACCCCCCGTCCAAAATGATTCAGGGTAGCAAGATGGGTAAACGTGCCTTCCGGGCCCAGGTAGGCAACCGTCACCGGTTTTTGAATCTCCCGGGAGGCGGCAATGATTTCTTTGAAAATGTGGTGCAGGGCGCCCGTGCTGAGCGGCCCGCGGTTCAGGCGATTCAGGCGGCTTAGCAGCAGCGCTTCCCTGGCGCTGTCAAAAACCGGACCGCCGTTTTTTGCTTTTATCGTGCCGATTTTTCTGGCGGTATCCAGTCTTGTGCAGATCAGATCCAGGATTTGTTCATCAATGGCGTCAATGGTCTTTCGCAGGCCGTCCATGTCTTCAGCCTCTGCATCGTCTCCGGCGGGTGTTGCAATGTGCGTGCTCATAAAGTGATGCGTTCCTCTATTTCTCAACTTCTTATTTTTCGGTGATGGTTTCCTGGATGGCATATCCAAAATGCCGTCCGCCCTGTTCGGTGGCTACCAGCACCCGGTCTCCCGGCGTCAGATGAACCACCGACACCGGCTCGCCATCCGGCCGCGTCAGACGAATGGTTTCGGCGTTTTGAACCAGTGTGGTCAGCACCCTGCCGTTTACAGCCGCGGTGATCAGCATCAGGGGCCGCTTTTCGATCTTCAGGCGACCCACAACGGCGGTCGTCGTATTGCCTTCATGGTCCACGATTTGAACCGGATCTCCAGCGCCAAGCTCTGATAGATAACGGGTTTTGCCGCCGGGAACGCGGGTATAGGCATGCACCGGTCCGGCGTTGACCCGGAAAGGCCTTGGAGCCACGTACGGGTTGGAAACGCTTTCGGCATGGACCAGAAAAAGGCCGCTGCTGCTGTTTCCGACCAGCATTCCCTGGCCGGCCGTCATCAGGGAGCAGGTATCCACGCATACCCGGTCGCCCATTCCGGCCGGCTGAATGTTCAGGATTTCGGCAATCTCCAGAACGGTTTTTTCTTCCTGAGACCGTAAACGGGTCAGGGCCTGTTTGAGGGATGCCGGATCGGGGGCATGCAGCAGAATATGCCGGACGCCTTTTTCCAGAATGCCGAAGGCGGTCTGGGCATCTTCCAGGTTGCTGACCTGGGCGATGACATCCGCGCCTCTGGCAATGAGATTCTCAAGGGGGATGATGCTCCAGTCCTGGCAGTCCAAAATGACCTTCTTATCCCGGCACATGGCCAGGATCGCCTCTTCATCTTCCTTGCAGGTTATCCGGCAGGAGACCACGTCTTCTCCCGGCTTGATGTCGCCATCCAGGGCAATGGTCTGAATTCTTCCCAGTTCTTTTATTTTTTCGGAATACCCCGGCGGCGCCATGATTCCGTCAGCCCCATTTTCAATGGCGGTTGTCGCCATGTCCTTATCCCACGGATCAATTTTGACCCAGATAGTACGTGTCATCATTTTACCTTTCCACCTGATTATTTCAAGAAGGATAAAGCCCTGTCCACATCCGCGCCGTCGTGGACAATGGCGGCTATGGCCATGGTCATGGCAGTCGGATCGCTGTGCTGAAACACGTTTCTGCCGATGGAAGCGCCGGAGCCGCCGGCATCCACGGAACCCTTGACCATTTCCAGAATATCGATGTCGGAGTCCATTTTTGGGCCGCCGGCAATCACGACCGGAACCGAGCAACCCTGGACCACTTCGCGAAAGGATTCCGTGGATCCGGTATAGGATACCTTGACAATGTCGGCCCCCATCTCATCCCCGACGCGGGCCGCATGCTTGATGACATTGACGTCAAATTCATTCTTGATGTTCTCGCCGCGAGGATAGATCATAGCCAGCAGTGGCATCCCCCAGGTCCGGGCGTCATAACTGACTCTTCCAAAATCATGAAGCATTTCTTTTTCGCCGCCGTTTCCCAGATTCACCTGAATGGATACAGCATCCGCCCCCAGTTTAAGAGCTTCCTCCACCGTACAGATCAGGGTTTTTGCATTGGGATACGTCGAAAGACAGGTGGATGCCGACAGGTGGATGATCAGGCCGATATCCTTGCCCCGGCCGCGATGACCCGCCTTTACAAGCCCTTTATGCTCGACAATGGCGTTGGCGCCCCCTTCGGAAACCTTCTGGATCGCCTCTCTCACATTGATCAGCCCGGGGATGGGCCCGATGGACATGCCGTGATCCATGGGGACGATGACGGTTCTTCCGGTATTCCGGTTGATAATGCGCTCCAGTCGAATCTGCTTGCCTAAAATGCTCATGATTGTTCTCCTCCTTTTAAAATAAAAAAGGCCGTGAAGATTTTTTCTCCACGACCTTTAGAAAAAAAAAGCCGTGGGCAGAGTCTGCCCACGGCTTAGTGCTGGATAATGTTTTAGGGTATCAGCACACCACAGGCAGATCGGTGCTAAAGTAATAAAAATACCCGTAATAATAGCTGCCTGAAATGGTATGCTTCATGAGACGATGTTTCCTTAAAGTTTGATTTTTCAAAAACCTAACATCGATTGTTTCTTTATGTCAAGCTGTTTTTTTTAAAATGGACAAGAATTGTAATTCTTGCGTTTGATATGAGTTGCCAAAGGTGCGCCTGTTTTAGTGGCCTTTCATGTAGCTGCGTAAAATAGCGTTGATCCTTGTCTGATACCCGGGTTGCCGCCGAAGCCATTCGAGCAGGTCGGCATCAAGCCGTATTGTTACGACTTCCTTGCGCCGCGGCAAAATGACCTTGGCATCCTCCCAAAAATCTTCATCCGTGGGATGTGCGTCAGGATCAGATTCTACGGCTGCGTGTACTTCGGCATCGCTCATGCTCCGTAACCGCGCCCAATTTGTGCCCTTAGAAGCCTTTAATTTTTTTCCAGTAGTATCGTCTTTCATGTGCTTCTGCCTTCCACGCGGATATGATGCGTCTTTCGTCATCGCCTCTATCGGAGTAGACCACCGTGATTTCTACGCCGTTCACAAGGCCAATGGCGTACACGCGGATTTCACCATAGTCGAAACGATTATCAACGCGTTCGACGGTCAGTCCTTCAAAAATCCGTTTGGCATCTTCGAATGTGATTCCATGCTTTTGAAGATTTCCGCGGCTTTTTTCTTGTGTCCAAGTATATCTCATTATTTATATTTACACAATGTAAATACGGTTGGCAAGATTTCATAAAGAGAATCTTTTGTTCTGTTGCGGAAAAATGATGCGCTTTTTCTCTGTTGGCAAAGTTCAAATTCGATGGAAACAAAGCGTTTTCTGTCGTTTATCATTTTGTCTAATGTTTCCAGATCGGCCAGTGTTATTCCTGTAAATAATTTGACAATTGTCTATGAACTATCATACAGGATTACACATTAACCAAATTGAATTATAGAAAGATATGACAAAGTACTGCCTGTGGAATGTTGGAATATCTTCGTCGGAAGAATCGTGAAACCACTGATAGAGAAACTGTTTGATCAATAGACTATGTCATTATTCTCAGAAAAAAATAGTTTTTTCCAACTCGATTGCATTTTCCCGAATTGTTGGAAAGTAAATCTCAAACTGGGGGGATTTTTCATGACAACGGAATCGAAAAATGATGTCGAAAAAGGCAAGCAGGTTATTAATATCAACGGCGGGATACACGCCGGTCGGGATGTGGTGATGCGAGACCAGATCAACTACGGCACCGTTGCCGATATTCAGAGCCCGACCCA
Source organism: uncultured Desulfobacteraceae bacterium (assembly GCA_903909505.1). Taxonomy (GTDB): domain Bacteria; phylum Desulfobacterota; class Desulfobacteria; order Desulfobacterales; family Desulfatirhabdiaceae; genus RAAP-1. The sequence goes on from CAIVVZ010000099.1 coordinate 6,023, forward strand.
ATTTGCAGCCGCCCTGCAAAACGTGTAGGAGCAGATTGCACAAATCAAACAGGGACAATTGACTTCCGCGCAGGTGCGTAATCTCGAAGTGGTCGAAAGCCGGATCAATGAAGCCACTGAAGAAGTCAAGAAACCTCAACCATTATTGGAACAAATCAAAACTTCCCTGACCGATGCCAAAGACACCATGGAAATGCTGGGTGGCGGCTTGGGCGCAGCGGTTGCACTGGGCAACACAATTGGTGGGTTGGTTCAACAAGCAGTAACGAGCCTCAGAAACGCTTCGCCGCCCGCCTTGG
>CAIVVZ010000100.1 GCA_903909505.1 uncultured Desulfobacteraceae bacterium
ACATAATACACGGGATTATCGTTGGTTTTTTGCTTTGCCAGCTCCAGGTCAAAATCCAGAGTATTGTCGGAACTTCGTGTTAAAAAGATAAATCTGGCCGCATCTTTTCCAACTTCCTGAATGACATCCCGAAGTGTAACAAATTCGCCCGCTCGAGTGGACATGGCCACGGGAGTGCCGGCCCGCAATAAGCTCACGAGCTGAACCAGAATGACATGAAACTGCTCTTTCCGGTACCCACCGGACACAATGGCAGCCGTCACCCGGGGGATATAACCGTGATGATCCGCTCCCCAGACATCAATCACTTGTTCAAATCCCCTATCGAATTTGTCGTAGTGATAGGCGATATCAGAGGCAAAATAAGTGGTTTGCCCGTTTTGACGGACCACTACCCGGTCTTTTTCATCCCCGTGCGACATGGTATCGAACCACAGCGCCCCATCTTTTTCGTAGATAATGTCGCGTTTTCTGAAGGACTCGATGACAGATGTGACTTTCCCGGAATCATACAGGCCTTGTTCGCTGAACCAGCGGTCAAAAATAACGCCAAAAATCTCCAGATCCTGTTTCATCCCCTCTAAAATAAGATCGGCGGCATATCGGGCGCAGAACATAGCGGCCTTTTCGTCCGGCTGGTCCAGAAGTTCAGAACCTTTCAGATCGACAATCCGGCCGGCAATTTCATTAATGTACTCGCCTTGATAACAGTCATCGGGAAACCGAACGGATTCACCCAGAAGTTCCTGATAACGGAGAAAGACCGATCTGCCCAGGGTGTTGATTTGTCTTCCGGAATCATTGATGTAGTATTCCCTTTGGACATCGTATCCGCAAAAGGACAGGATGTTGGCGACACTGTCGCCGACCGCAGCTCCTCGGCCATGCCCCACATGAAGGGGACCGGTAGGGTTGGAGCTGACAAATTCAACCTGAATTTTTTTCCCTTTTCCCACATTTATGGCCCCATACCGCAGGCCCTGTTCATGAACCTTCTTTAAAAAAACGGTCCAGGATTCCGGGCGAAGATAGAAATTGATAAACCCCGGCCCCGCGATATCCATGCGGTCAATCAATCGATCCGAATCCTGTATGTGCTTAACGATCGTTTCGGCAATCTTGCGGGGCGGCATTTTTTGAATAGCGGCCGACGCCATTGCGATATTGGAAGAATAGTCCCCATGGGATAGTATTTTGGGAACTTCAATCACTATTTGCGGAAAAACCGGCGAGGAAATCGCTCCGTTTTCGTGCGCCGATGTCAACGCCTGCAAAATGAGATGTTCGAGTAGCTGTTTCATTAAAAATACAATAAATCCCGTGAGGTTATAAAGTTTCGATAGCTTTCATATAAATTCATAGAGGGTTTTTTGGGTCAAGTCAAGAAGCTTGACTGCCTGACTTATACCTTACCAAATACATACTTGCTGATCAAATCCTCAAAATCAATGGCGGATTCAGTTTCAGTAATCTGGTCCCCGGGTTTCAGTACCAGGTCCGATCCGCCCGGGGTGAGCTTGATATAGCGATCTCCGATCAGGCCGGAAGTCTTCACGGACGCGATGACATCATCCGTCAGCACGATATTTTTCTGTATTTTCAATCGGACCAAAGCCATCTGGCGTTTCGGATCAAATTGAATGGAACCTACCTGACCCACTTGAACTCCGGCAATTTCTACCTGAGAGCCGGTTTTAAGTCCCGCGGCGGACTTAAAACTGGCATCCAAAGCATAGAAATTATCCCCGAGCCATTGCATCTTTCCGAGTTGAATGGTTAAATACCCCATGCAGGCAATTCCGATCAGCATGAATACTCCAACGGCCATTTCAATGGATGTCTTTTGCATCGTTCCTCCGAATCAACAGACTTTGAATTTATAAAACGGGTTTGAACTGGACGCCGCGGTTTCCAGCAGCATTTCCAGACTGCTATCCTGGGTTGCCTGGGCAAAGCCCACGCTGATGGAAAAACAGAATTCAGGATTGGGTTTAAGGCCCATGAGGTCTTTGCCTTGAATCTCACTGGCCAGGCTCTCGCAGAATGCATGGGCTTGAGCTCTGTCGGCATTAGAAATCAGGAGAACGATTTTGTTCAGTCCGAATCGAGAACAGGAATCGGTAATCGCAATTTTACTGCGAATTTTAAAGGCCAGGTTCTCCATTACGGTCTGGCCGGCAATATGCTCTGCGTGTTCATAGGTCTTATCGATATTTTCAAACGTAAAAAGAACCAGCGAAAAGGCAATATGGTGATTCTGAAGGCGAACCATTTCCTGTAAAAATCGCCGCTCGACATAAGGCTGATGACTTTTGTCGGTAAGGGCGCCCTGCCCGTCTTCACGGCCATGAATGAAGTTTCGAATTTCAGGAACGACGGTACGCTGAATTTCATCCGGACTTCCCTCGAACAGAATTCGACCATTGTTCAGCATGGCAATACGTTGAGAAATATGAAAAACATCCGGGATTTCGTGACTGACCACAACGCCCGTAAACCCGAATTTCTTCTGATAGTCGGATATCATGCCGAGAACGGCGTTTTTTCGAATGGGATCCAGGCCTGTCGTGGGTTCGTCAAATAGAATGATCTCCGGGTCAGTCATCAAGGCTCTTGCCAACGCAACCCGTTTTTTCATGCCGCCGGAGAGCTGTGACGGGTATTTGTCCTCAATTCCCTGAATATCCAAATGGGCCATTTTTTCAGCAGCACGCCGGCGAATTTCCTTTTCGCGTAAGGAAGTTGTCTCCTTCAGCGGCAGTGCTACGTTTTCATACACCGTCAGTGAATCAAACAGGGCGTTTCCCTGGAACATGTAGCTGAATTTGCGTTTCAGGGTTTTTCGTTCGGGTCGTTTCATTTCGGAAAGGGGCCGGCCATTGAAAAGTATCTGGCCGGAATCCGGTTCCAAAAGACCGATAATGTGCTTCAGCAGCACACTTTTTCCGCCACCGCTCTTTCCGATGATGGTAGTAATTTCCCCCTGATAAATGCTGAGCGTTATGCCGTCCAGAACTTTATTGGAGCCAAATGCTTTATGAATATCGTTCAATTGGATCAACGGTGTTTTCATGAATGGCCACCCAAAATTGTTAACATATCTCAGTCAAATCCTGAATAAAAAAAGATCAGGGGGGCAGCAAACCGCTGTTCCCTGATTCCAGATATCTGCAAGGCGTTACAATAGAATCGAAGTCAATATATAATCCGTAATGAGTACCAGAACACATGACAGAACCACGGCGGATGTTGTTGAAAGACTGACGCCTTTTGATCCAAAGCCTTCAGTCTGCAAATGGGTAAAATATCCCTTGAAGCAGCATACGGTTACCACTACCAACGCAAATACGATGGATTTGGCAAAGCCTCCGGAAATATCCTTCATCACCACGCTGGATTCGACGCGTGCGAAATAAATGCCCGGATTGATTCCCAGAAGGAGCGAGCCCGTCAGATATCCACCAAAAATTCCGATGACATCAAACAAGGCGGTCAGAAGCGGAAAACTGATGAGCGCCGCGGCAATTCTGGGACTGACCAGAAATCTTACCGGATCGATATCCATGGTTTCAAGCGCGTCAATCTGCTCGGATATCCGCATGATGCCGATTTCCGCAGCCATTGCGGAACCGGCTCTGCCGATAACCATGATTGCGGTCAGCACCGGTCCCATTTCCCGAACCAGCGACAGGGCCACGGCTGCACCCAGCACTCCTTCGGATCCGAATTTCACCAGCGTGTAATATCCCTGAAGACCCAGTACCATTCCCGTGAATGCGCCTGTCAGGCAGATAACAAAAACAGATTTCATACCGATAAAAAAAACCTGTTCCACAATTTTATAGATCTGGAGCGGCAAAGAAAAAATATGAATCACCCCCCAGAAAAAAAATACGGTCATTTTACCCAGCGTCTGGACAGGGGCCAGGGTCATTCGGCCCAAGGCGGAAACCGACAGTTTAACAGTTGACTGGATTGTCATGGCTAATCCCTTTGCTCAATAAACTTTTTCTTTCTTTGCTTGCATACTACAGCGAACAATCCGGATGTGTCAAGCCAATGCCATTGACTTAATAAAGAATTCTGATCATTGGAAAACAGGGGGTTTTCATGGAAAATCCCTGAAGTTAATATTTTTGGGTGTCACACATCAGGTGATCATGCAAGGATTACTGAAAACAGCCAAAATATCACTTGCTTTTTCAAATGGCTGACACTAAAAATATAAAGATTGTAATAATAATTTTCTATTAAAACCGGCAAAAAATTCATTTGCCCTGGCTTGCAGGAGTGTGCTTATGTCTATAACACGAATCCGTTGTTTTTATGCATTGGTTATGATGATACTGCTGATACTGACAGGGCGGACAGGCCTGTCCGCGGCGGCCTCTCCCATGGAGGCGTTGAAGAATCCGATAGAAACGGTGTTAAGCCTTCTGAAAGATCCGAAATATAAGGACCCGGATCAGCGACAGCAACAGCGGGACAAGATTTTGGCCATTACCCGTCAGATATTTGATTTTACCGAAATGTCCAAGCGGGCCCTTGCCCGCAACTGGAAATCGTTCAGTCCTCAGGAACAGCTGAAATTTGCCGATGTTTTTGCAGACCATCTCAGCAATTCCTATATGGATAAAATTCAGGGTGAATACAAGGGTGAAACGATTATTTTTCTGGGCCAGGAGATGGTCGCAGATGGAAAAGCCCTGGTGACAACCAAAATTCAGCGTCAACCCAGCGATATCTCGGTGGATTACAGCATGCTTCTTGTCGATAATCAGTGGCGGGTATATGATGTCAACATCGAGGGCGTCAGCCTGATCAAGAATTACCGCTCCCAGTTTGATCAGATTCTGGTCAAGGAATCCCCCACGCAGTTGATCGAACGGTTAAAGAAGAAAGTTGAAGTGAAAATCGGAAATTAAACCCCGCGGAAAACCCGTGTACCCATCAAAAAGAGGTTTTTTTGAAAAAGACAGCGAGCATCCTGATCCTATCCTGTATTTTCATGTTTCTGCCAGGCATTCTGGCTGTATATTCCGCCGAATCTCCGGCTGCCCGGGTCAGTTCATCCGATGATGAGGAGTATCTGGACGATGCAGCGCCCCGCATCACCGTTGCCGATCCGCTTTACGTATTGAACCAGGCCGTATTTGATTTCAATGACAAAATGTACTTCTGGGCATTGAAACCCATTGCCCAGGGGTATAAGACCGTTGTCCCCATGCCGGTTCGTCGGGGCATCCAGAATTTTTTCCACAATCTTGGATCGCCGGTTCGAGTCGTCAACTGCTTTTTGCAGGGAAAGATGGGGGCCATGGCATCCGAAATGTGCCGATTTGTTTACAACACTTCATTCGGAATATTGGGGTTCTGGGATCCGGCAAAGGATTACCCCCATCTGAATCCGCCAGAGGAAGATTTCGGGCAGACACTGGGCTTCTTCGGTATCGGCAATGGCATCTACCTGGTGTTGCCCTTTCTCGGACCGTCAACGCTTCGGGACACAATAGGCATGGGAGGAGACTATTTTATCACCCCCATGACTTATATCGATCCGGCTGCGCTGGCCTGGTCGCTGAAAGGTGAGGAAACCGTCAACGATTTATCGTTTCGAATCGGTCAATATGAGGAACTGAAAGACGCTGCCATTGTACCCTATGCATCGTTCAAAGACGGATATCTTCAGTATCGAAAGCAGAAAATCGACCAGTAATGCTTTCAAGGGAAGTCCATACTACTTTCACATCAATAATATGCCCGAGATTCCGCACTCTGAAATCAAATCTTATCTGAGCAAGCTGAAAGCCGATTCCGGAAACAGGCCGCTACCTCCGGTCATTCTGATCTTCGGAGATGAACTGCTTTATAAATCCGCGCTTCAGACGGTGCTGGATGCAATTATTCATCCGGAAAAACAGGCATTCAGTTATGAGCCCGTGGATGGCATTCCGGAAAACGTTTATCCGGTGATTGAAAAGATCAATACCTATTCGTTTTTTTCAGGGCAAAAAGTCGTTGGTTTTCTGGATACGCGAATATTTTATGCCAAAAAAAATGCCGCCGACATTCTTGAAAAAGCCAGGGAGGCCCATAATGGGAAGGATTTAAAAACAGCCGCCCGATATTTTATCGGCTTGTTGTCGGTGATGGGTCTTTCATTAGACGATGTTCGCGACAAAACCTATGCGGGCCTGAAGATGGATATGGATGCGGTCGGCGATACGGCCTGGCTGGACACTCTGGTGGATTATTGCGCGGAAAACCCCTCAATGGAAGCCTCCGGCGAAGACCCCGTCAAAGCCCTGCAGCAGGCTGTTGAAAAGGGATTCCCCAAGGGCCATCATCTGATTCTGACATCGGATATGGTGGACAAGCGAAAAGGCCTATACAAGGCGATTGTGGAAAAAGGACTTGCTGTTGACTGCACCGTGCCGAAAGGGGAGACCTGGGCAGACCGGCAGGCCCAGGGAGCCGTGCTCACCGAGCAGATGAAAACCATTCTGGCGCCATTCGGCAAAACCCTGGATAAGGCGGCGTTTCAGAAACTGGTGGAGATGACGGGGTTTGATCTGCGGATGTTTGCCGGAAATCTTGAAAAACTGGTGCAGTATGTGGGAGAGCGGAGATCCATTGCTGTTGAAGATGTCGAATCCGCGCTTCCCCGCACCCGGCAGGATCCGGTATTTGAACTGACCAATGCCGTAACCGACCGGAATTATGAGTCAGCATCGTTTTATCTGAAATCGCTGCTCTCAAGAGGTTTTTTCCCGCTTCAGATCATTGCGGCCATCATCAATCAGATGAGAAAAGTACTCATCGCAAAAGATTTTCTGGATAGTCCGGCAGGCAAGTTCTGGCGGTCCGGATTTACTTTTGATCAATTCAAAAAGCAGTTTACCCAAACCATTCTGCCTGCGCTTCAGGCCCATGACGCAATTCTTGTCAACAGACTTGGCGAATGGGAAACCCGTCTGCATTCAAAATCAGAATCCGATGCACCGCCGGATAAAAAAAAGAAAAAATCGGTTCAGGCCGAGAAAAAAACAGCCCAGCCCGCAACCGATATGTTGCTGGTAAAACAGCCGGCCAGCCCATATCCGCTCTACCTGTTGATGCAAAAATCCGATCGTTTTTCCAAGACGGACCTGATTCAGGCCATCATCAGCCTGGACCAGGCGAATTTAAGCCTGAAGTCCAGCGGTCTGAATCCGGAGTTGATTCTCGAAAGAATGATTCTGAAAATCTGTGGTTTGCCTCAAGGCAAGGCCCCGGGGCAAGGGGTCATGAACCAGTCAAAACACTAACCCCTATCAGGCAAGTGTCGTATCCGGTGTCTCCTCTCTTAATATCTCGATGAACACATCGACGATACGGGGGTCAAGTTGGGTACCCCGGCACTTTTCCAGTTCTCTGATCGCCCACTCTTTGCCCATGTTCGGACGATAGGACCGTGAAGAGGTTATCGCGTCATATGTGTCGGCCACAGCCGCGATTCTCGCATAGATGCTGATTTGCTCCCCCGCCAGATCATCCGGATAACCCGTCCCGTCAAAGCGTTCGTGATGTCCCGTAACGACCGTCAACATTTCCTCATTCAGACATACCGGTTTCAGAATTTTACCGCCTACAACAGGATGGCTTTTAATACCTTCCCACTCTTGCATCGTGAGCGGTTCCTTTTTGTTTAAGATATTCTCCGGAATCCCCAGTTTTCCGATATCGTGAAGCAATGACGCTTCTTTCAATGCCGCGACTTTTTCTTCAGGAAAACCGATTCTCGTGGCGATTTGTTCCGCATATTTAGCGACCCGAATGGAATGTCCCCCCGTGTACGCATCTTTGGCTTCGAGAGACAAAGCAAGGGACTGCACAATCTGGATGAAATAATCGTTGAGTTTCTTTCTGGTCGCCAGAAGACTTTCCGCCATCCGGTTGAATGCCTGCGCCAATTGACCGATTTCATCGCCGCCTTTGATATCGACCCGATATTGCAAATCACCGCTTGAAATATGGTGGGTTCCCTCAACAAGCTTGATGACGGGTTTTGAAATTCTTGCGGAGAGCCAGATTCCAATAAACATGGAAGCGAACAGCCCAATAATGAGAATAAGCCAGATCTTCCGATGAATCTCTCTTGCGGTTTCCCAAATAATATCAGCCGCGATATCCACGCCTATGACAGCGATGGTTTTCCCCTGATCATCTCTTATCGGCGCATAACCGGACAATGCGCCCCCCCATTCGTCCATCTCGATGTATTCATCGGCGGACGGACCGTCATATCCCTTCAGCATTTGAGGAAAACGCCCCGCATTATAACGATATCCGGGACAGGCCGCTTTGGGTCTTCCTTTCGTCGTGTTGGGCGTTTCAACATCCACGATGAATTGCCAGGTCCCTTCCTGGTCTGTCTTGGTCAGGATATAGATATCCATCATCGAAGCGTTGGTCCGGAGGATACTCTGCAGATGCATTTCGACACGCTTGTAAGGAACGGTGTCGACACCCTCCGGGTCGGAGGGAATCTGTTTCAGAAGTTCGGCATCAACGGATAACGACGCAATCGCCGCAACGGTCATCAATTGGTTTCGCAATTGCTTGACCTGTCCGTCCAAAGCCGCTTTGTTCAGCAGAAAGCCGCTGACAGCGATAAGAACGAGCATGGAGAGTATCAAGGCCATCATCACCTTGATCCTGATGCTGCTGATGTTCAGTTTGATTCTAACCGGTTCATCTTGATTCAAGATAACGCCTTTTGAGTCGAGTCGAATGGCTTCTTCCAAGGGATTATCGAACCGGCTTCAGTAGAAACGCAAGGGTTCGTATCCAAATTGACTGATACCCAAAAACACATACTGGCGGTTTTGGGTATCAACATGTGCATTTCTTAGACGCCAGATGATTGATGATGCTGGCCTGGTATCCGGCGCCGAATCCATTGTCGATGTTGACGACGGAGACACCGGAGGCGCAGCTATTGAGCATGCTGAGAAGCGCGGCAATGCCGCCGAAGCTGGCACCATAGCCGATGCTGGTGGGAACGCCGATGACCGGACAGGAGACCAGGCCGCCGACCACACTGGCAAGAGCGCCTTCCATTCCGGCCACAACCACAGCCACATTGGCCTGTGACAGATCCTCCCAGACAGCCAGTAGCCTATGGATACCCGCAACACCCACATCATACAGCCTGCTGACCCGGTTCCCAAGCGTTTCGGCGGTGACCGCGGCTTCTTCGGCGACCGGCATGTCGGAGGTGCCGGCGGAAACCACGACAATCCGGCCTGTTTTTTCAATGGGATCGGGATGGATCACAACGATTCTGGCCATCTCGTGGTAGGTGCAGGGAAGCGAAGTGGCCTGAATGGCCTCATAAACGGGAAGGCTTGCGCGGGTGGCCAGAATGTTCCGGTGACATTCGGCAAGTTTCTGAACAATCCCCTGGATTTGCGCCAAGGTTTTTCCTTCACAGTAAATGACTTCCGGTGCGCCGTTTCGAATACACCGGTGATGATCGATGCGGGCAAACCCGATATCCTCAAACGGCAGCCGTCTAAGGAGTTCCATTGCAGCATCCGCACCGATCCGGCCGTTTTGTATTTTCTCAATCAATGCTTTTAAATAAATTTCATCCATGCCGAATATCCCGTATGCGTTGGTATTGCCCGCAACGTTAGCGATGATTGAACACCGAGTCAACTAAATCTTATCCTCTTTCAGCATTCTTTTCCTGCTGGAGCAATTAACTGGTTTCAGATACTTTACAAAACAGAAACCTTTCATTATTATTGGTTTTAAGATTCATGATCGGTATTGATGCAAATCCCGACGGCAACGCATAGGATTTCTTGAAAGGCCACGGAAAAATCCGTTTAGCCCTTAACCCAAAGGTTTTTTTGAAAGGAAACATCACCATGAGCTTTGATTTCAATGCGGACGATATTTTTGAAATGGCCGAACAGCTTGAACGAAATGGCGCGAAATTTTATCGGGATGCATCCGAAAACGTGGCGGATCCGCAGTCCAAAAATTTTCTGATCCAGTTGTCGCAGATGGAAGAACAACATGAAAAAACCTACAAGGAAATGCGCGCCGGTTTGAACGAAAAAGAAAAGGCGGCCACGGTTTTTGATCCCGAGCATGAGGCCGTGCTGTACCTTCGGGCCCTGGCCGATACCCGCGTGTTTTTTCAAAAGACGATCGATTTGAAATCCATGAAGGAAATTCTGAAGGCCGCAATCGAGGCGGAAAAGGATTCCATCGTATTTTACCTGGGGATGAAGGAAGTGGTTCCCGAAGGCTTGGGGAAAAACCGGATAGACGGGATCATCAAGGAAGAAATGGGACATATCCGGCTTCTCAGCAAGGAACTGGTAAAAGAAAAATAACCGGCTGAGCAGAATTGGCCTGATCACTCCGCATTGGAAATCACCCCTGCCCTCCTTTTTCAAAGGGGGGATTTTAATGAGCCATCTGACCAAGATTGCACTTATGCCCCTGGCTCAGTTTTAACAAAGGGGAGTATCAAATGTTCACGTAAACAACCGGTTCACGGTTCATTTTTCCGGAAGTTTGCCGTTTTCGGCCAGATCCTCCAGCCCGCCGCGGTCCAGAAGCTGAATGTCGCTGCCCTGAACACTGATCAGCCGTGCCGCCGCCATTTTGGTGAAGATTCGGGAAAGCGTTTCCGGAATCGTCCCCAACAAGCTCGCCAACTGGCTTTTGGATATAGCCAGTTTAACGGTATTCTGAGTTTCCTGTTCATCTGACAAGTACAGCAAATAAGAAGACAGACGCCCCGGCACTTCCTTCAGCGAAAGATTCTCGATCTGAACCGTAAACTCCCGAAGCCGCATGGACAAGACGCCCAGCATGCTCAGAGCCAAGGAAGGGTTTTGATGAATCAATGACACAAAGGCGGTCTTGGGGAAAAACAGCAGACTGGTCCCTGCAATGGCCTGGGCAGTGGCGGGAAATGGCCGACCCGTGAAAACAGGGACTTCTCCGAAAGGTTCTCCTGGTCCGAAAATATGCAGGATCTGTTCCTTTCCTTCGGACGCAACTTTAAAAATCTTCACTCTGCCGCTGACGATGGTATAAAATCCATTGCCGGCATCGCCTTCTGAAAAAATGATCTGCCCCTTATCATAGTCCTTGCGAACCGTAATGGCACAGACCGCCTGCAGCGCCTCCTTGTCAAGCCCGTTGAAAAGAGGGGTTTTTGAAATAATCTCTATCGCGGTTTTCATGAATTTTTCAATTATTTTCATTTAAATTGGGTTAAGTTGACTTAAGTCAAGGACGCCGCATTGAATTTGGGATAAAAACCAACTCAACAATTACTAACGCTCAATAAAACAGGCAGGAGGATATTTCAACCATCAAAAGCCTTCAGTCTGAACCCCTAATTCATATAAACCCTAGCGAAAGGAGATCACCATGTTTTGTTATCAATGCGAACAGACGGCAAAAGGCGAAGGATGCACCAAGATCGGTGTTTGTGGAAAGCAGCCGGAAGTTGCAGCCCTTCAGGATTTGTTGATTTATACGGTAAAAGGCCTGTCTCAAGTGGCTGTTGCAGCCCGAAAGGCAGGAGTAGTGGATGATAGCATTAACCGCTTCACCTGTGAAGCCATTTTTTCAACGCTCACCAACGTGGATTTTGATCCGGACCGGTTTGTCAAATTGATTCGGGAATGCATCGCCAAGCGTGACGCCCTGAAGTCCAGAATTCAGTCTTCTCTTCCCGTGGGTCCCGCCGACTTCATTCCGGCCGGAACCCTTGAAGGCATGGTCAAACAAGGCGAATCCGTCGGCGTCAAGTCGGATCCTTCCGCCAACCCCGATATTCTCTCCCTTCAGCAGCTTTTGATTTACGGCATCAAAGGTCTGGCGGCATACGCCGATCATGCCGCCATTATGGGGCAGTCCGATGACAACGTGTATGCTTTTATTCAAGAAGCCATGGCCGCAACCCTGGACAAGAGCCTGGGGGTCAACGAGCTGGTGGGGCTGGCCTTGAAATGCGGCGAAGTCAACCTTCGGGCCATGGAGCTTTTGGATGCCGGCAATACCGGAACATACGGACATCCGGTTCCCACATCGGTTTCCCTGGGGGCCAAAAAAGGCAAGGCCATTCTGGTGTCCGGGCATGACTTAAAAGACCTGGATGAAATTCTCAAACAAACCCAGGGAAAAGGCATCCAGATTTATACACATGGGGAAATGCTTCCCTGCCACGGATATCCGGAACTCAAGAAATATCCTCATTTTTTCGGCCACTATGGAACCGCCTGGCAGAATCAGGCCAAAGAATTTGCCGCATTCCCCGGCGCCATTTTAATGACCACCAACTGTATTCAAAAGCCCAGGGAAACCTATCAGGACAACATTTTTACCACCGGACTCGTGGGCTGGCCGGGTGTCACGCACATTGCCACCAAGAATTTCAGCCCGGTGATTGAAAAAGCCCTGGCACTTCCGGGTTTTACAGAAGATGTCGCAGGCAAATCGGTGATGGTCGGCTTTGCCAGAAATGCGGTCATGGGAGTGGCGGGCGCCGTGATCGATGCGGTAAAGAGTAAAGCCATTCGACACTTTTTCCTGGTCGGCGGCTGCGACGGCGCCAAACCTGGAAGGGATTACTACACGGAATTTGTGGAAAAAGTGCCTGCCGATTGCGTGATTTTGACACTTGCCTGCGGGAAATTCCGCTTTTTTGACAAGGACTTGGGAAATATCGGCGGCATTCCCCGTCTTCTGGATGTCGGACAGTGCAACGATGCCTATTCGGCGATTCAGATCGCCGTTGCCCTGGCCAATGCGTTTGGATGCGGGGTCAACGACCTGCCGCTTTCCATGATTCTGTCCTGGTATGAGCAGAAAGCCTGCGTCATTTTATTGAGCCTGCTGCATCTGGGCATCAAGGATATTCGCCTGGGGCCAAGTCTTCCAGCCTTTATTACCCCCAATGTGCTGGATGTGCTGGTGAAAAACTTCAACATCATGCCCATCAAAACACCGGATGAAGACCTGAAGTCGATTTTGGGATAAATTACGGATACAGGTTGAGGATGGTTGATTTTTGTCTTGATCTTCCTCAACTTCCTCAAATTTTTTGGGAGGACAACAAGATGAAATGCCCGGGACAAGATACCCAGTACTGGAAGCCAGGAGCGATTTTTGAAACCCAATGCCCCAAGTGCGGAAGCAGTGTCGAATTTTTCAAGGACGACACCACCCGGAAATGCCCGCACTGCGAACATCGTTTTATCAATCCCGATATGGATTTTGGATGTGCCTCATACTGCCAGTTTGCCGAACAATGTCTGGGGTCAATGCCGACCGAACTCCTGGCCCAGAAGGAAGACCTGTTGAAAGATCGGGTGGCCATCGAAATGAAGCGGTATTTTAAAAGCGATTTCAAGCGAATCGGCCATGCGTCCCGGGTGGCCCGCTACGCGGAACGGATTGCCAGGACCGAAAAAGGCAATATGGCGGTTATTTTATGTGCGGCGTTTCTCCACGACATCGGCATTCACGAAGCGGAGCGAAAGCACGGCAGCACGGCTGCAAGGTTTCAGGAACTGGAAGGTCCGCCCATCGCCAGAACCATTCTGAAAAAACTGGGTGCAAAAGTGGAATTGATTGACGAGGTCTGCGATATTGTGGGCCATCACCACCATCCCCGGATTGCGGAGACCGTTAATTTTCAGGTTCTCTATGACGCCGACCTGGTCACCAACATCGAAGAAAACCAGAAGGAATCGCCTTCTTCACCGGATCGGCTGAACCAGATGATAGAGAAATCATTTTTAACCGAAAGCGGACGCAAGGTCGCCCGGGAGACATTGCTGAAATAAAGAGGAATGAGCCATGAAAGTACTGCGAAAAATAATTCAGATTGATAAAGAACGCTGCGACGGTTGCGGCCAGTGCATCACGGGATGCGCGGAAGGCGCCCTGAAGCTTGTTGACGGCAAGGCGCGCGTTGTTTCCGACAAATATTGTGACGGGCTGGGTGCCTGTATCGGCGAATGTCCCACGGGTGCCTTGACCATTATTGAACGCGAAGCCGATGAATTTGACGAGGTCGCGGTTGAAGCCCTTCTGGGTAAAACACATGCAAAGGCGTCCCCGTCTGCTGGTGGCTGTCCCTCTGCCGGGCTGCAAATGTTTTCGCCCCCATCCGGCTGTGAAAAAGCCAACCTGCCCGCATCCCTCGAGGCTGAAGAAGACTCCTTCCTGTCGCACTGGCCGGTCCAGATCCGCCTGGTCCCCTCCAATGCGCCTTTTCTTCACGGAGCGGATGTCCTGGTTGTGGCCGATTGCGTTCCGGTGGCCTATCCTTCCATCCACAAAAACTTCATGAAGGGCCGGGCCGTCATGATGGGATGCCCCAAATTCGATGATGCGCAGAGCTATATCGACAAGTTCGCCAAAATCTGCACCCACGCCGGACTCAAGAGCATCACGGTTCTGAGCATGGAAGTCCCCTGCTGCTCCGGCCTGCCGATGATTGTCAAAAAAGGACTTCAGATCTCGGGCGCAGCCATCCCCTTGACCGAGGTTGTTGTCAGTATCAAGGGAAAAATCCTGGAAGTCAAGGAAGGATAATGCGGATGGCCGTCATGGATGCGTTGAAATCAGGAAGCCGACAACACCCTTTTTGAAATCTGAAATGCTTTCAGAAAGATCGCTGATTGAGCTAATCAGGGGTCAAAAAACTGACAGCATTTTTTCTAAAGGGTGTGTCGGCATTTTGAATTTATGCGTTACTGGTGGCTGCATGCGTCTCCTTCTTTGCTTTCAAAAATATCCAGAACCTCCCCGGCAATATAGGGCTTCATCTCTTCGTCACCCATAAAAACCACTTTTCGAACGCCGTTGCTGAAGTCAATTTCCACATCACAATTGTATTTATGCGATGCAGCCTTCACAATTCTGGCCATGATCTCCAGATTGGCATCTTCGATCTGAATCCGAACCATGTTTAAATGCATATTTCCTCCTTTTGATAAATTCTGATTATAACGGATTTGGGGGTTAGTTACTTCAACATCACTTTTTCGTACATGGTGATCGCATTATTTATAAC
>CAIVVZ010000101.1 GCA_903909505.1 uncultured Desulfobacteraceae bacterium
CCTGCGAGGGCGTGCTGATAATGGGCCTGGAGTCTTACACCGAGGTTCCGGTTACCGAAGTCACGCTTCAACCCGGAGATCGATTGCTTTTTTATACGGACGGTGTCACCGATCGATTCAGTGAAACGCGGGAGCCCTATGGGATTGACCGTCTATTACAGCAATTTGGAGCTTCCGACTCCGATAACCCTGCCGGCATCCTCAAAGGGATTATCGATGATCTGTCCCGGTTCGCCGGGACTCGCCCGGCCGATGACGATCAGGCGATGCTGATGATGGTTATCGAATAACATCCGCATTTTCGGGGCCTCCCCCGGTGTTAATGCATGGATGCACCGTTGCATGAAGATGCCGTAAATCTGTCCGGCGGAAAGGACTTGGCTGCCTTGAGACGAACCAGACAACCTAAAATAAGCAGATCGACGGCAAGGAGCCGGGGCGCCGATGCCACCGGTCGGGATGAAACGGAATTGCCGCGTCACCAGGCGCATCTGGAAAACCTGCTGGCGGAGCGAACCGAGAAACTCAGGCAATCCGAGGAATACAGCCGCCTCATCCTGCAATCGGTGGCGGAAGGGATTTTCGGCACCGATACGCAAGGCCGATGCACCTTTGTCAATGAAGCGGCGCAGAAGATGCTCGGTTACGCATCCGATGAAATCCTCGGCCACTCCGTGCACGACTTGTTTCACCATTCCAATCCCGACGGCACGCCGCACCCGCGGGAGGACTGCCCGATCCATCTTGCCTACACTCAGGGAATAACCCTTTTCCGAAGGGACGAGGTCTTCTGGCGCAAGGACGGCTCGTATTTTGATGTTTCCTACACCAGCGTCCCGAAGCGTAAAGGGGATGCGATCATCGGCTCCGTCGTGGTGTTCCGCGACATCACCGAGCGCAAGAAAGGCGAAGATGCGCTGCGGGAAAGCGAATACCGGCTCCAATCGATTCTGGCCACTTCCAATGAAGGGTTCTGGGGGGTGAACAATGACGCGGTGACCCTGGCCGTAAACGATGCCATGTGCACCATTCTCGGCAGGCCCCGGGAAAAGATACTGGGCAGAACGGTGTTTGAGTTCCTGGACGCGGACAATATTTCGATCATTAAGGAGCAGTTCAGGCGCAGGGCCACAGGCGAAACCGGCGCCTATGAGATCGCCGTCAGCAGGCCGGATGGTTCCAACGTGCCCTGCCTGTTCCACGCCACCCCGTTTTACGACAAAAACGGGATAAAAACCGGCTCCTTCGCCATGGTAACCGATATCATCGATCGCAAGCGGATGGAAGTGGAGCTCATCGAGGCACGGAACAAGGCGGAGTCCGCTACCCGGGCCAAAGGGGATTTCCTGGCCAACATGAGCCATGAGATCCGCACCCCCATGAACGCCATCATGGGGATGACGCATCTGGCGCTCAAGACGGATCTGACACCCAAGCAAAGGGACTACCTCAACAAGATCCAGCTTTCCGCCAACTCCCTTCTGGGGGTCATCAACGACATTCTGGACTTTTCCAAGATCGAGGCCGGAAAGCTGAACATGGAGTCCATCAGCTTTAATCTGGACGAAGTCCTGGAGAACCTGGCCACGCTGATGACGGTCAAGACCCAGGAAAAGGAAGGGATTGAAGTATTATTCAGCACCGACGCCACGGTGCCCCGCTCGCTGGTGGGAGATCCCCTGCGGCTAAGTCAGGTTCTGACAAACCTGGCCAACAACGCCGTCAAGTTCACCGGACATGGTGAAATCGTGGTTTCAGCGGAACTCTTTGAGATGGGAACCTATCGCGCGGCAATCAAATTCGCCGTGCGCGATACCGGCATTGGTATGACCGGGGAGCAAATTTCACACTTGTTCACCCCTTTCAGCCAGGCGGACGCCTCTATCACCCGCAAGTATGGCGGCACCGGGCTCGGCCTTACCATCAGTCAGCGGATCGTGGAGATGATGGGCGGACGGATCTGGGTAAAGAGCGCTCCCGGAGTCGGCAGCACGTTCTTCTTTACCGCCGTTTTCGGTCTCGGCCAGGAAGAAAGCAGGCTCTGCCACCTGCCTCCGCCTGATCTGAGGGGCATCAAAGCGCTGGTTGTGGATGACAATCCGACATCCCGGGAAATTTTCCAGAAGATGCTGGAGTCTTTCACCTTCAAAGTCACCCTGGCCGCCTCCGGAGAAGAAGGGCTGGAGGAGATTGAAAAGTCCATCGGAGAAAAGCCCTACGACATCGTGGTCATGGATTGGAAGATGCCGGGCATTGACGGCTTCGAGGCCGCCAATCGGATCAGGTATGATTCCCGGTTGACCAAGGCCCCCGTCATTGTTCTGGTAAGCGCCTACGGACGGGAAGAAATCATGTTGCGGGCCGAGGCGGAGGGACTGGACGCCTTTTTGATCAAACCGATCAGTCCATCGGTGATGTTTGATACCCTCATGCAGGCGCTGTCAAAAGACGCCTCCAGGGAATTCGGGCCGATCGACCGGAAAGAAAAGGCTATGGATGTGTCGAAGGGTCTTGAAGGCGCCCGGGTGCTGCTGGTTGAAGACAACGAGCTCAACCAGCAGGTCGCGATGGAGATCCTTGCCAATGCGGGTATGGTCGTGACCCTGACCGGCAACGGGCAGGAAGCCCTGGATGCGGTGCGGGCCAATCGCTACGATGCCCTGCTGATGGATGTCCAGATGCCAATTATGGACGGCTACACGGCCACACGGATCATCCGCCAAGATACGCGGTTCAAGGACCTGCCCATTATCGCGATGACCGCGCATGCCATGGCCGGCGACCAGGAGAAAAGCGCCGCGGCCGGTATGAACGATCATGTCACCAAGCCCATTGACCCGAAACAGCTTTATGCCGTCCTGGCGCGATGGATTTCAGCCTCCCCTGCCCCGGCCGGGGAAAAAAGCCCGCCGGAGATGATTTTGCAAGATGCTGCCGGAAAAGCCCCTGGTGATTTCGCCCCGATTCCGGCAGAAGCGCAGCCGTTTCCGGATGCGCTGGAGGGGTTTGACCTGATGGATGGCTTGCAGCGTATGCAGGGGAACAAAGCCCTCTACCGTAAGCTGTTGACAGGGTTTGCCACCAGGTACACGCAGACGGCCGGTGATATCCGCCAGGCACTGGATGCCGGGGATTACCCCAAGGCCCATGGCATGATTCATGACATCAAGGGGCTGGCCGGCAACCTGGCGGCGCTTCCCCTGCAGGCCGCGGCCGCGGAACTGGAAAAGCAGATCAAACATGCGGACGAAAAGAATCCGCCTCCGCCGGATTCTTTAAAGGATACATTCACCGCTTTTGAAACACGGATGGATCAGACCTTGCGATCCGCCCAAGAACTGGAATCCCCGGCAGCCGTACCGAACCCTACGCCAACGGTTGAATCTACCGTGGAACTGCCGCCGGATCTGGCCAAAGAGGCTGCGGTCCGATTGCACGAGGCCGCCAAAATGGGAGACGTATCAGCACTGACGAAAATCGCCGAAGAGATGGCCTCCCGATCAAAGCACTTCGCCCCCTATCTGCTCAGAATCGCTCAACTGATTGACGATTTTGATTTTGAAGGTATCCTTGGGCTGGCCAATGAACTGGAAAAAATCTCGGAGTGATGCTCGAACAGCCGAAGCCCACAGCTTTATAGCAACTTCACAAGAAAATTTTTTGTTGTGAAATTAATAAAAACAAAGAAATCAAAACTATAAATAAGGGTTTAAAATGAAGATTCTATCTTACGAGGCTAGCGGTGCCTCTGAAAATGAAATTCATTTTTCTAAAATGAAATTTGGTAAGCTTAACCTTATTGTTGGTAATTCTGGTACTGGGAAGACAAGACTCCTAAATACTATTTTTAATGTCGCACGGTTTGTTGTTCAAAAGGATAAATTTTATATTGGATTTTGGGATATTACTTTAGAGCATAATTCAGTAAAATATCGGTGGAATCTCGAAACAGGGAAAAGAGATATTGATGATGATGAGAGTGAAGCAAGAGTTATCAGAGAGAGCATATTAATTTATGATGGGGGAAAAGAAACAACTTTGGTAAACCGCTCCCTTGAATCATTTGAATTTAACGGAAATGAGTTGCCCAAATTATCTCACAAAGAGTCATGCATAGCTCTATTACAAGACGAAGAGTTAATTAAACCAATCTATGATGCATTATCCTTAATAATGCGGAGGAACTTTTCTGGAGCCGATCTTGAACAAGAAACAAGCTTTCAAAGCTTACCACAGAGCGTATTAAAGAAAATTAAGAAAACAAAATGTCTGAAAGACCTGTTTCACTCAAATTTAAATCTAAGTTGTAAATTATATATATTATCTGAAATTTTTAAAGAATCATATGACAAGGTATGCGCTGAATTTATTGCAACCTTTCCTTTTGTATCCGAAACGAAATTGTTAGAAGCAGATAGTTTTGGCTTGCATTACCCAGGTATTGTGCCAATATTTGCTTTAAAAGAAAAGTTTAATAATAAATGGATTCCATTAAACGAATTTTCATCAGGGATGAAAAAAGTATTACTAATATTAAGTGATATACATATTTTGCCTGAAGAGGGCTGTGTTTATTTAATCGATGAATATGAAAATTCTTTAGGTGTTAATGCCATAAATTTTTTCCCTTCTGTATTATTCGAAGCAGCAAGTAAAAGTCAATTTCTTATAACGAGTCACCACCCATATATAATCGGGAATGTGCCTGTAAAAGATTGGATCATACTTCACCGAAAAGGAAATACTGTTCATGTGAAACAAGGGGATGAGCTTGAGGTAAAATTTGGAAAATCAAAGCAAAAAGCCTTTATTCAACTTATTAATGAGCCTTTCTACGTTGAGGGTGTTGAATGAATTTATACATTGTAGTTGAAGGAGAGGTTGGAGAGAAATCTTTATATCAGAACTGGGTGCCTTTAGTTAATCAACATTTAAAATATGTTCAACATATTTCTATGATTGCGGAAAATAATTTTTCCATCATATCTGGAGGTGGATTTCCAAGCTATTTTGATGTTATTGAGTCCGCTATAGAAGATGTTAACTTTTACAATACAATTGACAGATTGGTTATAGCTATAGACTCTGAAGATTTGTCATATTCAGACAAATTAAATGAAATGACAGAATATTTATCCCAGTTCAAATGCAAAGCGGAAATAAAAATTGTCATACAGCATTTCTGTCTTGAAACATGGGCATTGGGGAATCGACGAATTGTTAAACCTAATCCTCAATCTCAGAAATTAATTCAATACAAAAGATTTTATAACGTACGATCAGCAGATCCGGAATTATTACCCTCTTATGAGATAGAAGAGTTGAATAGAGCACAATTCGCTGAGATATACTTGAGAAAAGCTCTTAATGATAAGTTTAAAAATTTAACATACAGCAAAAGAAATCCTAAAGCACTATTAAATTCAAAATATTTTCAAAGAGTCAAAGAAAGATTTGAACAAACAGGCCATATAAAAAGTTTTGACGATTTTTTAACTGCTTTTAGCAAAATTGACAAAATCTCATAATCGGGTAGCCGGGAGTTTTTAACCCCCAGCCCCCACACCGACCGGCATGCGGGTCCGCACCGGGCGGTTCACTAAGATACCGGGCCGCAACCGGGCAGGTCTCCCAGGATAAGAACGTGAACTGTTGCTACACAACTGCGGCATTTACCATATCTCCTGAATCCAGGGCTTCGTTATGTTGTGCTAACTTGCCCGGAGACATTGCCCTATATGCCGTTTCTGTCCGTCGGCTCATAGCGTTACACTCAGGGTTGGGCGCTCCCTGAGGTCTCTCTCGCCTGCGGCGAGCCTTCCGCTTCGCTTTGCCTTCGAGATGTTCCTCACGGTTCCGCCCTTGTCTTTGGTTAGTATTTGTGTCAGTGATATAATTCACTGATTGGATTCACATACAGGGGACTTTCACCCCATTTGTTCACACCCGTGCCGGGCGTACCCAATCAATTAATCGGACTGGAAAAGAGATCTGCGCTTTCAAGGGCAGCAATTCGGCCAGCCGGTTATTTCAAACGTTAGATTTTCGAGGTACCCAAAGCCAATGAACAACCCTTTCGAAAATGTCGAGATTCTCAAGAAGGAGTTCGAAGGTGCTAGTGACCGTGCAGTAGCGGTAGTCGCCGCAGCATTTCTCGATGAAATACTGATTGAATTGCTGTCCCAGTTTTTGGTGACTGATCCAGCTAGCGACAAGAAGATATTCAAGGGAACGGGATTCATGGCCACCTTTAGTTCAAAAATCGAAATGGCATTTCGTCTTGGATTGGTAAGCAAGCAAGAATACCAAACTCTCCATACGATTAGATCCATTCGAAACGATTTCGCGCATGAGCTACGTGAAGTTTCATTCTCGGCTCAGTCGGTCAAAGATCGTTGTAAGAATATTACGACCCCTCTGGAAATGGTCGCGCCAACAATAATCCCCCTTTCACAGAAGGGCGAGCGTCCACCACTCCCAGAGATTGTCAAAGAAAATAGCGACGATCCACGAGCGTTGTTCCAAGAAACCGTGATTACTCTGATGCATGTACTTGGTGCTCGCTGTTGTCTTGCTGGCGCCAGCTCTCGCTCAAGTCCATCTGGCTTTTCGTTTGCATATGAACCGGGCCGAGTAATGCTCGAACACCTCAAGAAGAATTTTGAGCGCATTCAACAGTTACGCGCTGAATATGAAAGAATGGCCAAGGAAAAGGGAAAAGTTCCTTGCGACGCTGGCACGGACGAAAAGCACGATGAAAAGATGCGCGTTCTGATTCAAGCGCAAGAGTTCTGTACCCAGCAAATCGAGGCAGCCCATGCTGAACGTGCAACGAAAATATAGGGCGGGGTCAGGCCATGGTAACACATTAACATAGCTGGTAATTAACCGATAATTGGTGTGGTTTTTGGCTCAATAACAGCTTTTTTGATGGTAAAAAGAGGAGCTTTTCGGAACACCAATGGCGAGGGCAAAGCGACATTACATCCCTGGGCATGTTTGGCACATTACCCACAGATGCCACAAAAGAGAGTTCTTGCTTAAGTTTGCCAAGGATCGTCAGTCCTGGCTGAATTGGCTCTTCAAAGCGAAAAGACGGTATCACCTGGTTATCCTGAGTAAGTATCCCCCGGTAGAGCCGGGGGCTTTACGATTGCTGGCCCCTCAAAGGGGCCTCTTCGCAATCGGATAAGTCAAAATCTCAAAGCTCCAATATGACCAGCAGTGATAATACTTCTTTGGTGCCAGTTTCAACCACCTGCGGGCCACCAGTTCTTCGGGCGTCACCATGATGGCCGAAACGAGCACCAAAACATGTTCCCGGAACTGTCAAACTCTGGGAGTCCCCCGGCAGAGCCGGGGGTTTACCTATATGTAATTAGACTTGCCCGTATACTAAAGATTTACCCACTAGAGACAGCGAGGAGCCGAATATGGCCAAGTGTAGCATCTGTATGAAAGTGAAGGGGAAGCGCAAATGCATGGCATTTGCCGGGGTTGTATGTAGTTTTTGCTGCGGTACATCTCGCCGTGAAGCCTCCTGTGCAGAGTGTTCGTTCTATAAGATTGCAGCGGAGATCCGTCGATATGACAAGACTCCGTACTTTGGCACTCAACATATGGCCGAAAGCCAAGAACTGCAAGATGCTGGCAACGTCATTGAAGGAGCAATGTGTGGCTTCGACCATGCCCAGAATCAGACGATCAAAGATGGATTTTACAAAAATGTGATAGAGAGGCTTCTCGACCGCTACGTTTTTGGCGATCAAGCGCTGTCTTTCTCCGATGATCTGGAAAAGGAAGCATTCTCGTTCGTTGATTCGGCAATGAGTGAGGATCTTTCCGATGTGCCACCTGAGATCCTCGTCAGGGTTATAGGCACCGTGTATCGTTCAATCAAGCGGCATGCCAATGATAATTATGGAGCCCGCGACTACATTGACTTCGTCCATCAACATGTTGGCATTCGCATGGCAACCGGAGTTCGGGTACTTCCCAACCCTGTGGGCGATGCGTGACAAAACGAAGGGCTCCAGCGGTTAAACCGATGAACGAATAGTTCGGAAAACGATAGGAAAGGGCACGTGAACATGAAACAGATGCTTCTCAGTAAAGCATTCACGCTAATGGAACCAGGGCCGGTTGTCTTCGTGACGACGAACGATGGTCATAAAAACAACATAATGACCATCTCTTGGACCATGGTGGTGGACTTTACGCCGCTATTTGCCATAACCACTGGTCCCTGGAACTATTCCTACGCCGCACTCGTGAAATACAGAGAATGCGTCATTGCTATACCCGCCTTGGATCAAATTGATCAAGTCGTTGGTGTCGGAACATGTTCTGGCGCCGACACAGATAAATTTGAAAAGTTTGGACTAACTCCTGTGAAGGGAAAGCATGTCGGACCGCCCCTGATTAAGGAATGCCTGGCAAATATCGAATGTAAACTAATTGATCTCGTTGAAAAACACAATATCGTTGTCCTTGAAGGTGTCGCTGCGTACTTCGATCGTGCACGAAAAGAGAAGCGAGCCATCCACGCAATTGGTGATGGCACCTTCGTGGTGGATGGGCACAAGTTGAATCGAAGGAAAATGATGCAATCGAAGATTCCAGATGGTGTGTAACGCAATCGGATGGAAATGCGATGAACACCAATCTCCTTGACCGGAAATTAACCCATTTCGTGCTCTGGGCGCCGGGACAGACGGGGCCGTCATTGGTAATCGGCGAACTGAAATTCGGTGCGCCGCCGGTCCTGAACGGTGAGCACACATTTTCGCTCGCAGCGGTCGATAGCGTGAGCGGACTCTTCGAGATCACCACGCACAGTTGCGGCCTTACTGACGAGCACGTATATCACTACTGGTTCGAAGTTGACGACACCCGCACCAACCATCTATAAGAAACCATATGAATGCACATTATTTACAGCACGTTTCATTCGAAGGTCTTGGCAGCATCGAATCCTGGCTTGAAACAGCCGGGTATAAGATAACCAAAACACAGTTTTTTAAATCAGCAAACCTGCCGGAACTTGACGAGATAGATCTGCTCATTGTGATGGGAGGCCCCATGAGCGTCAATGATGAGGACGAGTTTCCCTGGCTTGCCCGAGAGAAACAGTTCATCCGTGACATCATCAAATCAGGGAAATCGGTACTGGGTGTCTGTCTGGGCGCACAGCTCATTGCAAGTGCCATGGGCGCAAGGGTATACAGAAACGCTGTAAAGGAAATCGGATGGTTTCCGATACAGGGTACGCCATCAACAGACAGAACAACTTTCAATTTTCCCCCGACAGCGGAGGTGTTTCACTGGCATGGTGAGACTTTCGATCTGCCATCAGGAACAATCCGGCTTGCGAGAAGCCAGGGGTGCGAGAACCAGGCGTTTCAGTTCGGCAGATCCGTAATCGGGTTGCAGTTCCATCTCGAAACCACACCGGAATCGGCACGAGTGATTGTCAAGCATTGCCGGAATGAACTTTTGCCATCAGAATATATCCAAACCGAATCGGAAATTCTCGGTGTCGCATCTGAGAAATACGAGTCGATCAATGTTCTGATGGACAAAGTGCTTTCTTTCCTTGGAGATACAGACGGCTAACCCGGCCAGTGTGCTCTGGTTGCAAGCGTGGCCTCCCCATTTATCTCAACCGGTTTGATTCTGAAAACTGAAGGATGAAGGGGTTTTCATGGGAAACAATCATCTCCAAGCAACTATAAATGCTTCAAGGACACGCAAAGAAAGCGTTCTTATATAACTCAAGACAGGACATTGAGGAACTACGGAAAGAATGAAAAAAAATATTTCAACGCATAAGCTTAAAATCAGAAACCTTAAGCCATCGGACTACAATGACATCAAAGATATCATGGAAGAGGCTTATGCACAAATGGGCGGACCATGGGAAGAAAAAGAATTCTTAACGCTTTTATCTCTTTTTCCAGAAGGTCAGATTTGTATCGAAGACAGGGGAAACGTCGTATCGGCGGCATTAACGCTTAAAATTGA
>CAIVVZ010000102.1 GCA_903909505.1 uncultured Desulfobacteraceae bacterium
CCAGTTAAAAGTCCCCTCATTTCCCGCAAGCGCAGTAAATGGAGACAATGTGGTGCTCACCCTTAAGAAAATTATTGCCCTTACGATGGCATCCTTTCAGAAAAGGCTTTAGCAGGAGAAACATTTCATGCATTCAAAACGTATTGTTACTGATGGCTTAGAGCTTGAAAAACAATTAGATGATCTTTTGGGTCATGACAGTCCATCCGGGATTTCAACAAGTGATTCAAAAATGGAGAGTCCCTCTGTATCGCCTCTTACCTCTCTGAAATCAATTGTTATATCCATGGATTGGGAAATTAACGATCTTATTCTAAAAGAGTTGATTCAGGAGCTGAACCGGTTAAAGGCTGTTTTCCAACAGGACGGGATCGTTGTGAAATCGCTTCAATTATTGGAAGCGATTGGAAAGTATATTCAGCAAAAGAAGGCACGGACCCATCCGGATTCCATCAGACTGCTGCAATCCATTTATCGCGACTTGGAAATTCTCTTGCTGTCCAAAGGAATTTCAGAAACTGTCAGACGAAATATTCTTGTTGATGAAGTCGCTCAGTTTATGAAGCTAAAGGAAAAACTGGCGCTACCTCCCAGGCCCATGGCTGGGTATCTTGCCGGTGAATCAGAAATTGCTTCAACCTTTGTGGACCGACCCTCTTCGGAATCGGCACTCCAGGCCAAGATTGTATCTGATAAAGAACGGATGCCTTCACATGAAGTCGTTCTTTATGCCCTTAAAGAAATAAAGAAGTACATTCACACGGAGTTCAGTACGTTAAGAACTGAACTCAAGTTGTGACGAAAGTGCGGATAATCCGAAACGCGTATGGTATGTTTTTGTGAAGAATGCGGAGAAAAATATATTCTGCCGCAACACTTATCCAGTATTCCTGCAGAAGTTCAATGCCGAATCGGTCATGACTTTTTTAAGATTCCGCAATTTGCTTTAAAAAGCAGTCAAACTGAACAAATGGATAATGCAGAAGGGGGATGACAGAGGGAAGTAAAAACCCTTCCGCTTCGCTTCCTGCAATCAGACGATAGATCCTGAGATGACAATTCCAGCAGCCAAAGACTATTGTGCTATTCCGGCCTAGCCTGTAGAAGACCCTTGGCAAGTTTTCGCCCGACAGAGGGTTAACGATTCTCTCGTTGTATGATGC
Source organism: uncultured Desulfobacteraceae bacterium (assembly GCA_903909505.1). Taxonomy (GTDB): domain Bacteria; phylum Desulfobacterota; class Desulfobacteria; order Desulfobacterales; family Desulfatirhabdiaceae; genus RAAP-1. Next base: position 1,164 of record CAIVVZ010000102.1, read on the forward strand.
CCTTGTTGATATGCGGTATCCCCATTGTTCGACGCTCAGGGGCTGGTGGACACCGTATTCTGACACTTCAGTCGCATCAGAGCAGCGACTCTCTGTTCGGCGAGTTGCCATTTTATATCGCAGCATGGGGTTGCTCCAGCAAAATATTTTCAAACTCTTTGAAACTGCCAGAGTTTCAAGCTTTCTGGCGGAGGTTTTTAAATCATGAGTGCAACTGTCGCCCAAATGCAGCCAGATCTGAATGCCAAGTTTCGAGAGGCTGAGATGTATCAGTCCATGGGGCTTCTGGAAGCCAGTCTGGAAATTTATTGCCACTTGCTTTCAGATTCAAGAATGTCAGATCCGCAAATGAAAGAGAATATTCAAAGCAGGGCATCTTCCCTTCGTACGCAAATCCAGGAAATGGAGAAAGAAGATGTCGGCAAAGTCACCCAGAAAGAGCTTTCCATTCTGCAGGCCAGCCCCATTGCTGATGAGACTCCTGAAACTCTGATGGAAAGTGCCGCCGCCCTCAAAGAGCTTGGACTGCTCAAAGAATCTGTCATCGAGTATGAAAAAGCATTTGCAAAAAATCCCTTTGCTCCTGATCTGATGAATCGACTCATTGGCTGTCTGTTTCATCTTCACACCCCACGCCAGGTTGTGGATCATTTTTCCAGCCTGATTCATACCCAGGGTATTGGACAGCATGAACAAGCCAGACTTGTTTTCGGTATGGGGCTAGAGTTTGAAAAGCGGAAGCATAAGGATTATGCAATTGAATTGTATAAATCTGCTCTTGAAATGGGTCCGGGGGACAAAGAAACCGAGTTGAGATTGAATGCCCTTATGACGCAAATGGTGCCGGGGTCGCGTTACGATTATCTGATTCATCAAAAATTAATTTCTCCAGGGCAGCTTCAGAAGGCGCTGGTCATTTCTCAAAAAACTCGAAAAAGCGTGGAATTTGCTCTCATGGAAGGGTTCCACTTGAAAAAAGAAGATATCGGCAAATCCCTGTCCATGTTTTACGGTTGTCCGTTCGCATTCTTTGACCCCAAACATCCCGTTCCTTTTGAACTCATTCGCAGATTAAAAAAATCATTTCTGATGCATAATGTATGGGTTCCCCTGGACTGGGGGAAAAATGTCTTGAGAATCATTGTGGATGACCCGAAGGATATCCGGAAAACCGATGACATAAGAGCCCTGATCAAGATTCCCAACATTGAGCTTTTAGTGGGAATCAAAGAAGATATTATTCAGTTTATCAATCTGTTTTACGAAGAGAAGGCAGTAGATACCATGGAAGCGTCTCTAGATTATAATGAGATTGTTCCTGATATCAGCTATGATGAAGAAACTGAAGATGCCGTTGAGTCTATGGATGAATCCACCAGCCAGGTGGTCCGTCTGGTGGATCAGATTCTGGTGATGGCTTACCGGAGCGGTGTTTCGGATATTCATATTGAACCCTCGCCAGTGACTAATAAAACAGGAATCAGGTTCCGAATGGATGGTGTTTGTCAGGAATATCTGAAGGTTCCCAACAACATGGCCAGAGGGATTCTATCCCGGATCAAGATCATGTGCAATCTGGATATATCCGAGCGCCGGCTACCTCAGGACGGGAAAATTAAGTTTCGCAGAAAAGGTGTTCCTCCTTTCGAGCTTCGGGTGGCAACCATTCCAACAGCAGGTGGATTTGAAGATGCAGTGCTAAGGCTTCTGGCAAAGGCCGGGGCCATGAAACTGGCACAGATGGGACTGCATGAGCGGAATCTGAAGATCATGGAAAGGTTATTGGTTCAGCCTTATGGCTTGATTCTGGTAGTGGGTCCGACGGGTTCCGGGAAAACCACGACCCTTCATGCCGCCTTAGGCCACATTAATAAACCCGGCATCAAGATCTGGACTGCCGAAGATCCAGTTGAAATAACGCAGGATGGGCTGCGACAGGTTGAGGTAAAACCTCGAATTGGCCTGGATTTTGCCAGAGTCATGCGATCTTTTCTTCGATCAGACCCCGATGTGATCATGATTGGTGAAATGCGCGATGAAGAGACGGCATCCATAGGCATCGAGGCTTCTTTAACCGGGCATCTTGTGTTTTCAACCTTGCATACCAACAGCGCGCCGGAAACCATTACCCGGCTTCTGGACATGGGGATGAATCCCCTGAACTTTTCAGATGCGTTTTTGGGCGTTCTGGCCCAGCGGCTCGTCAGAACCCTTTGCACCAACTGTCGTCAGTCCTATCATCCAACTGAGGAAGAATTTGGTGATATTGTAACTGGTTACGGTCCTGAAGCCTTAAAACTGACAGGCATTGCCAATACACCGGATTTTGTCCTCTATCGGTCGGTAGGCTGTGATGCCTGTGCCGGAAGTGGATACAAGGGCCGGATGGGAATCCATGAACTCTTGGAGGGAACCAAGGAGATCAAGCGGTTGATTAAAAAGCAGGCATCTGCTGAAGATATTTTCACGCATGCGGCCATTCAAGGGATGATCACTTTGAAACAAGATGCGATTCAAAAAGTTTTTCAAGGTCTTACCGATATGAAAGAGGTTAACAGGGTCTGTATCGGATGACCCTCTTCAGTCAATAACTTATCTCCCAGTTATAGACTTCCAGCAAAAGCTTTTGGATGCGTTATCGGTCGGGTATGTACGAAAAAGTATTACCCCCTCCCTACTGCCTTCCCAAAATCATTTTCTGAAAGTCTATATTGCAGCCGCGGGGTATGGCATTTTATATGGTGAAATAATGGGTAAAAATGCGCTGGTAGTGGATAACGATTTCTTTTTTGTCGAATTTATGACCGAGATTCTCCAGGAACGCGGGTATGAAGTCGCTAAAGCTTATGATGGCAAGGAAGGCATTACCAGACTTAAGGAAAAACCTGTGGACGTTTTATTTGTAGATATGGTCATGCCCAAGATTGACGGCAGGCAGATGATTCAATATACCCGACAGCGGTTTCCCGATGCCCGGTTTCCGATTGTCGCAATATCCGGGACCTTGATTGAACAAATTGAAAATATCCATAAATTCGGAGCTGATTATTATATCGCAAAAGGTCCTATCGGAACCATGTCCGCTCATATCAACCGGTTTATGGACAGGCTGGAAAAACAGTCTTTTCCGTTTCCCGATCATGCGGAAGTCCTTGAACCGGTAAAACTGTATTCTCGGCAATCCACAGCCGAACTGATTGATGTTTTGGATTTTCAGGAAGCGATTCTTAGATGCATCGGAGTGGGAATATTTATAGCAGACAAAGATGCCGTAATCATCCGAGTCAATGCAAAGGGGCTGGAGATTATTCAAAAATCAATAGGGGATGTTCTGAACTGCCATGTCACAACGATTTTCCATCCTTTAGAGAAATTCAAACTTGTCAATGAGTTAAGAAAAATTGTCCGCCATCCTGAGTTGCAGCAGATCGTTTTTTCAGCATCCATTAATTCTAAAAAGATTCGCAATACCGTATCGCTTCTAGAAGTGAATAATGAGATTGCCGGTTGGGTCATTGTCATGGAGGAAATGAACCAGTGGGAAGAATAAACGTAAAAAACATTCAGTCCATTCATCAGAATTCGGCCTGTTCGTGATAATCAATCGTTGCCTTTAGTGCAAGGGCGTGCATCAAAAAAGCAAGCCTTGTCATTAACGCTGATAAGCCGGCAATCCGGCCGCCAATGATGGGGAAGGTCATTGACAAAAGCACAGATCGCCTGACTAAATTTATTGTTTGTGCAGGGTTTCAAACAGTGCGGGAATATCAAGAAGCGGAGATATATCGCCATTTTCCATGATGCCGATTCCGGAATAAATACGGGTTCTGGCGATCAGTTCACTGACATGTAGAATCATTATCGGCCGGTTTCCGATAATGCTGTCCACAGCCAAACTCAAGGAAATAACTTCTGGCAGAACCGACGGTATCGGCTGGGTTTTGATTTTATGACTCTCGGACCGAAGATTTAGAATATGCTTCGGTTCATCGAGTGATTGATTCACACAAAACAGTTCTCTCAGGTTCAGACAGGATTCGGGCAAAGCACACGTTTTTTCGGTCTGATGCGCAACGGATTCCAGGGCGGATGTGGGGACGGCCAGTAAGAAGGGGCCGACCTTAAATACAACCGCATAAATCACGGACAGAGAAACTGGCAACTGAATGGTAACGGTCGCCCCTTTCTGAGGGACCGATGCGATGGACAACTTCCCGCTAAGATATTCAACGGCCTGAGCCACAACATTCATGCCTATTCCCCTGCCAGACATCTCATTGACCGTTTTGGAGGATGAAAATTCGTTGCTCAATATGGTGTCATAAAATATTTTCTCCGTCATATCGACAATCTCTTCAGGGCTCATCCGACATTTTAATTGCAAATGCTGAATGATGGCGTCCCGATCAATGCCGCTTCCATCGTCATGAACCCGAATGATGAGGCTTTCCTTGTCACTTTCGGCTTCTATAACAATGCGTCCTTTTTCCGGTTTGCCGAGACGCAGCCGTTCTTCCGGCATTTCAATGCCATGTGCAATTGAATTTCTGATAATGTGGATCAAGGGTTCCCGGAGCCGTTCCAAAAGCGCAATGTCAGCACGGATGTTTCCCCCGGTTACCTCCAAGGAAACGCGCTTTCCCAGGGATCTGGCCTGCTGATGAATGGTGGAGCTGTATATAGCGACAAAATCTTCAATGGACATCAGTCGCAACTGAGCCAGTCGAAAATACAACCCCTTGATCATGGCCATGTAATGATCAATCCAGCCTTTGACACTGGCGTATTCCTTTGGGATCGGCGGAAGTGTCGTTTCAAGCATCAGGATTTCACGTGAATATCCCAGCAGCTCTTCAATCTGGGCATAGGGAATCCGTACCTGATCAATGGGATCCATCCTGACTGTGTCCGGTTCAACCGTAGCGGTTTTTTGCAATACAGACGCGGCATTCGTTGAGGGGTCCTGCAACAGCCGTTCCATAATCCGGCGATACCTTTCCTGTAATTCCCTGGAATCCATGTTGTCAATTTGATCCACCAGGGATTTCAGCATACCGGCGCCGTCAAACATCATCTGAATTGCGGATGGCCCTGCTGTTGCAGCATTGTTTTGAAATGCCAGACACCAGCTCTCCATCGCATGGCTGAGCTGGGCGATGTTTGTCTTGCTCATGGCACTGGCCATTCCTTTTATGGAATGCATTTTCCCATGAAGATCGCTCCACAGCCCGATATCGGATGGATGGTTATCAATCTGAATCAGCACCTGATCAATCTGATCCAGGTATTTTCCGGATTCCTGAGTAAAAATTTTACGATATTTTTCCAGGTCCATAGCTCAATTTCAAAAGCCGGGTCCAAAGGCTGTCCGGCGTTATCAGATCAATCTTTTGCCCGTGTGCGGTTGAAGCACCCTGATGAATGGCCTGGTCATCGATCCGAACGAGTCCGACAACGACATCGGGAATGATGGCCAGTTTGTTCCTGTTCCACTTCATCAGGATGATTCGGGAATGCGAATCCACGAGAGATATCTTTTGGTTGAAAAGAATTCCGGCATCGATCACATCGTAGAGCTCGCCCCGGTAAAACAAAAGGCCTATATGACATTTAGGCATAAACGGCGCCGAAAAAATTTTGACATTCTCGATCACCCGGTTGACATGCTGCGCATCGAGACCATAAAGGCGGCCATCGACCGAAAACGCTACAATTTCCATTTCAGCCTGCCGTCAGTTTGAATCGCTGTTGGGTCTGCATCATCTTCTCTGACAATTCGTTCAGGGCCTTCATGGTCGCGACAATTCCTTTCATGTCCGCATTCTGATTTCGGGTTGCCTGTATGGTCTTTTGGGCTGCCTGAAGATTCTCAAAAGCCAGCCGGGACAAATCCTGAAACTGACTCATGAATTTTCTCATTTCTTTCACCTGCTTTCCGGTCACATCCTGAATGTCTTTTACCTCTAAATAAATATGATTCACATTGGCCAGGGTATCCCCAAATGCGGTAATTATGCTGTGAATGATCTGTTCTCCACTGCTCAGGCCTTCCTGGTTTTTTCGTAAAGAAATGATGACTTCAGCATTATCCTGAAGAATTCCCTGAACAATTTTTCCGATTTCCTTGGAGGATATCTTGGAATTTTCCGCCATGGTCCGAATCTCTTCCGCGACCAATGCAAATCCTTTTCCCATTTCGCCGGCGCGGGTGGCTTCGATGGACGCATTCAGGGACAGCAGATCGGTCTTTTGGGCGATTTCCTCGATGATGCGAACCACCATGCGGATTTTATCCACTTCAACAGCCAGTCGATGGATGGGTTTGGCATACTCGGTCATCTGTTGAAGTGAGACCTTAAACTGAATCAGAGTTTCCCTGGCGCTGGCCTCTCCGGTTTCACTCTTTACTTTGGCATCGGCAATACGGGTGACGGTTCGTGCCGACTGTCCGGCCATTTCTTCCATAACCAGCAGTCCTTCAGCAATCTGTTCAGCGGTTTTTTTGGCCAGTGCCGACTGACGTCCCGACCCTTTGGCAATGGTCAGTGCGGATTGATCGATTTCGCAATTGTTTTGAACGATTCGTCTCATGAAATCATTCAGTTGAATCTTGGTCAATTGAATCTGATCAAACAGGTTTTTCATATCCAGAATCATTCGCCTCAACTCCTGAACCATTTGGGAAAAGATATCCTCCAGATCACGAACTTCATCATTTGAAATTCGGGCAATTTCGCTGGAGAGATCTCCGGAGCTGATTTCCCGTGCAGAATTGATGAGCATGTTTAGTCTTTGCACCAGGGAACTGGAAAATATGATGCCGAACAGCAGGCCAAATCCCAGGGCGAAGACAGTGGATAAGGCCTGTGCCAGGAAAAAATTATGGGTCAGATAATTGACAATGCCCACTACGGTCATGACGGTCAAAAGCAACCCCAGAAACGCCAGAAGCAGCTTGTTTTTCAGACTGGTTCTTCCCATTGATGCATATCCTCCATGGCAATAATCCAGCCGATGGCTTCCTGCTCGATTCGGTGTATGGAAACAATCACCCGCAAGTGCAGATCGTCTGTATCAACTTCAAATGAAACACTTTTTCTATTTCGATTCCGGGCTACCAATTTCAGGGCGGTGATCAGTTCGGTTTTTTTCGACTCGGGCAGCAGCGTCGTGACATGACTGTTCAGTATCGCTTCCATGGACTTGTTGATCATGGATAGCCCCAGATCATTGGTACGAATGATTTGCGCGTCCCGATCGATCACAAACAGGCCAAAGCCGATACTGTCAAAAATGCCTTCTTGAAACTCCATCGTCTCAATTAGCTCGGCGGCGGATTGTCGTGGAAACAGCCTTGTCGTCTCAATGATTTCATCTGATGCCGAAAGGGTCTGTTTTTCAATTTTATCCAAAAATCTGGAGATATGATCAGCCATGGTTTCAATCGGCCCTTTGGCAATATAGTAATCAGCGTCAATTTTTTGAATATCCTCATTACCATAAATCATGGAGCCGGAAATGGCAACTATGGGAAAGCGGTGCTTGGCGAACTGCTTCCGCGTGAACTGAATCACTTGTTTTCCATCGATTTTGGGCATGATTATATCCACAAACAACAGGTCAACAGATGCTTCACGCAATCGGGTAATGCCGCCTTTGCCATCATATGCTTTGCTGACCACATAGCCTTTTTTTTCGAGAATATCCGAGAGAAATTCAACGAAAAAAAAGTCATTGTCAATAACCAGAGCCTGTTTTTGCATATCCTGATTCTCCTTTTTACCGTTCGCTCAATGCAGACACGATTGGCTTCCCGAATATCGTAAATCCCAGTAGCACTTTTTGTATGGCATCCTGTTTCAAAGTCGCTATTCCTTCTTTGCTTGTCTTGATAAACAATGCTTCTGAGTGGGCCTGTTTTTGAAGATGCGCTTGATTTAAGGTGTTCCATCCATCGGCTCATGAGCTCCCATTCGCCCTTTATATCCGCTGTCGGAACATACATCGCAGCCAGTGGGCCTAAAAGCATCATATTCGTTGATCAGGCAATGCCGGTTTTTCTGGTTATAACGGTTTTGGGGGAGTCTGATTATTTGGTGCACAATTTATTGTGGATGGAAATATACTAAATCGCAACAAAGGGGGTATCTCCTTAGGTTGAATAACAAAGGAGGGGGGGGCGAGTGAAAGATCCCCCCTCCTTTCTCTCTACATCCTCAGACTTGCTCTTATACTCACGCCTTCCCCCCCACTCACTTTCGTAGCGCCGCATGCGCCGCTGCCAGGCGTGCAATGGGAACCCGGAACGGAGAGCAAGACACATAAGTCAATCCCAGTTCATGGCATAAGTGAATGGACTGGGGGTCCCCGCCATGTTCACCGCAAATTCCGCATTCCAGATCGGGTTTAACGGACCGGCCCTTGATCAGGGCGGTTTTCATCAGCTCTCCCACACCTTCCCGATCGATGGTGGTAAAGGGATTGTGCGGCAGAATGCCTGCTTCCAGATAGTGGACCAGAAAACTGGCTTCTGCGTCATCCCGTGAAATTCCAAAAGTCGTTTGCGTCAGGTCATTGGTTCCAAAGGAAAAGAATTCGGCGTATTCGGCGATCTTTTCGGCTGTCAGCGCTGCACGGGGAATCTCGATCATGGTTCCGAATTTATAATCGATATCCATGCCCCAGTCATCCATGACCTTTCGGGCTTCCGCCTCAAGGATCTCGCGCTGGCACTTCAGCTCGTTCACATGGCAGGTGAGCGGGATCATGATTTTCGGATGAACATGACTGCCTTCCTTGGTGGCCATGCAGGCGGCCTCAAAAACCGCCTTGACCTGCATGATGGTAATCTCCGGAATGTGGATCCCCAGACGAACCCCGCGCATTCCCAGCATGGGATTCGATTCTCTCAGATTCTCCAGTCGTTTTAGAACATTCTCCTTGGCGCGTATCTGATTGAGCAGCTCATCGAGTTCCGTAAGATTGGCGGCCTGTTTGATTCGAAGCTTTAAATCCGCCAGATCCCGAATCAGATCAACATGGTTGGGCAAAAATTCATGAAGCGGCGGATCCAGCAGTCGAATGATGACCGGAAGCCCGTCCATGATCTTGAAGATGCCATAAAAATCTTCCCGCTGAAACGGCAGAATCATGTCGAGAGCTTCGCGCCTTTCGATGGGTAGATCGGTCATGATCATTTTCTGAACAAAGGGAAGCCGTTCGGTTTCAAAGAACATATGCTCGGAGCGGCAGAGGCCGATGCCTTCGGCCCCGTATTCCCTGGCCCGGGCGGCATCCCGCGGGTAGTCGGCATTGGCCCAGACGCCAAGGCGCCGGTATTTATCCGCCCATGATAGCAGCTTGATGAGCCAGGGGTCGTTGATGTCGGGGATGGTGGTATTGAGTTTCCCGAGGTAAACCTCCCCGACGGTGCCGTCAATCGAGATCCAGTCACCTTCCCGAATGATCTTGTCCTTCATCATGATGCGGCGTTTGATCATGTCAATTCTCAGATCAGTTAAGCCGACCACGGCAGGCTTTCCAAACTGCCGGGCGACTAGCGCCGCATGGCTGGTTCTGCCGCCCCGGCTGGTCAAGATGCCCTGTGCCGCCAGCATGCCGTGAACGTCATCCGGTCGGGTTTCGGCCCGAACCATGATCACCTGTTTGCCTTCCTGTTTGGCCCATGATTCTGCCAGATTGGCATCCAGCGCCACTACGCCGATGGCTGCGCCCGGGGAGACATTCAGGCCGGTTCCCAGGAAATCGCCCGAAGTTTTGGCCGCCTGTCTGGACTTGCTGTCGAACTGGGGGTGGAGAAAAAAATCCACATGATCCGGAGTTACTCTTAAGACTGCTTCTTGGCGGGTAATGAGCCCTTCTTCCGCCATATCTACGGCAATGCGAACCGCTGCCTGTGCGGTTCGCTTTCCATCGCGGGTCTGCAGCATCCACAGCTTGCCTTTTTCAATGGTAAACTCCACATCCTGCATTTCGCGGTAGTGGTTTTCAAGGCGTCTGGCAATGGCTTCAAATTCCGCATAGGCTCTGGGCATTTCCGATTTCAACTGGGAAATGTCCTTGGTCAATCGGATTCCGGCTACAACGTCTTCGCCCTGGGCGTTAGTCAGGTAATCCCCTTCAATTTTATTCTCACCGGTGGAGCCGTTGCGGGTCATGGCAACGCCGGTGGCGCTGTCGTTGCCCATATTACCAAAAACCATTGTTACAATGCTGACAGCGGTACCCAGGTTATGCGCAATCCCAGCCGCATTCCGATAGTCTATGGCCCTTTTGCCGTTCCAGCTTTTAAAAACCGCCTCGGTTGCCAGGCTGAGCTGTTCATAAGGGTCTGTCGGAAATTTATGTTTGGAATGACGTCTGAAAATTTTCTTGAATTCATCGGTAACGGCTCTCCAGTCCTTGCCGGAAATCTCTGCATCGCTATCAACTCTTGCGCGTTGACGGGTTGCAGTGATCACTTCTTCAAAATGCTCATCGGGGATACCCATGACCACACTGCCAAACATCTGAATCAGCCGGCGATAGGCATCATAAACAAAGCGCTCATCTTCGGTCAGTCGGACCATTCCTTCTGCGGTTTCATCGTTCAGTCCAATGTTCAAAACCGTATCCATCATGCCGGGCATGGAAAACTTGGCGCCAGACCTGCATGAAACCAGAAGGGGGTTTTCCGCATCGCCGAATGTTTTTCCGGTTCTGGTTTCAACCTCATGAAGGGCCTGAAGCTCCTGGTCCCACATGCCTTCGGGAAAAATGCTGCCTGAGGCCAGATAGGCATTGCAGGCTTCGGTGGTTACGGTAAATCCCGGGGGTACGGGAACATCGATCCTGGCCATTTCGGCAAGGTTTCCACCCTTGCCGCCCAGAAGGCCGCGAACTGCATCCCGGCTTCCACCAACATACGCTTCAACCTGTTGAACTTCATCAAAGAGATATACCCATTTTCTTGTCATCTTTTCTTGCCTCTTTTCCGGTAAATTGTCTTAAGATGTCATTTTCGGTCTCTTCCTAGATGAGATAAGGACAGAATCCGGCGACGTCGATTTATCGCCATCCGTTGTCCTGTCGGGCCATGAAACACATTATCTTGAAAATAACCACATCCTGTCCTGCTATTTGCGGGCTGGCCAAAAGATATTCTGGCCGCGCTCCCAGGAATTTTCATTTGTGGGGGTGAATCGTTCGCTGCTTGATGATTCTTTACTTATAGAAAAAATGATTTCTTCTGTCAATCCGGAAAGCCGGAAAACATAAATACTTTAAATGGATGCAGGAAATTATATTCATGGTGGCTGGAAATCCGTAACAACCTTGGTGCGATGATGGTCTTTACATCGAGCGTTAATAAGGGTATTGTCAGTTCGCATCAATGGTAAGGCTATGAATGTATTGTCGAGTTTTTGAATTCGGCATCAACAACGGTCACTCATAAAATCAGGAGGATTGAGAATTGGACAAGCTGGATGCCATTTTTTCACCTCAATCGGTTGCTGTCATCGGGGCCTCGACAACGCCGGGTAAAGTCGGGCATGATATTTTTGCCAATATCCTGAAGGGGGGATACCAGGGAACCTTGTATCCTGTAAACCCTATCGCCAGATCCATTCTCAGCGTCAGGGCCTATCCTTCGATAACCTTGATTCCCGATAATATTGATCTGGCAATGATCATCCTGCCCCCGAAGATCTGTCTGAGCGCTGTTGAGGAGGCCATTCAAAAAGGGGTCAAGGGCATCGTCATCGTGTCTGCGGGTTTCAGGGAAGTGGGGGTGGAAGGGCTTGCGATCGAGAATCGGATCGTCTCCATGTGCCGGGAGGCGGAAATCCGGGTGATTGGGCCGAACTGCCTGGGCGTCATCAACCCCCTTGCAGCCGTGCAGCTGAATGCCAGCTTCTCTGCAAGAATGCCTAAGCCCGGTAATATTTCCTTTATCTCGCAAAGCGGAGCGCTATGCACGGCAGTACTTGACTTTGCTGCGGACCGGGATTTCGGGTTTTCAAAATTCATTTCCATCGGCAACAAGGCCGATGTGGATGAGCTGGATCTGCTGCGGTATCTGCATAACGATAAGGATACCGAAGTCATCATGATTTATCTGGAAGAGTTGCGAAGAGGCCATGAATTTATCGATGAAGTTCGGGAAATCACCTCCGGTGAGCGGCCCACCCCGATTCTGGCCATCAAATCCGGAAGAACCCATGCAGGAGCAGCGGCCGCAGCCTCCCACACCGGCGCGTTGGCAGGCTCGGAGGCGGTTTATGACGCCATTTTCAACCAGTCCGGCATCATTCGGGTGGATTCCATTGATGAACTCTTTGATTTTGCAACCGCCTTTGCCTACAAAAATCTCAGCAATCTGGGAAAACTGAGAAAAAAGATTCCCGAGGGAAATCGCGTTGCGATTATCACCAACGCGGGCGGTCCGGGAATTGTGGCAACAGACATGACCGTATCCTCTGGCCTGCAGCTGGCTCAGTTTCACAGTGAAACCCTGGAAGCCCTTTCGAGCCATCTGCCGCAGACGGCCAATATCCATAATCCCGTGGATGTGATTGGTGATGCGGCCCAGGATCGGTATGAAAATGCGCTGGCGGCCGTGGTCCGGGATGAAGGGGTTGACGGTGCTCTGGTCATACTGACCCCCCAGTCCATGACCAACGCGCTGGGTACGGCCGAGGCCATTGCCCGAATCGCCCGGCGCACGCCCAAGCCCATTTTGTGTTGTTTTATGGGGGTGGTGGATGTTTCTGCCGGGGTCAAATATCTTCAGGAGCAGGGGATCCCGGTTTATAAATTTCCGGAAAACGCGGCCAAAGCCTTTGGTGCCCTGTACAAATACTCCAGATGGTTGAACCGTCAGATTATGGCGCATTTTACTTTTTCACATGATTCGGATCGGGCGTCCCGGATCATTGAAACCTGTATCCAGGAGGGACAACTTCATCTGGGAGAATTGGAAGGCCTGGATCTGCTGGCCTGTTACGGGTTCCAGGTTCTGCCGACCCGTCTCGCCGAAAGTCCTGAAGAAGCCGCCGGGATTGCGGATCAGATCGGGTATCCGGTGGTGATGAAAATCGTGTCCCCTCAGATCCTCCACAAATCCGACGCCGGAGGGGTTAAGGTCGGTCTCGCAACGGCTGAACAGGTAAAGGCAGCCCATGTTGCCATTACCCAAAATGCGGCAGCCTATGATCCAAAGGCGGTAATTCGCGGGGTTCTGGTGCAAAAAATGGCCCCTCGCGGAGAAGAGGTCATTCTGGGAATGAGCCGGTATCCGGTGTTCGGGCCGCTGCTCATGTTCGGCACCGGCGGCATCTTTGTGGAGGTGTTTCAGGATGTGATATTCCGGTTGGCGCCGATTCAGCGGAATTCCGCCCGCACCATGATTCGGGGGATAAAAGGGTATAGGCTTCTGGAAGGGTTCAGAGGCAGGCCCAGGGTTGATCTTGCCGTTCTGGAGAAACTGCTGGTAAGCTTTTCGGATCTGGTCTGCCGGTATCCGCAGATTCAGGAAATCGATGTCAATCCGCTGCTGGTTCATGCGGAAGGGCAAGGTGCTACCGTTGCCGACTGCCGGATTCTCCTGGCTTCCCCTGGAAATCTGGGCGGGCTGAAGACTGAAGGTTGAGGGAATCTTCAATCATCAATAGCCTTCAGCCTGTCTACCTGATTACTAAAGGATGTGTGTGAAGGTTATTTACCCAGTCATTCTGGCGGTTCCGGAAGCGGATCGCCTATTGCGGGGCCGCGAAAAGGTTACCCGGTTGAGCGCACTTGCCCGCCATGCCGTTCAGCTTTCGGCAGATCAAAGTGGCATCAAACTTGGCGAGTTGATAAAATCGCCGGAAGGCGCGCCACTTCCTACTGGCGGCTATTTCTGGTCCCTGGCCCATAAAACTGAGCATGTGGCCGGGGTTGTGGCTGATTTTCCCATAGGTATGGATATCGAGAAAATCAGACCCTGCGCACCAGGGCTTTATCGCATGACGGCGGATGAGGCGGAATGGAAACTGGGAAAGACGGTAAGCGATCTGCTGTTTTTCCGCTACTGGACGGCCAAGGAAGCGGTGTTGAAATCCGTCGGAATCGGACTGAAAGCGCTTTCCCAGTGCCGGGTCATCGAGATTTTGGATGACCATCATCTAATTTTATTTTTCAACCATCAACAGATGAGCGTTGAGCACTTTTATTTCAATGGGCATATCGCCGCCATTCTTAGCCATACTTCTGTTCAGTGGATTGTTCAGAATAGCTTGCGGCAAAAACAAACGCTCGGTGAAACAGCCCAGAGACGAGATGACCGGAAGAGCATCGAATGACAAATGCAGCTTATTTTATTTCAGACGCCCACCTGGGCGCGGCAGCCCAGGATGCTGAAAGGGAGGCCCGGGTGATTGCATTTTTGGAAAGCATTACCCACAAGGCCAGCTATTTGTTCATTATGGGAGATTTCTTTGATTTCTGGATCGAATATACGCATGCCATCCGTCCGGATTATTTTCATGTTCTGTATGAGCTCAGACGGCTGAAAAAACAGGGCGTCGAAATTCATTATCTGGCTGGAAATCATGATTTCGCGCTGGGGTCATTTTTGACTGAAACTGTCGGAATTTCCGTTCATCCAACTGGATGCCAGAGTATACGGCTTCAAGGCAAAAACCTTCATATCTGTCATGGAGATGGACTGATTCCTTCAGACCGTGGCTATCGGGTTCTGAGAAAAATCCTGCGAAACTCCCGGTGTCTGAGAATCTATAGACTGCTTCATCCCAATTGGGGCGTTGCGCTGGCAGAGGGCTTTTCCCGAACCAGCAGAAATAAGGTCAACTTCAGGACCCGGGAACGTGAGCGCGAGGCATACCGCCGGATTGCAAAAAATATGCTGAAAGGAACGCCGGATATTGTCCTGTTTGGCCATACCCATTATCCGGAGATTCGTTCCTGGAAGGGCAAAATCTACTGCAATACCGGAGACTGGATTCAGCATTTTACGTATGCGGTGCTGGAAAATGGAGAAATCCACCTGAAAAAATACGGAACAGACGATCAAAATATTGACGTCTTACCGTTTTCCCCGGATTGACCGGATGGCATTCACCACGGGTTTTGATTTCCCATCCACGGTAAAAAAACCCCAATACGCTTCCTGTAAATGATCACTTCCGGGAAAATATCCTTTGGTGACTACGGGTTTCCAGGGCGCGTCGAATGCTTCAAAGCAGGAAACGGCTCTGGTTTCCGAAGCAAGGGATTGCTTCAGGATTTCGGACCAGAATGCGCTTTGGTGTGCTTCGGTAAAACCCATCGAAGCGGGCCCTGACGGAAGCCCGGTTTCCTTGACGATAAGGGGCTTGGGATACTGGGATTGCAGTTTGTTTGCCACGTTCAGGACAAAGGCAGCGCCATTTTTGGCATCCGATGGATTAAACCATTTCTCGAATGTGGGATGGATATTGGGAAGAAGCAGATCCAGCTTATTGAAGAAATCGAAATACTCCGGCTTAAGATACAGGAAAAAAGGCTCTGAAGTGCTCAGGGAAACCGACGGAAGCTCCTTTCTGATGCGAAGGACTGTTTTCTCAACATCCGCGGGGGCATAATGCCCGGCGTAAATCCCCTCGTTTCCAATCGAAATGGCAAGTATCAGTTTGGGGTGTTTTTTTGCCAGACGGATCGCGTTCTGGATTTCGATTTCGGATTTCGGATCCCAGATTCCGACGATGATGGCCCGGTATTTCAGCTTTTCAGCAACGGCAGGAACATGTTCGAGGCCGTTGCCGCAGGAATAGGTGATGAGACTGTCGAAGTCGGGGCGCAGCAGCCTCAGATCCTCTGTAATGCCTTCCAGGGATGCCGGTTGCGCCAGCCCGTTGACCACTGAAAAGCTTCTTGGGGTATAGGACATGAACCGGGCGTTTTTTAGGGCCGTGTCCATGTTGGGAGTGCCTGCATCCGCAGTTGCCATGACCCACAGGGACAGAAGCATCGCCCATAAGACACATCGGGAAGTTTTCATTAAAATTTCCTTACCATACTCTGCAAATCAGGCCTTTTAGATATGTTCCTTCCGGGAACTCAAGGGCTGTGGGGTGATCGGATGCCTGATAGAGCCTGCGAACGATCTGTCCGTTTCGGCCCGCATCCCTTGCCGCGTCCGCGACAATTTTTTGAAACAGGTCCGGCGGCATCAATCCTGAGCAGGAAAAAGTAATCAGTGTTCCGCCGGGGTTCAGGAGTTTTGCCGCCAGAAGGTTGATGTCCTTGTATCCCCTGCATGCCTTGGGTATTTGGCTTTGGGATTCGGCAAACTTGGGGGGATCCAGAATGATTACATCAAATTTGCGCCGACTGTCCCGGAAACGACGAAGGGTGTGAAACACGTCTTCGGGCAGGTAATGCATGCGGGCAGCATTCAGTCCGTTCAGCTCGACCTGTTCCCTGGCCTGCTCCAGAAGGGCAGCGGATGATTCAATGTTGGTGACGGCTTCAGCGCCTGCGGCCAGCGCAGCCACGCCAAAAGCGCCGGTATAGGCAAAGCAGTTCAGCACCTCGGCCCCTTTGCAGAATGCTGGAATCATGGCGCGGTTTTCCCGCTGATCCAGGTAAAACCCGGTCTTATGCCCTTTCAAGACATCCACCCGGAACTGGAGATTGCCTTCCTGAATCTGGATCCGCTCCGGCGGACAGTCGCCGCTGAGGACTCCGGTGCGCGGGAGGAGACCTTCCTTTTCACGAACCGCCACATCCGAGCGTTCGTAAATGCTCTTGCAGGGACCGTTTTCCAGTACCCCGCTGTGCAGAGTACTGGAAAACTGCTCTTCCAATATCCGCACAATATCGGTTTTCCAGTGCTCCGCTCCGGCGGAAAGAAACTGGCACACCAGATAATCCCCGTATTGATCAACGGTAATGCCGGGAAGTCCATCGGATTCGGCATGGATCAGCCTGCATGCCGAAAAATTCTGTTGGGTTCCCGGAAGGGTTCTGGCCAGAATCGCCCGTGAAATCCGGTTTCGGAAAAAGCCGATCGAAATTTCCTCGTCCTGAGTAAATGACCAGATTCGAACGGCAATCTGAGAATACGGGGAAAAAGCGCCTTTTGCCAGCCAGGTTCCGTTTGAGGATACGACATCAACGGTTTGACCCGAATCGATTGGTCCGCTGATCGCATCGATAGCACCTGAAAACACCCAGGGGTGGCGGTTGAGAAGGGATTTTTCCCGGCCTTTTTTGAGTCGAATGGTTGGCATATTCACAAAATGTGGTAATGGGTCAGGAGGTCGGATTTCCTTACCCGACAGAAATGGAATTAGGATGCGTAAGAATTTCACCGAACATGGCGGCTTCACCCTCGAATCTGATGATCCGGGCTTTTGCCAGCGTGTTTTTGATGTGATCGTTGCCTTCAATCATCACCGGAATATAATTGGACGTCATGCCCTTTAACCAGCTGGTGGCGTCATCGCGCACCCCTTCGATCAGGATTTCCACTTTCTTTCCGATGTGGCTACGAAAAAAAGATTTTTTTTTGGCTTTGCCAAGCGCCCTGAGGGCACTGCTCCGGGTCTTAACCACCGAATGGGGAATCTGATCCGCAAAGTCATAAGCCGGCGTGCCTTTTCTGGGCGAAAATGGAAAGACGTGGAGATAGGTTATCGGAAGCGCCTCGATAAGGGAAAGCGTCCGATCAAACGCGGCGTCGCTCTCGCCGGGAAATCCGACCAGGATATCCGCGCCGATGGCGGCATCCGGGATCCGGTCGTGGATTCTGCATACGAGATGATGAAACATCTCCCGTGTATAAGGCCGATTCATGCGCTTTAAGATATCATTGTCGCCGCTTTGAAGCGGAATATGAAAATGACGACAGAATACCGGTGAGCCGGCAACCCTATCGATCAATTCGTCGGAAACTTCGGCAGGTTCAATGGAGCTGATGCGAATCCGCTCCATCAGACCGGCGGCTTCGAGGACAGCCATCAGATCGGTCAGGCAGATTCCGGGGTTCAGATCCAGACCATAGTGGCCAAGATGAATTCCGGTCAGAACGATTTCATGAATTCCGTCTGCTTTCAGTCCGCGAATGGATTCCAGCACGGATTCCATCGGCAGGCTTCGGCTTCTGCCCCGTGCAAAGGGCACAATGCAGTAGGCGCAAAAGGCATTGCAGCCATCCTGGATTTTCAAAAATGGCCGGGTGCGCCCTTGGCCCCGTTGCAAACGAAAGTTGGGAAGAGCGGAAGCGTTGGGGTTTGGGAATATCGGCTCTTTGACTTTTTGAGTTTTCGGCGTTTCAGTCAGGGATAGTTTTTCCGGAATCCTTGACTTGTCGCCATGGCCGACAATGTCATGGACGCCGGCGATTCTTTGAATGGCTTCGGGTTCGGTCTGGGCATAGCAGCCGGTAACCAGAATTCTGGCTCCGGGATTGGCGCGAATGGCCTGGCGAATGGCCTGCCGGGATTGCATGGAAGCCTTTTGTGTGACGGTGCAGGTGTTGATGATGCAAAGATCAGCCTCCTCTCCGCCGGCCGGCCGGTACCCCTGATTGAGAAGCGCCAGCTCCAGGGTTTCGGATTCAAATTGATTGACCTTGCACCCCAGGGTTTTGATCGAAAACGTCGTCATCGGGATCGAATGAAATTGACGGCGTTTTCAAGAATGCGGATTCCCGGTGTTACGCTCGGAGCGGCAGTAACGCCATTTCGCCGGTTTGTCTCCTGGATCCGGGTCCAATCCGGATGATTGGTGAAATGGTGATAGGCTTCAGGGTGCGGCATGAGGCCGAATATCCTGCCGGTGGGATCGCAAATCCCGGCAATATCCCGAACCGATCCATTGGGGTTATGGGGAAACCAGCCGTTTGCCTCAGTGCCGTCCGGCAGGCAATAGCGCAGCGCGATCTGATGGTTTTCCTCCAGCCGGCTGATGATGGCAGGGTCTGCATGGAATTTTCCCTCGCCGTGGCGAACCGGGAGTTCAAACCCGTCCATTCCCTTTGTAAATACACAGGGGGAGTCGGGGGCTGCCTTAAGAGAAACCCACTGGTCTCTGAAATTGCCGCAGTCGTTGAAGGTGAGGGCAACCGAACGCTGGCGGTAATCCCCGTCCAGGCCGGGCAGCAGGCCAAGATTCACAAGGGTCTGGAATCCATTGCAAATGCCGATGACCAGATTCCCCTTGTCGATGAATTCCAGAAGCTGCTCGCCGATATGGGTCCCAAGCCGAACCGCGTGAATCACTCCGGCGCCGTGGTCATCTCCCCAGCTGAAACCGCCGCCAAAAACCAGGATCTGATAGGATTCCAGTCGAACGGATCCATCCACCAGAGAATTGATATGTATCCGGGTGGGACTGGCGCCGGCAAGCTCGAAGGCATGAGCAGTCTCAAGATCGCAGTTCAGTCCATAGCCGGTTTGAATCAGAACATTCACATTGCTCATATCAACGCTCCAAAAGGCTTTTTCCAGGCAGTCTTCAGCTCAGTTATCGAAACGCTCAAAAGAGGATTTCCGGATCCTTTCCGGATTTCAAGGTCGCCGGCTTCATCCGTGGTTTTTCCGATGCAGGCAAAGGATTGCCCGGTCATCTGTGCTTCAAACGCCTGCTCATTGTCCGCGGATACGGTGACGATGAAGCGGCCCGCGGATTCCGAGAACAGGGCCTGATCGTCTCTCATGGGTTCTTCAAGCGGAAGATGGGAAAGATCGATGGCCATGCCCAGGTTGCCGGCCATGGCGACCAGCGCCAGATGAATACCCAGGCCCCCGCTGTAAATGCCGTGGCAGGAAGCAACCATGCGGCTTTCAATCGCTTTTGAAAGCGCCCGGTACATCGGAATAAACCGGTTTGAAAAGACCTGAGGAACATTCAGCCCCACATATCCAAAATGGTCATAATATTCGGATCCACCCAGTTCGTTTCGCGTCAGGCCCAGAACATAGACCCGATCGCCCGTTGCCTTGGGATCCAGGGTGACGCACCGGGTAATATCGGAAATGATGGAGCTGGCAGAAAACTGAAGGGTTTCAAGGGCGGAGACTTTATGGGTTTCGCCATATTTGCCTGCAAGATGTCCGTCCACATACATGCTGTCTTTACCCGAGAGAAGCGGAATCCCGTAAGCCAGACACATCTCCTTAAGGGCCAGGCAGGAGCGCACGAGCTGAGCTGCCTTCAGGCGCCCGTCCGGATTGTTGACTGGGTGATATTGAATGCTGGGCCAGCAGAAATTATCCACTCCGCCGATCTGGTCCATGTCCGCGCCCACGGAAATGAGCCTTCGAACCGCCTCGTCAATGGTGCAGGTTGTCATGGCATGGGCGTCGATCTGCGAATACAGGGGAAGCAGGGCCTGGGTAAAGACGATTCCCCGCTCAGAGGCCAACACCGGGCGGATAACGGACGCATCGCTGGCAACATCCCGGTCTTTCCCCACAAGGGGTTTAACGACGCTCGATCCCTGCACTTCGTGATCATACTGACGGGTGATCCATTCCTTGGAACAGAGATTGGGCCGGGACAGCATGTCCAGAAGCAGGCGGCGGTAATCGCCAGGTGCTTTGAGAACGGGTTCAAAGAGTCCCCGGGTTTCCGGACTCTGCCAGTCGGCATCGAATTCCCATTGGGGGAATCCGGATGACAGCAGATCCAGGTCAATCCAGGCACAGGTTGTGCCCTCATAGGTAATATGAAGTTTGCCGGAATCGGTATATTCTCCGATCACGGTGCTTTCCACGGCATGTTTGCGGGAAAGGGACATGAATGCGTCCAGATGTTTTGGCTTTATGGCAAGGGTCATGCGTTCCTGGGATTCGGAAATCCAGATTTCCCACTGGTCCAACCCCTCGTATTTCAGTGGAACTTTCTCCAGCTGAATGGCGCATCCGTTTGAAGACAAAGCAGATTCACCGATGGAGGATGAAAGGCCGCCGCCGCCATTATCCGTGATGAACTGAATCAGACCCGAATCCCGGGCTTCCAGCAGAAAATCATGCATTTTTTTCTGGGTATAGGGGTCGCCGATCTGAACGTGACCGGCCGGCGTATGCTGTGAAAAGACTTCCGAAGAGGCCGTGACGCCGTGAATGCCGTCCTTGCCCACCCTTCCACCGCACATGATGACCAGGTCGCCGGCCGAGGTTTTTTTGTCCTCTGCGGGATGTCCGTCGATTTTGGCGGGCATGATGCCGAGCGCGGTGACAAAAACCAGGCATTTGCCCATGTATCCGGGATGAAACAGGGTCTGACCGAAGGTGGTGGGAATGCCGCTTTTGTTTCCGCCATCCCGGACCCCTTCGATGATGCCATCCAGAAGTCTTCTGGGATGAAGACGGGGTTTCAGGTTCCCGGAATAATCTCTGGGTCCCACGCAGAAGCCGTAGCTTCCCATGATCAGGCGAGCGCCCTTGCCGGTTCCCAGCGGATCGCGGTATACACCCACAATTCCGGTGATGGCGCCGCCATAGGCTTCCATGTTAGAGGGCGAGTTATGCGTCTCTCCGGTGATGACATAATAATGGTCATCATCAAAACGGGCAGCTCCGGCATTGTCCCACAGAACCGATATCACCCACGGTTTCTGAGCTTTAAGCGCCAGGGTCGGGGCTTCGATGCAGGTTTTGAACAGGTTGTTAACGGTCACGCTGTCTCCGGTGTCAAGGTTCCGATACCGAAAAAGTCCTCTGAAGGTATTGTGGTTGCAATGGTCGCTTCTAGCCTGGGAAAGATATTCCAGCTCGATGTCGGTGGGATCGGTAAGTCCCCATTTCGCGCGATCCCGGCGAACCGACGGATTGAAAAAATACTGGCGGATGATGGGAATGTCATTGGGATTTAAAGCCAGATTCCGGGACAGGCTGACGGCCTCCAGGTTCCGGTCGCTGTCCACGGGAATGGCGGCGACTGCTGGGCTGTGGTTGAGCTGGACCTTGGGGATCATCATGCCGATGCCGACAGCCGGATTCCAGCTTGATTTCGAGTATATCCGCCACTGCTGGATAATGTCGTTTGCCAGAAGCTCTCCGGCAAGGGTATCCGCCTGGATATCCGTTAAATCCCTGGCCTGAATGCAGTACCGTTTTGAGGTGTATATCGCCTCTCCGGGGTTAAGCCTGATCCCGAGAACATCTTCAACAGCCTCAACAGCCGTGCTGCCGGCATTGTCCTTGACGCCGGGCCTGAAACCCACCCAGATGGTCCAGTCGAAATCGAGGGCAAGGGGGGTAAAAGCGGAAACCTGTGTCACCGGATTGGAAAAGATCCCGGTCTGAATCTTGATGAGTTGATCGGGCGTCAACGCCGCATCGATCGTAATCACCTGAATGGTTCGGACAGCATCCAGGCTAATGCCGAAATAGTTCAGCGTCTTGTTGCGGATCCCCTGGCCTTCGGCATCAAACAAGCCGGGTTTTAGCGTGATCTCAAGTCGGTGTGGCATGCCAAAAACCTCTGAATTGTTATCCTGTGAAGAAAATTCGAGTGATATCATTGTAAAACACGAGAATCATCAACAGGGCCAGCGCGGCAATGCCGACCTGCTGGGCAAGTTCCCGAATGCGAATGCTGAGAGGGCGCCGGATGACCGCCTCGATCAAAAAGAAGAACAAATGACCGCCGTCCAGAACGGGAATGGGTAGAAAATTGAGAATGCCGAGATTGATGCTGAGAAGGGCAATGAAAAATATCAGGCTGGCTGCGCCTTCCTTGGCCTGTTGTCCGGCCATCTCAGCAATCATGATGGGGCCGCCCAGCGTCTTGGTGGATACGGTTCCCTGAATCAGCTTGACAATGCTCAGCGCCGTCAGCTCCGCAATTTTATAGGTTTGCACCATGCTTTCCGATAAAGCTTCGACAAAACTCAGCTTTCGAATGTGCGCATCCCCGGATGACATCACACCGATCACGTACCGGTCAACGGATTCTCCGAAAATATTTTTAGAGGGTTTCGGCTGCGGGGTCACCACAACATCAAGGGGCTGACCCTGCCTGAGAACGGTCAGGGTCATATCCCGTCCCTGGCTGGAGGTAATCATTTCGGCCATCATTTCCCAACTGTCGATGGTCCTTCCATTGATGGCCGTAACCCTGTCGCTTATCTGAATCCCGGCCTGAGCAGCCGGGGAGCCGGGGTCGATTTTTCCGATCACGGGATTGAGAACGGGAATGCCGGTGATGAGAAAAAGACCGAAAAAAATGGCCACGGCCAGGAGTAGATTGGAAAAAGGTCCGGCAGCGACAATCAGAAAACGCTTGAAAAGAGGCTTATGGTTGAACGACAGGGGAATGTCTTCCGGCAAAATTTCGACATCAGGTTCATCCCCGACCATCTTGACGTAACCGCCCAAAGGAATTGCCGAAAGTCTGTAGTCCGTAATGCCGATGGTCCTGCCGGCGATCCGCGGTCCAAACCCCAGGGAGAATTTAAGAACTCCCACGCCAAAAAGCCTTGCCACCAGAAAATGGCCGAGCTCATGCACCAGAATCAGGACACTGAGCACAACGATAAATGAAAATATATTGGTTGTCATAATGATTTCGTAAAACGCGTTCCTCTTAGTTGCATAATTTTTCAACAGCCGTGGTTGCGGCAGCCCTTGCCCAGGAATCCGACCAAAGTATTTCGTCCAGACCCGGCGATGTGAATACCGTGTGATGGTGCATCGTGTCCCGAATGATTCCAGGGATGTCGGAAAAGCCAATTTTCCCATCCAGGAATGCCTGAACCGCGATCTCGTTAGATGCATTCAGCACGGCAGGCAGTGTTTCACCGACATCGCAAGCAATGCAGGCAAGCTTGAGACAGGGAAATTTATCCATGTCCGGGGTTTCAAACGTCAGAGCGCCGATCCGAGGAAAATCCGGCAGGGCTTGTCCCAGCGGAAGCCGCTTCGGATAAGACAGCGCGTAAGCAATGGCTGTTTTCATGTCTGGTATTCCCATCTGCGCCATAACCGATCCGTCCTGAAACGCCACCATGGAATGTATCACACTTTGGGGATGAATGACAACATCGATCCGGTTTCGGGAAAGCCCGAACAAATGATGCGCCTCGATTACCTCAAGGCCTTTATTCATCAGAGTGGCTGAATCAATGCTGATTTTTTTTCCCATCTCCCAGTTGGGGTGGGAAAGGGCATCTGAAACCGTGATGCCGGAAAATTCATTCATCGGCTTATGGCAAAACGGGCCTCCGGAGCAGGTCAATATCAGCTTTTGGACGGCATCGCTGTCGTTGCCCTGAAGACACTGAAAAATCGCGCTATGCTCGCTGTCTATGGGAAGAATTCGAATCTTTCGTTCCGCGGCCAGGCCCATCACCAGGTCTCCGGCCATGACCAGGGTTTCCTTGTTGGCAAGGGCAATGTCTTTACCGGCGGAGATGGCATCCAGAACCGGAATAAGGCCTGCTGCTCCCACCATTGCACCCACCACCAGGGTAACTGAACCGAGCGTGGCCGCAGCTTTTAACCCGTCAGGGCCGGAGAGGATATCGATTTTGAGTCCGGCCGGCAGAAGCTGCGAAAGCTTTTGGGCCGAGCCCGAATCAGAAACCACTGCCATTTCCGGCCGAAACCTTTGGATTTGTTCGGCAAGGCGGGTGATGTTGGATTTGGCAACAAGGGCTTTGACGCAGAACAGTTCGGGAAACTGTTCCACAATGCGGAGGGTGTTTTGGCCAATAGAGCCCGTTGACCCGAGTATACAAAGGGATTTCATAATAACCCACTGATTCGCAGGAAGTAATTAAAGAATAAATTCTTTGAAAATGAGTGCAACCGGCGAGGCAAAGAGCAGCGCATCAATCCGGTCCAGCATTCCCCCGTGACCGGGCAATAATGTGCCGGAATCCTTGATCCGCACCGATCTTTTCAAGGCTGACTCATACAGATCGCCTGTCTGTCCGGCTGCGCCGATAAGCAGAAACATGACCATGCACGCAGCCCAGGGAAGCGACGGGAAAAACATGGCCTTGATAATTCCGCCGACCAGCAGATTGGCGCAGAGTCCGCCGATAGAGCCTTCAACGGTTTTATTGGGGCTGACCGACGGGCAGAGTTTGTGGCGACCCAGATACGAACCCGCATAATAGGCTCCGATATCCCCTGCAAAAACAATTGCCAGAAGAAAAAAAATCCACGAAATGCCGGCATCCGTATTGCGAATACGGATTAAACCGGCAATTAGAACCGGAATATACACTATCCCCTGAACCTGCATGGCAACCGCATCAACGATGGAGGGGTCGGTTTTGTAACGGAGCAACAAAAAAAAGCCGCACAAAAGAAAATTAAGGGTGATGATAACCAGAATGAACGCCGATGAATCGGAATACGCCGCCCAGATGATGGACAGTCCGGCGGTATACCCTAGAATGGCCAGAGGCGGGTAAAAGTCCCTGGTATTCCCACTGAAGGTCATTTGAAAATATTCCCGCAGCGAGAGCAAACAGACCAGCGCGATCAGCAGTGCGAACATCTGGGGGCTGCCCCAGCCAAGGCAGAAAATCAGGAACGGAAGTGCCGTCAGGCCCGTTAACCAGCGTTTGACGTGAGAAGAAAGGGTCATGCGTTTCCGAATCTGCGATTGCGCTGCTGGTAGTCTTTCAAAATATCCAGATATTCATTCCGTGAAAAATCAGGCCACAGGGTTTTGGTAATATGAAGTTCTGAATAGGCGATCTGCCAGAGAAGAAAATTGCTGATCCGCATTTCCCCGCTGGTTCGAATCAGCAGGTCCGGATCCGGAAGATTGTGAGTATACAGGTGAGCGGAAACGGTTTCTTCGGTGATGGATTGAGGGTCCAGACTGCCGGCTATGGCTTTTTCCGCCAGAATTCGGGTCATTCGAACAATTTCCGCACGTGCGCCATAACTCAGCGCCAGATTCAACACCATCCCCGGATTATGCCGGGTGGCCTCAATGGTCTGGAAAAGTGCATCCTGTACGTCCCGGGGGAGACGCTCAATCTGGCCAATGGCATTCAGCCGAATGCCATTGGCCATCATGACGGGTTTTTCAGTCTCAAGAAATTTTTTTAAAAGAGACATCAGGGCAGACACTTCAATGGCTGAGCGCTGCCAGTTTTCCGTGGAAAAGGCATACAGAGTTAATGCCGGAATGCCGATTTCCCGGCTGGCAGTGACAATGGTTCGAACCGTCTCCGCCCCTCTTTCATGCCCGTTAATCCGGTTGAGAAGGCGCTGCTTGGCCCACCGGCCGTTGCCATCCATGATAATGGCCACATGAGCCGGCAGATGTTGAAGGTCAATCCCTTTTTCCAGGGCGGCGACCTCAACAGGCGGCAAATTAGAATTCAAGGATTTCTTTCTCTTTTTCGCTATAGATGGTGTCAACCAATTTAATGTAATCGTCAGTGATTTTCTGGATTTGATCCTGGCCCTTGAAAGCCTCGTCTTCAGAGATCTCTCCGTCTTTTTTCGAGCCTTTGATCAGTTCATTGGAATCCCTGCGGATATTGCGGATGGCCACCTTGTGTTCTTCGCTCATTTTATGGATAATCTTCACCAGGCTTTTCCGCCGGTCCGCGGTAAGGGGAGGAATGGAGATTCGAATCACCTTTCCATCATTGGATGGCGTCAGCCCCAGGTCTGATTTCAGAATGGCTTTTTCAATTTCCTTGATGACCGATACATCCCAGGGTTGAATCGTAATGAGGCGGCTTTCCGGAACGGAAAGTGAGGCCATCTGGCTGAGCTGAGTCAGCGTGCCGTAATAATCCACCCGAATACCGTCCAGGATGGATAGCGATGCACGGCCGGTTCGAACCCGCTTGAAATCGTTTTTCAAGGCGGCCAGGGATTTATTCATCGCTTCTTTGGTTTCTTGACAAATGGATTCAATCATGGGGCTCACCTTTTTTTATCAGGAGTCAGAATACAAAAAACAGAAAACAAAAAAAGCAGTTAACCGATGGGAAGTCTAATATTCAGGTTTCAGTTGCAGATCCGGGTACCCACATCCTCTCCGCAAACAACCTTTCTGATGTTGCCCGGGCTGTGGAGATTGAATACGGCCAGGGGCAACTGGTTATCCATCGCCAGCGAGATCGCAGTCATATCCATGACTTTCAGTTGACGTTCCAGCACCTCCATGTAGCTGATCTTTTTGATAAACCGGGCATCCTTGTTCTTAACCGGATCGGCATCGTAAATTCCGTCCACCTTGGTCGCTTTTAAGAGAATTTCGGCATGAATCTCCTGCGCCCTTAAAGCGGCGGCGGTATCGGTGGTAAAATACGGACTTCCGGTTCCGGCTGCAAAAATAACAGCCCGTCCTTTTTCAAGGTGCCGAACCGCTCTTCGAACGATGAACGGTTCGGCAACCTCATGCATGGATATGGCGGTCTGGACCCTTGTCTGAACACCTTTACGTTCCAGGGCGTCCTGAAGGGCAATGCTGTTGATAACGGTGGCCAGCATTCCCATGTGGTCGGCGGAGGTCCGGTCCATTCCAAAGGAGCTGGCGGCAATTCCCCGGAAAATATTGCCGCCGCCCACCACGATTGCAACCTGAACCCCGATATCGATAACGGACCGGATTTCATCCGCCACGTATTTGATCATATCCGGATCAATGCCGAATCCCTGATTTCCGATGAGGGCTTCGCCACTCAGCTTGAGAAGAATCCGTTTATAGAGCGGTTGTTTCAAGGAGTCATTCTCCTACCTGGAATCTCACAAAACGTTTGATGGTGATGTTCTCGCCGATTTTGGCAATCTGTTCATGAATCAGGTCGGAAATGGTGACATTGGGGTCGCGGACATACCCCTGGTTGAGCAGACAGCTTTCTTTATAGAATTTGCTCAGCTTGCCCTCTGCAATCTTATCGATCATTTGTTCGGGTTTGCCCATGGCTCGAACCTGATCCCGGTAAATCTCCATTTCCTTTTCAACCACTTCCTTGGGAACATCCTGCTGAGAAATGGATACAGGATTGGTGGCTGCAATGTGCATGGCGATATTTCTGGCAAACTGGACGAAGTCTTCATTCTTGGCTACAAAATCGGTTTCACAGTTGACTTCAACCATGACGCCGAGTTTGCCGCCGGTGTGAATATAGGTTTGAATGGTTCCTTCGGACATGGCCCTGCCGGCTCTCTTGGCTGCTGTTGCCAGCCCTTTTTTCCTGAGAAAATCAATGGCCTTGTTGATATCGCCATCGCTTTGTTTCAGCGCTTCCTTGCAATCCATCATTCCGGCGGCGGTTTTGTCCCGCAGCTCTTTAACAGTCGATGCACTAATGGTGGTCATGATGCTTCTTCTCCTTACCATCTTATTTGCTGAATCCCCCAAAAGGGATGTTACTTTTTAAATTTCAATCCTGACAGAATCACACTTCACTGTCGTCGTCTTCCTCTTCATCGACCGCATCATACTTGGATGATGCCCTCTTGATGATTTCAATGACCGGGCCATCCGCGCCGTCTGAAATCACTTTGCGTTCGCCGGTTTTCATATCCGAACCGGCTGCGCTCATCTCGGATTCATCAATGGCTTTGTCCGAATCGGCCTGTTTTTTCTCGGCATAACGCTGCTGGCCTTCGAGGCAGGCATCAGCGATTTTGGAAGTGAGCAGGCGAATGGAACGAATGGCGTCATCGTTTCCCGGAATCAGGTAATCGATCTCGTCGGGGTCGCAGTTGGTATCCGCAATTGCGATGATGGGGATTCGAAGTCTTCGTCCTTCGCGGACGGCGATGGCTTCATTCTTGGAATCCACGATAAAGATTGCTCCTGGCAGTCGGGTCATGGTGCGGATACCGCCCAGAATGCTGTCCAGTTTCAGGCGCTCTTTCCCCAGTTGCTGACGCTCTTTTTTGGGATAGAGATTGATGGAGCCGTCTGTTTCAATGGTGTTCAAGGTGTTTAATCGGTCGATGCTTTTTTTGATCGTTTGGAAATTGGTCAACATGCCGCCCAGCCACCGGTTGTGAATATAATACATTTCACATCGGCTGGCTTCTTCAAAAATGGTTTCCTTGGCCTGTTTCTTGGTGCCGACAAACAGGACGGATTTGCCGTTAGCTACCGTATCCACAACAAAATCGTAAACATCTCTGAACATGCGGACGGTTTTTTGCAGATCAATGATGTAAATTCCGTTTCTTGCTCCAAAGATAAAGGGTTTCATCTTTGGATTCCAGCGTTTGGTCTGATGACCAAAATGAACTCCGGCTTCCAGAAGTTCTTTCATTGTAACGTAAGCCATTTTGTTTCTCCTTTTTTGGTTTTACCACCGTTCTCATCAGCCCGGATTTCCACTTTCAACGAAAGCACCGAAAATTCAGTCAGAGAACGTGCGAATTATTTTAAATCTTCTTTTTATACCAAATTATTTCTATTTTCACAATTAAAAACTGTTGGCTTTGTAAAAAGGCCAGCAGGCGGAACGCCGGTACAAAATCATCCAATTTTGTGCATCACGACAACGCGATCGTGTCCGGCATAGTCCTTTATGATTTGAAAAGAATGATAATGACCGCAATGCTGAATCATCTGGATGACGGTTTCCTTTTGATTGAAACCTATTTCGAGCAGGAGAACGCCCTGGGGTTTGAGCAGCGGCTGCGCGGAAATGATAATCTGTCGAATGGCATGAAGACCGTCGGATCGGCCGTCCAAAGCCAGCAGCGGTTCAAATCGCTTGACCTCGGGCTGAAGACCGGCAATGTCATCAGAGGGGATATATGGCGGATTCGACACAATCATGTCAAAAACGGATTCGTTTGGCGAAAATGGATCCAGCCAGTTGCCTGCGACAAACGAAACCACGGATGATAGTTGATGACGTCTGGCGTTTCGCCTGGCAATATCAAGCGCTTTCAGCGAAATATCCGTTGCAACAAACCGGTATGCCGGTCGTTCGGATGCTAGGGCAAGGACGATTGCGCCGGAGCCGGTACCCAGTTCCAAAACCTGTCCAGCCGAATCAAGAGGTGCGTCCACAGGCCCGAGGCAGCTCAAGGCGGCTTCCACAAGGGTTTCGGTATCAGGCCTCGGGATGAGAACATCCGGGTTGACCTCAAGGTCCAGGGACCAGAATTCTTTTTTGCCAATGATATAGGCTACCGGCTCTCTGTTGACCCGCCGCTTGATCAGGGACTTGAATTCGGACAGTTCGCTTTTTAGTAAGGGCTGGTCGTATCTGAGGTATAAATCAATCCGTTTCAGATTCAGGAGGGTGGCAAGGAGAATTTCGGCGGTTGCCCGAGGGCTGTCAATGCCGTGAGAAGTGAAATATCCTGTTGCCCACTTCAGCAGATTCAGGATGGTCCACTCAGCTTCCCTGGGGTCGGGAGGATTCTGCATTCTGTAGGGCCTGGGCCTGGTAATAAGCGGTTAGCTGGTCGATGATATCATCAATGTCACCTTGAAGAATGGCTTCCAGTTTATAAAGAGTCAGCCCAATGCGGTGATCCGTCATGCGGCCCTGCGGAAAATTATAGGTCCGGATTCTCCCGCTTCTATCCCCGGTTCCCACCTGGCTTTTACGATCCAGAGAGCGTTTCTCATCCTGTTCGCTGACCATTTTATTCAACAGTCTGGCTCTTAAAACGGTCAAGGCCTTGGCTTTATTTTTCCATTGGGATTTTTCGTCCTGGCAGATGACCACCAGGCCTGTGGGCAGGTGGGTAACCCGCACCGCCGAATCGGTTGTATTGACAGACTGTCCGCCGGGGCCGGATGAGCGAAATACATCAAATTTGACTTCCGTGGAATCGATATGGACTTCGACTTCCTCTGCTTCCGGAAGCACGGCAACGGTAACCGCAGAGGTATGGATGCGGCCCTGTGTTTCCGTGGTGGGCACCCGCTGAACACGATGGGTGCCGCTTTCATATTTAAAAGCGCTGTAAGCGCCGATGCCATGAACCATGGCAACGATTTCCTTTAAGCCGCCGACACCGGTCGTGTGATGCGTCATCACTTCGACTTTCCAGTTGCGTTTTTCAGCATAACGGCAATACATTCGAAACAGATCTCCGGCAAAAAGGCCGGCTTCTTCACCGCCGGTCCCCGCCCGGATTTCCAGAATGATGTTTTTGTCGTCATTGGGGTTTTTGGGAACAAGAAGCTGTTTGATCTGCAGATCGAGCTGTTCTTTTTCGCGGTTCAACTTCTCGATTTCATCGCGAGCCATTTCCTTGATGTCCGGATCGCTGTCCTTTAACATCTCATGGCTGTTGTCAAGATCTCCGATGATCCGCTTGTATTCGCGGTAAGCTGCAACAACCTTGTTCAGGTCTGCGTGCTCTTGGGCATATTTCTGGTAGAGTTCTCGATTCTGAACGGTTTTCGGGTCTGATAGAAGCTTTTCGACCTCCAGAAA
Organism: uncultured Desulfobacteraceae bacterium; assembly: GCA_903909505.1. GTDB lineage: Bacteria > Desulfobacterota > Desulfobacteria > Desulfobacterales > Desulfatirhabdiaceae > RAAP-1. The sequence goes on from CAIVVZ010000102.1 coordinate 32,539, forward strand.
TCGTTTTTCAACACCTTTTAATTTGTCAAACATAACATGTCAGGCCAAGAGCCAAGGGCAAAAAAAGTCAAGGGACTTGATCCGTTCCTTGATTTCAACCCTCAGCCTTCAGTCCTCAGCCTTTATTTTTGAAATTTCTCATATTTTTTGCGGAACCGTTCGATTCGGCCGGCCGTATCTACCAGTTTTTGTTTTCCGGTAAAAAACGGATGGCATTTAGAACATATTTCCACATGAATTTCGGGCTTTGTGGATCCAACTTGAAAATTGGCGCCACAGGCGCATTTGATGACCGTTTCTGCATAAGGCGGATGAATCGTCGCTTTCATTACTCTGGTGAACTCCCTATCTTGGTTGTTAGTATCATGTTCCTTCAGAATTAAGCATTCATGGAATTTAAAAAGTCCTTATTATTCTTTGTTCCGCTCATTTTTTCAAGTAAAAATTCAAGGCTGTCCATGGGATTTAAGGAAGACAGCAGTTTTCGCAGAATCCAGACGCGGTTTAATGTCTCGTCATCCAAAAGAAGCTCTTCTTTTCGGGTGCCGGATTTCTTGATGTCAATTGCCGGGAATACCCGTTTGTCGGCAAGCCTTCTGTCAAGCTGAATTTCCATATTGCCGGTTCCCTTGAATTCTTCAAAAATGACTTCGTCCATTCGGCTTCCGGTATCGATCAGGGCCGTGGCAATGATGGTTAGACTGCCGCCTTCCTCGATGTTACGCGCGGCTCCGAAAAACCGTTTGGGTCGCTGAAGTGCATTGGAGTCCACGCCGCCGGATAGAATTTTTCCGCTGGGAGGCATCACCGCGTTATAGGCCCGAGCAAGCCGGGTAACACTGTCCAAAAGAATAACCACATCTTTTTTATGTTCAACCAGGCGTTTGGCTTTTTCGATGACCATTTCAGCCACCTGAACATGGCGTTCCGCAGGTTCGTCAAAGGTAGAGCTGATGACCTCGGCATTGACCGATCGTTCCATGTCGGTCACTTCTTCGGGCCGTTCATCAATGAGAAGCACGAAGGGGATGACATCCTTGTGACTGCTGATAATGCTGTTGGCGATGTTTTGCATCAGCATGGTCTTGCCCGAACGCGGCGGGGATACAATCAGTCCTCTCTGACCAAAACCAATGGGAATCATCAGGTCCATGATTCGCGAGGAATAATTATCCGCGGCACCTTCAATGTTCATTTTCCGGTTTGGGTACAAGGGGGTAAGGTTGTCAAAGAGAATCTTATCACGTGCTACTTCCGGGTCTTCGTAATTGACGGCCTCTACTTTGAGAAGCGCAAAATACCGCTCGGTTTCCTTGGGTTGACGGATTTGACCGGAGATGGTGTCGCCGGTTCTCAGGTTAAAACGACGGATCTGAGAAGGGGAAACGTAAATATCGTCCGGCCCCGGCAGATAGTTGTAGTTGGGTGCGCGCAAAAACCCAAACCCATCCGGAAGGATTTCAAGGGTTCCTTCACCATAGATCTGACCATTTTTTTCAAACTGGGTCTGAAGCAGGGCAAAAATGAGTTCCTGTTTTCGCAGGCCGGCAGCCCCGTGAATGTTATAGTCTTTGGCCATCTGGGCCAATTCACTGATTCTTTTGTCTTTAAGTTCGGCTATGTTCATTAATGCAATACCCCGTTGTTTTCTTGCCCGCCGGTCATTTCAGTTCCGCTGTGTTGTACCGGGGGTTAGAAGTGGAAATAGTCAAAACTATTCACATTCGTGTGCGTCAAAGGAAAGACAACACGGAAAATATGGGAACGAGAATAAAAGGCTTTTTACCGAACCAGCGTTCAGAAAACAGATGCACGTATGAAATGCAAATGGTGAAAGATGATTCAGTGCATGCTGGATATGGAGGAATAAAGGAGTTTCTGAGATTATATGATTGAAGAATTGGTTTAGGTATTCACTCCAAATGACGAACGTTATGCCTTTAAAGCTTATATTTATATCATAATCATAATGATGTCAAGAAATTTGTTAGCAAGTCCTTTGGGCGGGCAGACCAAAGGTTTTTCCCTTCAGCCTGCCTGCCCGAGTCTTACTCTGAAAACAACATCTCCACATAAAATCGGGTGATGGGGTCTATTGAATCCAATGAATGGCTGCTATCCTTATTCCTGGCAGCCATTTCCTTCCGGATTTCTCCAGCCAAAACTTTTCCCAGTTCCACCCCGAACTGATCAAATGGATTGATACCCCAAATAAATGCCTCAAAAACGGTTCTGGCTTCGTAAAACGACAGGAGTTTGCCGATGCTTTCCGGGGAAAGATCCTTTAAAATCAGCGTAGATGACGGACGATTGCCGGGAAAACATCGGGCCGGGTCCGCATCCTCTTTTCCGGTGGCAAGGGCCATGGGCTGGGAAAGTAGATTGGCCCAGAGTTCCTGATGATTGGTCACCCCCTTGGAAGTCGTCCGGTATTGCGGGAACAGCGGATGGATAACGCCGATAAATTCGATCGGGAAAGCCCTTCCCTGGTGAGCGAGTTGAAAAAACGAATGCTGGGCGTTGGTGCCGGGTTCTCCGAAAATGATGGTTCCGCAAGGTTCTTCCATGAATATGCCTTCGGTATTGACCATTTTGCCGTTACTTTCCATATTGAGCTGCTGAACATGCGGCGCCAGTTTGGCTAAAGGGGCCGAATAGGGAATAATGGCCTGAGCTGGATATTTTAGAAAATTGTTGTTCCAGATCGCGATCAGCGCGGCCACAAGAGGCATGTTTTCCTGAATCGGGGAGTGAAGGGCATGGGAATCCATGGCTTCGGCCCCTTTCAGGAAACGCTCAAATAAATCATAGCCCAGATACAGGCTGAGGGGAACAGCGCCGACCGCGGAGCTGACGCTGTATCTGCCGCCGATGAAATCGAACATGTTAAAGGATTGAAGCACGGGATTGTCGGGATTGTTCCCCGGACTTCCCTTGCTGGTTACCGTTACAATGTGCTTTGAGGGATCAATTCCTTTTTCAGCCATAAATGCCCGGGCCAGTCCTTCATTGGACAGGGTCTCCGGAGTTGTATAGCTTTTTGAGATGATCAGCCATAGCGTGGCTTCAGGGTCAATTTCTCTGACAATGATCCCAAAGTTGTGGATATCCACATTCGACAGATAGTGAAGATCGATGCCGTGGTCCGCATAAGACTTCAGAGCCGTTGAAACGAATTCCGTTCCCAGATAGGAGCCACCGATGCCGATAACCACGACATGACGGAAGCGCTTGCCCGTGGATCCGGTGATCATTCCGCCATGAACCTGATCGGAAAAAGCCTTGATTTGGCGGTTAACTTCCCTGAGTTCGGAAAGAATATCCTTTCCATCAAGATAGAGGGTTGTGCTGGAAAAATCGCGTGTTGCCGTATGAAGCGCAGCCCGGTTTTCCGTCACATTCAACTTTTCGCCCTTTGTCATGGCGGCAAATTTTTCCATAACCCCGCGGGTCCGGGCGAGCTCAAAAAGAAGTTCCAGGGTGATCGAATCGAGCCGTTGCCGTGAAAAATCGAAAAACATATCCGCGGCGGTCAGGGAAAAAGCGTTTAAACGGCTGGGTTCTGCGATAAGATGCTTCAGATGGTTTTGCGGCTGATTCATCACTTCTGCCCGAGCCATGAGCTTTTTCCACGATTCTCCGGTATAAAGACTTTGTGAAGTCATCCTGTCTCCTTATGATTGTAAAAAGCAAGCTTCCAAAAAGAAAACACCCTCTTTCTGGGGCTCAGTCATAAATCTTACGTTTTTGAATAATACTCCCTGTACCAGGCAATGAACCTTTCAATCCCGATTTCAAGAGGAGTCTCGGGTTTAAAGCCAGTATCTGCGATCAGATCATCGATATCGGCGTATGTGGACACCACGTCTCCTGGCTGAAGATCCAGATATGTTTTGTTGGCGGTCTTTCCGAGATTTTTTTCAATGATTTCGATAAATGTTGATAATTCTACCGGGTTGTTGTTCCCGATGTTATAGATTCTGTAGGGAACATAGGATGTTCCGGGATCCGGGCGATCCCCGGTCCAGGAGGGATTGGGCTGGGGCAGTTTTCCCATGATTCGGAAGACGCCTTCGATGATATCGTCAATATAGGTAAAATCCCGCTTCATTTTGCCGTGATTAAAGACCTGAATGGGGTTGTCTTCAAGAATCGCCCGGACAAACAGAAACAAGGCCATATCAGGTCTTCCCCAGGGACCATAGACCGTGAAAAACCTCAGCCCCGTGCAGTGCATGTTGTAAAGGTGGCTGTAGGTGTGCGCCATCAGCTCATTGGCCTTTTTGGTTGCGGCGTAAAGCGATACCGGATGGTCCACGTTGTGATGCACCGAAAACGGCATCAGCGTGTTTGCTCCGTAAACGGAACTGGAAGAGGCAAACACGAAATGTTTCACCTGGTTGTACCGGCAGCATTCCAGAAGATTCACAAATCCAACAATATTGGAATCCACATACGCATGGGGATTGGTCAGGGAATACCGGACACCTGCCTGGGCCGCCAGGTTCACCACCACGTCAAATGGCTGATGCTTCTTGAAAACGGATTCCATCCCGGATCGATCCGAAAGATCAATCTGATGAAACGAAAAATGGTCGAATTCAAGCAACTGATCCAGTCTGGATTGCTTGAGGCCAACATCATAATAGGGATTCATGTTGTCGATACCCGCAACCCGGCAACCCATTTTGAGCAACCGAAGCGAGAGGTGATAACCGATAAAACCGGCGGCGCCGGTGACCAGAACGTTTTGAAAATTCAAATTCATATCAGTCCTTTAAGATGTCTCAGCCAGCAGAACTCAAAGCAACACTGTAAACGTGGATCTCAAGATTGATGTTTTTTAGAGTTGGAATCTATTGTTGCTAAAAAAAGCGTGCCAAATGCCAGTTATTCCAGTCCACAAGAGATTTCGATTTTACTTTTCGGTATCCACCAGTCCTTTGACAAACCACCGCTGCATGAAAAGCACGACCAGAACCGGCGGCAGCATGACCAGAAGCGCTCCGGCCAGTGCAACGTTCCAGGTGGGAAGGTCTTCCATCTGAGGGATCAGGCGATTCAATCCGATAACGGCGGTGGACATTCTCGGGTTGGTGGTGATCAGCAGGGGCCAGAGGTACTGGTTCCAGCCGTAGACGAAATCAATAACAACCAGAGCGGCAATATTGGTTTTGGAAAGCGGCAGCAGAATTTTCGTGAAGAATTTCATCGGAGATGCCCCGTCGATTTTGGCGGCTTCGCAGAGTTCTTCCGGGACCGTCAAAAAAAACTGGCGAAACAGAAAAGTGGCGGTGGCGGAGGCGACCAGGGGAAGAATAAGGCCGGCATAAGTGTCCAACAGGCTGAACTCTATGGAGATGTGAAAACGGTTCCCGGTGAAAAATCCGATAAGCGCATCGATATGAAAAGCCTCCAGGATCCGTTGAACCGGGCCGAAGATATTGGCGGTCACCTCGTAAGTGGGCAGGATCCGGACTTCCACCGGCAGCATCAGGGTGCAGAAAACCGACACAAAGGCGATTTTCCTGAAGCGAAAATCAAAATAGACAATGGCAAAAGCCGCCAGCATGGATACGGAAATCTTTCCGATGGTAATTCCTGCCGCCATGATAAAGGAATTCCACATCTGGATGCCCAGGTTGCCTTTGATCCAGGCGGTCTTCAGGTTGACCAGCAGTTGATCGCCGGGGATCAGGGGCATGGGGATTCTGGCCACTTGTTCAACCGGAAGGGTTGCTGCGATAATGGTATAGAAAATGGGAAATCCGACAATGCCGATTCCCAGAATCAGCAAGGTATAGGTCAAACAATCCAGCCAGGGGGTTTTTTCAACCATTGTGCTTATCCCGTGTACTGCACCTTTTTTTCAACGTATTTAAACTGCAGGGCGGTCAGGGTGACGATCACGATCATCAGCACGACCGACTGGGCAGCGGACGATCCCAGATCCAGCCCCACAAAGCCATCCTTGTATACTTTATAGACCATGGTCATGGTAGCGCCCCCGGGTCCGCCCTGGGTGACCGTGTGGATAATGCCGAAAGTTTCAAAAAACGCATAGACCACGTTCATGACCATCAGGAAAAACAGGGTCGGGGACAGCAGGGGAAAGGTGATTACCCAGAAGCGCCGAAGGGGGCTGGCGCCGTCAATGGCGGCGGCTTCGATCAGCGATTTAGGAACGGACTGAAGCCCTGCAATGAAAAAAACGAAATTATAGCTGATCTGCTTCCAGGCGCTGGCGATAATCACCAGAAACAGCGCATCGTTTCCGTCCAGAATCGGATTCCAGTGAATGCCGAACCAGCGCATGACCGTATAGGCAATCACGCCGAAAGAAGGGTGAAACAGAAACAGCCACACAATGCCGGAGATGGCGGGCGCAATGGCATAGGGCCAGATCAGAAACGTACGGATAACCGCCTTGGCTTTTAAGGCACGGTTGGCCATGGAAGCTACCAGCAGACCGGTTGAAATGGACAGCAGGGCGGTTGAAAAACTGAAAATAAATGTAATGCCGACGGATTTCCAATAATAAGGGTCCGTAAACAGACGACTGAAGTTGTCCAGCCATACAAACTGGGAGCTTACACCAAAAGGGTCGCTCAGCAAAAAAGACTGGAAAAGCGCCTGGGCTGCCGGCCAGTAGAAAAATGTCAAAATGACAAGGGTCTGAGGCAGAATCAACAGGTAAGGCAGGTATTTGCTGGAAAAAAATGAGCGTTTCAGCATGGATGCGTGATTACCATTAATGGGTGTGTTGTTCAGACCGGAAACGGACAGACGGAAGACCGAAGGCATTTGATGGTAAAACCATCCGTCAGCCTTCGGTCTTCAGCCTTAATGCCTGGTTATTTGCTGCGTTTTTCAAACTGGCGCAGGATTTCATTGCCCCTGCTGACCGCCTCATCCATTGCCTGTTTGGCGGTTTTTTTGCCCTGCCAGAGCATTTCCAGCTCTTCGTTCATGACATCGCGAATCTGGGAAAAGCTTCCCAGCCGGATTCCCCGCGAATTCACGGTCGGGTCCCTACGGGTCAACTGAAGAATTCCCACTTCCTGATAGGGGTATTCCTCGTAGTAACCATCGGCTTTCAGTTTGTTGTAAGACGCCAGGGTGATGGGCAGATATCCGGTTTCCTTGTGCCAGAGAATCTGCATGTCCTCTCTTCCCATATAAGCCAGAAAATCCGCAACGCCCTGATATTCCGCCTTGGGGTGGCCTTTTAACACCCACAGGGATGCGCCGCCGATGATGCTGTTCTGGGGATTTTTCATGGATGCTTCAACCGGAAGCGGGGCTGCGCCCCAGTCGAATTTGGCGCCTTTCATGGCGCCGATGGCACCGATGCTGTCCATCAAAATGGCGCATTTCCCGGAGAGGAACGCTGCTTCCGGACCTTTATACTCCCGTTCCTCGTAGGAAAATCGTTTGTCGTCCAGCCAAGTCTTCAGCCGTTCCATGTGATGCACCACCATGGGGTTGTTGATGGTCAACTGGGTGTCCAGTCCGTCAAAACCGTCGGCTTTGGTGGCAAGCGGAATGTTCTGAATGGCGCTGTAGTTTTCAATCATGACCCAGGTCTGCCAGGCACTCGTCAGGCCGTATTGACAGCCGGATTCCACCAGCTTTTTGGTGGCTTCGCCCATCTCGTCCCAGGTTCTGGGGGGATCGGTGAGCCCGGCCTTCTTGAAATAGTCCTTGTTGTAATACATGATCGGGGTCGAGGAATTAAACGGCATGGACTGCAGTTCACCTTTGGAAGAGACATAATAGGAGAGAACCGGCTGGAGATAGGATCTCCAGTCTATTTTGTAACCCGTGTCCTTCATGAGGTTGAACACCGGGTATATGGCTTTTGAAAGCATCATGGTCTGGGTTCCGACTTCATAGACCTGAAGAATGTGCGGCTGTTTTTTGGAGCGGAAAGCGGCGATGCCGGCGTTCAACGTTTCATCATACGAACCTTTGAAATATGGAACGACTTTGAATTTTGTCTGAGAATTGTTGTAAGCCTCTATGATCTTAATCAGCGTATCTTCCCGGGGAGGTCTTTGTGCATGCCAGAACTGAATCTCAATCGGTGCGGCCATCAAGTCCGATGCCAGAAAAATCGTCAGAATCCCCATTGCCAGGACAACTGCAAACTGTCTTAGTTTCATTTGGGCCCTCCTTTATTTAAGTGCTTTTGGGTGGATCAATCGACTGTGGAAAATACCATGGAGTTGACATCAAACGGTGATGATTTATAACCATGGCCTATAGCGACATTATCCATTTGAGTCAAGATTAAATCCTGACTTTTGGCGCCATGCAGTGAAAGGAAACATTCGCGCCGATATATAAAGAATGCTTGACTTGAACCCTGGAAACATGATTTGAACATCCAATATTATCATATTTCCAACGAATAGGACCGTATCATGGCAAATGTTATCCTGGAACAGGTGGTTAAACAGTTCGGAAAGGTTGAGGTCGTTCATGGCGTATCCCTTTGCATCGAGAGCCGGGAATTCATTGTTCTGGTGGGCCCTTCGGGGTGTGGGAAATCCACCATTCTGCGGATGGTCGCAGGCCTGGAGAAAATCACCGCCGGTGTGATCCGTATTGGCGATCGCGTGGTCAATGACATTGCGCCAAAGGACAGGGATATTGCGATGGTTTTTCAGAATTATGCCCTGTATCCGCACATGAACGTGATGGATAACATGTCTTTTGGATTAAAGCTCAAGAAAACACCGCAGGATGAGATTAAATCCCGGGTTCAGGAAGCCGCGGAAATTCTGGGTCTCGAACAGTTATTGTTAAGAAAGCCATTTGAACTTTCCGGCGGTCAGCGCCAGCGGGTGGCAATGGGAAGGGCCATTGTGCGTAAACCGTCGGTGTTTCTATTCGATGAGCCGCTTTCCAACCTGGATGCCAAACTGCGAACCCAGATGCGCGCGGAAATTAAACGGCTCCATCACAGAGTGCAGTCCACCGTCATTTATGTCACCCATGACCAGGTGGAGGCCATGACCCTTGCGGATCGCATCGTGGTGCTTCGGGATGGCTATATCGAACAAGTAGGAAAACCCATTGACCTTTTTCTGAATCCGGTGAACACGTTTGTGGCAGGTTTTATCGGAAGTCCTCCCATGAATCTGGTTCCTGCCCGAATGGTTAAAAGCGATACGGGGTGGAATCTGGATTTTAGCGAGAAATTTCAGGTCCCGGTTCCGGACAAACCGCTGCTTTCGGAGAAAGCGTTTCAGGAAGGACAACCGGTTATTGTGGGGCTTCGCACGGAAGATCTGACGGTGGTGGATAGCGAAGGATCATTTCCGGAAACCTGGAAGATCAACGGCATTGTGGATGTGGTTGAGCCGCTGGGAAATGAGTCCCATGTACATATCCGCTTTGACGGGGCATCGTTTATCGCCCGGTGTGATGGAAAGAAAATGATCCGCATAGACGACCGGGTCCGGGTTGCCCTGAACCTCAACCAAATGCATATTTTTGATGCGGCCACGACGCTGGCTATTTACTGATCAATGATCAAATAACGGTTTTTCCCAACACCTCAAGTCTTTGAACTGCCCGTAAGGGAGGTCTTTTTTAATGAAAACCCATAAAACCCAGGCCCTGATTATCGGGGGCGGAGCAACCGGCACGGGAATTGCCCGGGATCTGGCCCTTCGGGGTGTCGCCTGTATTCTGGTTGAACGCGGGGACATCAATGCCGGCGCCTCGGGAAGCAATCATGGGCTTTTGCATAGCGGTGCCCGTTATGTTCTGAATGATGCCATGACTTCAATGGAATGCCGGGAGGAAAACCTGCTTCTCAAAGCGTTGGCGTCGCACTGTGTGGAAGATACCGGCGGCATGTTTGTTGCGCTCGAAGGGGATGACGCATCCTATATCGCGGAGTTTCCGAATTTATGCGCTCGATGCGGCATTCCGGTTGAGCCAATAGACCCCAAGGCAGCGAAAGAGCTGGAGCCGGAGCTTTCAGACCGAGTGATCGCCGCATATCTGACTCCGGACGCTTCGATTGATCCGTTTAAGCTTTCCCTGGAAAACATCTCCCATGCCCGGAAACTGGGGGCAACCCTGCTCTGCCATCACCGGGTGCTGGGGTTCGAGATGGAGAAGGGGCGGATTCATCAGGTGCGGCTGAAACACACCGAAAGCGGCGAGGAAGTTTTTATTGAAGCCGATCAGGTCATCAATGCTTCCGGAGCCTGGGCAGCCGAGATTGCCGCTTTTGCCGGCATTACCATTCCCATGGTGTATTCCAAAGGCTCGCTTCTGGTCACTTCGGACCGGATCACCCAGCGGGTCATCAATCGGTTGCGGCCTCCCGGCGATGGAGATATTTTAGTACCCGGGGGAACCGTATCTCTTCTGGGGACGACATCGGTTCAGATCAATGCGCCGGATCTCGCCCATCCTTCCATTCCAGAAATCGATAGGATTGTCGAGGAGGCCTCGCAAATGGTTCCGATGCTGGAATCCGCCCGCTATATCCGGGCGTATTCAGGTGTCCGGCCCCTGATCGGAAGCCATACCGGAAACGGCGGCCGTTCGGAAAGCCGGGGCTTTGCCGTTCTGGATCACGAAAAGGACGGCCTCAATAATTTTGTCACGATTGCCGGCGGAAAGCTGACGACTTACCGGCTGATGGCGGAAAAAGGCGCGGATCTGGTTTGTCACCGCCTTAGGGTGTCGTCTCCCTGTCTGACCCGGACCCAGCCCCTTCCCGCGAGCCCGGAGTGCCGCTGGAGCCAGCCCGGCCTGTCGCCAAAGCTCTGGCTCAGGGCGCATGAAGCCGGGGATATGCTTCTGTGTGAGTGTGAAATGGTTCCCAAAAGCGTGGTGGAAGACGTGATTTCAGTGATTCAGGAGCAGAACATGAAACCGGACCTCAAATCCATTTCCCTCAGAAGCCGGATCGGAAAAGGTCCCTGCCAGGGGGCTTTTTGCAGTTTGCGGGTTTCCGCCTATCTTCATGACCGGGATGCCGAGTATTCCGACCGTGAACTGACCAGCATCAGCGGTTTTCTGCGAGAACGATGGAAAGGGCTTCGCCCGGTTCTCTGGGGGGGACAGCTCATGCAGGCCGAACTTCAGGAAGCCATGCAGTGCGGGCTGCTGAATCTGGAACTTCAACAAAGGAACTGAACCCGGATGACCCAAATACATTCTTGTGATCTGGCGGTTATCGGCGCTGGAATGACCGGCATGGCCGCGACGATGTTTGCGGCAAATCGCGGGCTGAAAACCGTTCAGGTCGGTGTTACCGGCGAAATCATATTCGCAAGCGGCTTTCTGGATATTTTGGGAATTCATCCCATTTCAGAAAAAAAGCCTTGGACGAATCCCTGGGAAGGAATAGCCTCGCTGATTCAGGATTGTCCCAATCATCCGTATGGCTGGCTGACTGAAAAAGAGATTCAATCCGCGCTGGAGGAGTATCTTTCCTTTGTGAAGGATTCCGGGGTTCCCCATTACTGGGAAAAAACGCATAACATAGAGATGATGACGCCTCAGGGAACCCTGAAACTTACCGGCTGTGTTCCCCAGACCATGAAAAATGCGGTATTGGGCTTGAGGGAAAAACCGCCTGGGTTGATTGTGGATATCCAGGGCCTGAAGGGGTTCAGTGCGCATCAGATCGTGGATAACCTGAAGGAAACCTGGCCGGATCTCCGGTCTGCCCATATCAAGTTTCCGGATTCCGGGCACCTGGGAGAAATCTTTCCCGAGTATATGGCCAGATCTCTTGAGGCCGGCTTCTGCCGGAAGAAACTGGCGGCAACCCTC
>CAIVVZ010000103.1 GCA_903909505.1 uncultured Desulfobacteraceae bacterium
CGGCTATCAGGGCCTCCATTTCAACCCCTGTCTGATCGATGATGCGTACCGAGGCTTCGATCCGGATAACGCTTTTTTCCGGGTCCGGGAAAAAGTCGATCTGGGCATGCTTGATGTTCAGGGGATGGCACATGGGAATCAAATCCGATGTGCGCTTGGCCCCCATGATGCCGGCAATGCGGGCGGTTTCCAGAACATTGCCTTTTTTCGCCGTCTGGTTCTGAATCATGGCAAAGGTGGCAGGCTTCATGGAGATGATTCCCTGCGCCACGGCAGTTCTTAGGGTCGGCGGTTTATCCGATACATCCACCATCCGCACCCGGCCTTGCGAATCGATATGGGTAAAAGAAGACATCCGTGTTTCTCCTGAAAGGATTTGAAAAAGGGGAAAATTATATGAACCGTCATTTGATGGTAATTCAGATCAGGAGGATGTGACAAGTTTTTTTTCACATATCCTGAAAGAGAAGATTTTTGATAACCTGAAACATCCATGTTATACTCACCGCCATGATTCCACAATCACAACAAAGAAGGATATTCCCCATGCTTGAATCCCTTCGGGACAGGATCGTGGGCCAGGTGTTCACGGATCCGATTCGGACCGGACTGCTGTCCACGGACGGGAGCATTTACCGGATCAACCCGGCAGCCGTGGTGTATCCGGCAGCGGTTGAAGACGTGATTCAAACGGTTCGCTTTGCCCGCGAGAACGGACTTTCTGTCCACCCTCGCGGGGCCGGCAGCGGTCTGTGCGGATCCGCCCTGGGAAGCGGCATTGTTCTGGATTTTTCAAAAAACATGAACCGCCTCCTGCATCTGGATACCGAAAACAACTGGATGGAATGCGAGCCCGGATACCGGCTGGGAGAGCTGGACACGGCTCTTAAGGGAAAAGGACTTTTTTTTCCGCCCGACCCTTCCAGCGGCGAATTCGCCACGTTTGGCGGCATGTATGCCACCAATGCCAGCGGCTCGCACTCGGTAAAATATGGAAATGTCAGCGACTACATTCTGGATGCGCAGGTCGTGCTCGGCACCGGCCGGGTAGCCATGCTTTCCGATATTCTGAACACCCCTTACCAGATGCTTCCCGAACCATTTCAGGGAATTTATGATCTGTATGCCCGTGATCAGGCGGATATCGAGTCTGCATATCCGGACATCCGGTGCAACACCACAGGGTATAATCTAAGGGGTCTGGTCAGAGATAGCCGCCTGGACTTGACCCGGCTGTTTGCCGGCGCGGAGGGCACGCTGGGAGTAGTCACCCGGCTGAAATTCCGGCTTCTGCCCAGGCCCGGCTACGATGCCCTGGTGGTGGCGTTTTTCACAGACATTCTCTCCTCGGCCCGCGCGGTTCAGGAACTTCTGCCGCTGGGGCCGTCCGGCATCGAGATCATGGACAAATCCCTGCTGAATCTGGCCAGGGAAAACGATTCCACGCTTAAAAGCCATATTCCGGACAACATCGACAACGTTCTTTTAATTGAATTCGATTCGCTGACACCGGAGCCCTGCATGGACCTCTGTCGTCAGGCCCAGCAGATTATGACATCCCGCGGATACACGGAAAATTCCCATATCGCCGTCACCTCTCGGGAAAAAGAAAATTTCTGGGCTGTTCGCAAGGCCGCGGTCCCGATTCTCTATAAACTAAAAGGCCAGAAAAAAATTTTGGCGCTGATTGAAGATGCCGCGGTTCCAACCGACAGGCTGGTGGAGTATTTCAGGGGAATCTATACCATACTGAACCAATGCCAGGTCTCTTTTGTGGTTTACGGACACATTGCCAAAGGGCTATTGCATACCCGGCCCCTTTTGAACCTGAAAGACCCGGACGACGTCAACAAGCTGAAACCCATCGCCGATGCGGTGTTTGATCTGGTCCATTCCCTGGGCGGCGCTGTTTCCGGAGAGCATGGGGATGGCAGGCTCCGCAGCGCTTACATCCGGCGCCAGTATCCGAAGATCTTCCCGCTGTTTCTGGAAATCAAGCACCTGCTGGACCCCGAAAACCGCTTGAATCCGGATATCATCACCTCTGATGATCCGGATCAACTAATGCAGGATCTTCGCTATGGGCCGGCCTATCATGGCGCGGACCTGCCGGAAAAGCATCTGCTGTGGCCCGAAGGTTTTGTAAGCGAGATCGAAAAATGCCATGGCTGCGCCAAATGCACCACCGTCACATCCGCCACGCGCATGTGCCCGGTTTATAAAATCACCCGGGATGAATCCGCGGCACCCAGGGCAAAAGCCAACCTCCTGAGGCTGCTGATCAGCGGCGCCATCGATAGCAGCCGGCTGTATCATGCTGCCTTTCAAGATGTCATTTCCCAGTGCATTTTTTGCGGAAGCTGTTTTCACGAATGCCCGTCCGGCGTCAATATTCCCAAAATGGCCATGGAGGCCCGCGCAGCAGCCATTTCGCGCTTTGGCGCCACCTTTCATGAAACGCTGGTTGTCGGCACCGAGAGGGCCGCAATGGCTGCGAGAAAATTCACCCGCCTGCTGACGCCGTTTCTGGACATACCGGCGGTTAAAACTCTTGGAGAAAAGTTCACCGGCATTGCTTCGCGCCGCAACCTGCCACCCTTTGCCAGAAAAACTCTTTTTGAGCAGAGCCCTTTGATCTCCGGTCACGGGGCACCGAGGATTCTCTATTTTGCCGGCTGTTACGCCTCGTACCTGCGGCCGTCGATCGGAAAAGCCGCCATTTCGGTTATGGCCGCAATGGGAATGACCGTGCTGACCCCGAAGCAGCACTGCTGCGGGCTTCCCATGCTGGCAAAAGGCATGGTCCAAGAGGCCGGGGAAAGAATCAATGCGAATTTTTTAAGCTGGAGCCGGCTGCTCGCTTCCGCGGATTATCTGGCGGTCTCCTGTTCCTCCTGCGGGCTTGCGCTGATGCAGGAATGGAGCTTTCTGGGGGAGTCCGCCTTTGTGCGAAGCGTTCGCGAAAAAGTGATTCACATCAGCCGGCTGATCAACCGCTATTCCGATCGACTCCACACCGAGCCCTCCCGGATGCGCCTTTTTTATCACGCGCCCTGTCATTTAAAGGCCCAGCCGGAGCCAGACAGTTCGATTCTTTTGCTCAGAGGCCTCAAGGGCGCTGTCATCGAGAATCCCGCCACCCCTTGCTGCGGCATGGCCGGGGCTTGGGGATTATCCGCGGATCATTTCGACTTGAGCCTTGCCACCGGATCGGGCATGCTTGAGCAGCTCAACGCATCCGGCGCGGATACCGGCGTAACCGACTGCCCGACATGCAGCATGCAGATGTCCCAGTTCAGCCGCAAACCGATTCGGCATCCCGTGGAAATCATCGCCCGGCATTTACTCAGCCGGGTTTTTCCATCACGGCAAGCCGCAGAATCAGAGTCAGCCCCGGTTTAAACAAAGGAATTTGATATGGCAAGAATACTGATTGCGGACGATGAAGCCATTTTGACCATGTATCTGGAAGAGATTCTGAGCATGAACGATCATGACGTCGTGGGGTCGGCCTCATCCGGACAGGAAGCAATCGACCTGGCCAGGGAACTGTCTCCGGACATCATCATCATGGACATCTCCATGCCCGGCGAAGTGGATGGCATTGAAGCGGCCGAGATCATCAAATCCACCCTGGGTATCCCATCGATCTTCATGACGGCGCATTCCGAAATCCCGATCATCGAAAAATCCCGGCAGGCGGATCCCTACGGGTATCTCATCAAGCCTGTTCAGAATATCGGAACCCGGATCGTTGTGGACAGTGCGCTCAGCCGCCTTTATGCCGAACGGAAACTGCGGGAAAACGAACAGCGCTTCAGCGACATTGTCTATAGCATGGCCGACTGGGTATGGGAAACGGATGAAACCGGAAAATACACCTACGCAGCCGGAAACGTAAAAGATATTCTGGGATACACGCCGGAAGAGATGATCGGAAAATCGCCCTGTAGTCTGGTATCGGAAGAAACCGCGGAAGCCATCGCTGTTTTTTTTGAAGACAAGGCGTCCCGGAAAGAAGCCTTTTTCAATAAGGAGTCCTGGGGGCTGAGCAAAAATGGAAACCGGGTCTGCATTCAGACCACCGGAATTCCCATCCTGGACAAGGAAGGCGGGCTCAAGGGATATCGCGGAATCAATAAAAACATCACCTTAACTAAAAATACAACCTATGCCCTGAAGGAGTTTGAAACCCGGTTTCGATCCGTCATGGATTCTCTGAATATCGGACTGACGCTGATCAGCCCGGACATGGAAGTCCTCAGCAGCAATCAGACCATGAACAACTGGTTTCCCAGACACGGGTTTGCGGACAAACCCAAATGCTATCACGCCTATCGAAATATCCACCAGAACGAACCCTGCCCGAACTGCACGGTAGCGCTAAACCTGAAGGACGGACTGGTTCATGAAGCCGCCTGTGAAATCGACACGGAGACCGGCTTGCGGCATTTGCGCCGGATATCCTTTCCCGTGATTAATCTGGAGGGAGACATCATTGCCGCCATCGTTTTTTTAGTGGACCTCACGGAGAAAAAATCTCTGAATGAACATCAATGCCATATTTCTTGATGCGTTTCCATATCGTCACCCGGCTGACTTCCAGAATTCGCGCGGCTTCGGACTGATTGCCGCTGACCTGGCGAAGAATTCGAATCAACTGTTCCCGCTCCCGGGTATTTTCCGGATGCTCCGGGTTTTTTTTTATCGTCCTGGTTTCCGGATGGGCGATTTTCACTGGCAGATGCCCGGCCTCGATCCATCCGGCTGAACACAATACAAAGGCGTATTCAATGGCATTGCGAAGTTCCCGGACATTTCCCGGCCAGGAATAGGCCATCAGTTTTTCCATGGCTTCGGAAGTCAGCCCCAGAATTTTTTTTCCGCTTTTTTTCCTGTTCTGTTCTATAAAATTCTGAACTATCATGGGAATGTCTTCTTTTCGTTCGCAAAGCGCGGGACAACGCAGCGGAAACACGTTGATCCGGAAAAACAAGTCTTCCCGGAAAACGCCCTGTGCGATCAATGCATCCAGATCCCGGTTGGTGGCGGAAATAATCCGGACATCGACCGGTATGCTCTTATGGTCTCCCACCCGCTCGATTTCCTTTTCCTCCAGAACCCGCAGCAGTTTGACCTGGGTCTTTAAGGGAATGTCGCCGATTTCATCCAGAAAAATCGTTCCCTCGTGAGCCGCTTCAAACCGGCCGGCCCGCGACCGGTCCGCGCCGGTATAGGCGCCTTTCACGTGTCCAAACAGCTCGCTTTCCAGAAGATTTTCATTCAGGGCGGCACAGTTTACCTTGACAAACGGCTTGCTGCGCCGTAGACTGACATCATGGATGGCTCTTGCCACCAGCTCCTTTCCCGTGCCGCTCTGACCCTGTATCATCACCGGCGCATCCGAAAAGGCGACGTTTTCGATGAGTTCAAACAGTCGCTGCATGGCTGGAGACTGTCCTAAGATCCCCTGGTATCCATCGTCAATGTGAAAAGTTTTGCGAAGGGACATGATTTCCTGTTGCTGACGAACAATCTCGGATAGGTCCGTAAACGTTTCCACAGCTCCAATCGCACGTCCATCCGAATCTCTCAGCAAAGAGGCGTTTTTGACGATTTGAATCGCCCGCCCGTCCTTTCGAACAATCACACATTTTTTTGCACGGGATTCACCCTTTACAAAAAGCTTACACCATTTTTCGCCGTCGCCCTGGTTAAACACTTCACAACCCGTACAGTTTAACTCCCGGCAATTGCTTCCGATTAATTCTTCCGCCGAATAACCGGTCAGTTTTTCGGCCGCCGGGTTCACAGCCACGATATTTCCGCCGGAATCAACAACCATTAGCCCGTCCTGGAGGGTGTCCACAATGGTTTTCCAGTATTTGGCGATGTCCATGTTTTCAATATCCTTTAATGAAAGTCATGTGAGCCGATAAATCATGCTTGCAGCAATTACGGTTCCGCATCTCAACTGTAACCCTGTTAAGTTAATACCTGTTAACATAACAATTAATCCGCAGTTGATCAAGCAGCGTTTTTCCTACCGCTTCAGGCCTAAAAGCGTAACGGTTCAGCGCTTTCCGGCGTTTGACCATCGATATTTGGACTCTGGCATATTTATTGCTCTCTCCAGTAATAACTCAAACCGATTAACAGGAGGTGGACATGAAGAAAAAAAACGCGGCAGGAACGGGGACCTGTAAAGTTTTTACGGCGGTCCTGATTTCATTTTTTCTGATGATGGGGTTTGCGCCTGCAAGTCGGGCGGCCGACGATGTGGATGAGTTGAAAAAACAGCTCCAATCGCTCAGCGAGACGATGAAAACTTTACAGGAAAAACTGGACAAGATCGAAAAACAAGGTGTCAGCAAGGAAACCGAAATCAAGGAAATGGACAAGCGCCTGAACAAGGCGGAGCTTCACACGGCATCTGATAAAATTTCCCTTGGCGTGGATTTGAGATCCGAGGCCCAGTCCATTCATTACCAAGATGTGCGCATGGCCCCGCCGTCGTTGATCAATGCTTTTTTCGCACCCCCTCCTCAAGGATTTAACGGCGCCACCCAGCAGCAGATCCAGCAGGCCATGGCCGGCATGAAAGCTGCCGGCTTGGTTCCGGCGCCCAACATCTACAACGCGGATAATGACATCATCTACACCAGCCGGTTTCGCATGAACATGAAAGCCACGATCAACCCGCACCTGGATTTCGGCGGCAGACTGGCCGCCTACAAAGTGTGGGGAGACAGCTCCGGGGTTCAGTTCAATCACGGCAGCCTGGGGGAAGTTACCTTTGACGGCAACACCTCCAGCCTTCCTCATGGGGATGTGGTCCACGTGGAGCGGGCCTATTTCAATTACAAGCAGGACCTCGGCAGTGTACCCATCAACTTTTCCCTTGGAAGACGTCCTTCAACCGAAGGCCCGCCGCTGGAATACGGCAACTACAGTTTGGAAGGCGGCTCTCCCCTTGCTACCATTATCAACTGGCAGTTTGACGGTGCGTCCCTGAATTTTGGCCTGGAAGATGTCACCGGCATTCCCGGACAGGCATTGAAACTCTGCTACGGTGTCGGTTTTGAAGGCGACTGGGGCAATAGCTATTCCATGACCAGCAGCTCGGAAGTGAATGATGTGCACATGTTCGGCTTTATTGCCGATCTCTTTGACAATGAAACCACCAGCGCGGTTCTGAATTATGCCCATGCCTGGGATGTGACCGACGGATTTACGGGACTTACGGTCATGCCGTTTATTGTTTCCGTGGATGGCAACAATCAATATCATTTTACGCCCAACAGCGGCGGCTATATCAGCCGCATGCAGCCGTCCACCAATATCGGCGACTGGGATGCGGCATCGCTGCTTTTAAAGACCAACCTGTCTGAAAAATTGGCCAATATCGATTTGTTTTTTGCGCCTTCCTGGAGTCATACCAAACCCTCCCAGATATCCAAAAATCCTTATTACGCATTGTTGGGGCAGGGTCTTTTGAGCTCAAACGGCGATCTTCAGTCCCGGGACGGTTACAGTATCTATGCCGGTGCGATCTTTCCCATGCCGCTGGAAGCCAGACTGGGTCTGGAATATAACTGGGGATCCAAATACTGGTTCAATTTTACCGGCGCCGAGGATTCCCTGGTTGGCAGCAAACTGGCAGCCAGAGGACAGGTTTTTGAAGGTTACTATATTCAGCCCATTTACAAAGACAATTTTTTTATCAAACTCGGCGGTCAGTATTACGCCTATGATTATACCGGCAGCGGCAATCCGCTCGGAGAACCCGTCAAAATCGCCGACGCCACGGCCTTTGATTCGCTGAACGCCATCATCGACAAAGCCTGGCTCGCATACCTGTCGGCAACCATTCGCTTTTAACCATTAGCCCTCAAACCCTATTTTCAAGGAGAAAAAAGATGAAACGCACGCTTATAACCCTTGTGTCTCTGGCACTGGTTTTCGTATTTGCAGGAAGCCTTCTGGCTACAGACAAAGGCAACAGCCGGAAAGGACAAAAAACATTTCGAAAAAGCTGCCGGGAATGCCATGTGGAAGGCGGCAAAGCCCAGGAGATGAGCCCTTCCAACAAAACCCAGGCACAGTGGGACAGAGCCTTTGCGAAAGACAAATATAAGGAATTCCCCTGTAAGGCCGAATGGGATAAGCTGACCCCGGAAGATCTCGGCGATATTTACGCCTACTTGTATGAACACGCGTTTGATTCGCCGTCGCCGGCAAAATGTAAATAGAAAAGCAGGCTGAAGGTGACAGGCTAAAGACCGAAGGCTCTTTCTGAAGAGTCCCTCCAGACTTCGGTCTTCAGCCTGTTTTCCCAAAAACAAGGAGACGCTTTATGACATCCCCCATCGAAATCCCCCTTTCGCGCCGCAGTTTTCTCAAATGGTCGGGAGCAGCCACTGCCGCAGCAGCAGTGGGCGGCAAGGCACCGGTGCTCTATGCGCTGACTCCCGATGAATCAAATAAGACTTCCGTTAAGCCCGAATCCCGGTATTCCGTGTGCGGCATGTGCCTGAATGCCTGCGGGCTCGTGGCAAGGGTTGAAAACGGCGTGATCACCAAGCTGGATCCCAATCAGAAATTCCTGAAGTCCCGGGGCATGCTCTGCGCCCGGGGTAACGCGGGCATTCAGCAGTTGTATGATTCCGATCGCCTCAAATACCCGCTGCTTCGAAAAGGCGAGCGGGGAGAGGGCAAATGGGATCGGATTTCATGGGACCAGGCCCTGGACCTTGCCGCCGCCAAAATGTCGGAGATTGCTAAAAAATATACCCGCTGCGGGGTCATGTTTACGCCGGGTTCGGACTCCCAGTCTCTTTTTGTTCACTGGTTTGCCGAAGTCTTTGGCTCCTACAACGTCACCACTCACGAGTCCTCCTGTCTCCTTAGCCGGAACCGGGCCTATCTGGACACGTTCGGCGAAGTACCGTTTGCAGACGTCCTTCACACCAAATATATCATCATCGTCGGGGCCAATCCTTTTGAAGCCATCATCACACCGGACACCATCGACCTGATGACCGCAAAGAAAAACGGATGCAAAATCGTTGTCCTGGATCCCAGGTTTACCAAGACTGCTGGCCTTGCCCATGAATGGCATCCCGTTCGACCCGGAACAGATATGGCGTTTTTCCTGGCTCTCTGCCAGGTTATCACCTCGGAAAAACTATACAACGAAACATATGCTCAGGAAAAACTCTCTGGCCTGGAACAGCTCACCGAACATGTCCGCCAGTACTCCCCGGAATGGGCTGAAAAAGAATGCGAGATTCCGGCTGCCGACATCCGCCGGATCGCCAGAGAACTATCTGCTGCCGCGCCGACAGCCATTGTCTACCCCGGCCGAAGGACCTCGGATTATGTCAATTCCACTCAGATCCGGCGATCCATGGCCATTGTCAACGCGCTGTTGGGCAACTGGGACACCCCCGGCGGCCTGCTGGCGGCCAGACAGGTCGGGCTTTCCGGCCCGGAACTTCCCGAAGCCCCTTTTTATGACGATAACCCTGAAAACCGACTCGATAAGGGCATGGCACACATGATGTTTGAGGAGGAAGGCGCTTTCAAACATATGCGCGATGCCATCATCGCCCAAAAACCCTATCCGGTGAAAGGCTGGTTCATCTATCGGTACAATCCCCTGCAGTCCGCTGCCAACCGCCAGAAAACCATCGAAATGATAAAACAACTCGATTTTGTTGTGACCGTGGACATTGCCATGAGCGACACGGCCTGGATGTCGGATCTCGTTCTGCCAGCACCCAGCGTGCTGGAACGCCAGGACCCGGCCAGCGGTCTTCAGGGATCGGCGGCCTGCGCCTGTGTGGTGGCACGGGACCCGGTGGTTCCGGCGCTTTTTGAATCCAGACCCATATTCGAAATTCTCAAGGGGCTTGCCGGCCGGATGAAACTGGCCGAATATTTTGACTTTACCATGGAGCAATACCGCAAACAGCAGTTCAAACTCCTTCCAGACGCCGCGCGCGCTATTCAAGAAGACGGAGTATATTACAATCCCAGCAAACTTTATGGCATTTATGAAGGAAAAATCTATAAAACCCTCTCCAAAAAAATTGAACTTTACAATGAACGGTATGCACGGGAGGGGGTCGACCCCCTTCCGGTCTATCAGCCCCCCAAGCCAAACCCCGTGAATCAGTTCCGTCTGGTCGTGGGACGAAACGCCTATTTTACCCACTGCACCACGCAGAACAATGCGTTGCTGAATGAGCTCATGCCGGACAATTCCCTGTGGATGCACCCCATGGCTGCCAAAAAACTGGGTCTGAAAGACGGCGAACGGGTCGAGGTCTCCAGCAAGGCTGGAAAAGGCGAGCTTAGTGTCAGCCTGAATAACGGCATTCGAGAAGATACGGTCTACATGGCCAGCGGGTTTGGCGTGCTTTCAAAAGGCCTGACCCGGATTTATGGCAAAGGGGCCTGTATTGCGGAACTGATTGAAGATTATGCCGATGCGATCTCCGGCAACATGGCCATGCATGAAACCTTTATCCAGGTGGCCAGAAAGGTAGCGGTATGAACAAACAACTGGCAATGGTCATTGATTCATCGGCATGCATCGACTGCAAGGCCTGCACCCTGGCCTGTAAGGTGGAAAACAACGTGCCCGAAGGAAAATGGCGAAACTGGGTCAAACGAAGCGAACCGGATTTCAATAAACCGGACTGGATGGATCATGCGACATTCGTCCATTTTCAGCCCGGCGGTTGCATGCACTGCGAAGTTCCCACCTGCGTCCAGGCCTGCCCGACCGGCGCCACTTACAAAAACGAGAAAGACGGCGCGGTCAAGGTTGACCCCAAGCTCTGCATCGGTTGCGGAAGTTGCATTCCGGCCTGCCCCTACGGCGCCAGATACCTGCATCCCGCAAAGCACATCGTGGACAAATGCGATTACTGCGAGAAGCGACGGGAACGCGGGGAACTTCCGGCCTGTGTGATTACCTGTCCCACAAAAGCCAGGGTCTTTGGAGACATCAACGACCCCAAAAGCGATGCGGCCCTGCTGCTGAAAAAAAACCAAAGCGTTCGTGTCATCAACAAGGAATCGGACACCAAACCCAACATGTACTATCTGTCCACAACCGCTCCCTTAAACTGGCCGGTCAAGGCCAGAATGCCGGACGCCATTCAATTATGGAAACTGGCCGGCCCCCTGATCTGGGGCATTGTGGGACTCAATGCGCTGGGCGTTCTGCTCATGCTGGGAAAACAGCTTTTGATGAATGACAAAGCCCCTGAAACCGACGAATCCCATGAGGAAACGAGGCAATCATGACATTAACTCAAATCCATCGTCACACCCGACTATCCATTTTTATGCACTGGTTTAACGCCGTCTGCTGGATCTTTCTGCTGTTAACGGGACTGGGACTGATTCGAAATGACGACCTTCAGCCACTTACGTCATGGCCAACAATGCTGCGGTATGTGTTCGGCGGAGGCGCAAATCTGCTTCTGGCCCATGAAATCGTTGGGATTACCTGGGCGGGAGGCTTTTTTTTATATGGCGTCATCCGGCTGAAATCCGATGTTCTTCCCTTTTTCCGCGAAATCTTTACCGTGGATTTCTATCGGGACTTCCTGTGGCTGATTACCAAGGGAATCCAGATGACCCTGGGGTACAAGATGCTTGGCATTATCGCTGAAAAATTCGGTTTCAGCCCCAGAATTCCGGATCAGGGGTTTTACAACGTTGGGCAGAAAATCTTTGCCATTCCGGCGGTATTTGGGGGAATGGTCATTGCAGCATCCGGCATCATCATGATTCTGTCTCAGATCGGCATGGCGAGTAACGCGGTGGTTCAATGGGCGATCGTGATACATTTTGTTACAGTCGGCCTGGTATTTGCCGGTCTTCTTATTCATGTCTTCATGGCATCGATCGCCGCCGGCGAGCAGCCGGCCTTTCTTTCCATGTTTACCGGAACGGTTCCCGAAGATTATGCACGGCATCACCACAAGCTATGGTTGGATGAGGTCAAAAAGAGTTAAGAAATATGCTACGGACTGGGCTCAAAATCAAGCGATTGCTGGTTTATCCCGTAACCTTCATCCTGGTGCTGGCAGTCCAGACCGCTTTCGGGGCCGATAGCCGGGAAAAACTGGCCTGGCTTCAGCAGGCCAAGGATGAAGCCAAACAAGACGGGTATGAACTGATTTCCGCCCCTGAGCTGAAAGCCCTTTATGAATCCGGAAAAGACTTTTCCATTATTGATGTGCGGCCCGAATATGAATATCGTGACGGACATCTTTCACATGCCAAAAGTCTGGAGTTTGATCTGGGGGATAAGCTCGAACTGAAGCCGGATAAACAGGCAGCTCTTGTCCATCTTCTGGGACCGGATAAACAGCGCACGATCGTGATTTATTGTCGAAGCTTTGCCTGACTGCGAAGCTCCATTGCAGCCCGGTGGGCTGTGCGACTGGGATATCAAAAGATCATTCGGCTCCCGGAAGGGTATTTTGGCTGGAAATCCTCTTTCCCGGACAAGTCACAATCCGTGGATAGTGTAAAAAAATTGGGTATTGGAGACGAATTTCCTTCTTGCCAGCTCGTGATTCTGTATGACGAAACCGACAGGACCTATCTGAAAATCCAGAGCCTTCAAAAGAAAATATCTCTGGAAGATGTGGGCTGCGAGTATCTGTTTATCGTGATATACAATGAAAAATGCCTGGCCTGCGTGGATGAAGTCAAATCTTTCAAAAGCTTATATCAACAAATGAATACCAGTCCTTATCTTTCGGACAGAGTTAAACTCCTGGCGATCGGCGCCGGCAGTAAAAAAAGAGGAGTTATGGCTTTCAAAAAAGAAAACGCCATTCCCTATCCGCTTTTTGGAGATGAAAACCGGAGCATTTTTTCCTGCCTCGGGAACCCTGTTCTGCCAACATCCTACCTGGTTCAGATTCAGCCGGACGGCAGGAGGCAAATCCTGTTCGTTCAGCAGGATCATATTCAGAATGTCGAAATACTTATCCAGAAAATTACCTCTCTCGTAAAAGACACGGAACTTCCCAAAAATTAACTGGCTGTGAATTTTTGGACATTTTACAATACCTCATGTATGATAGTGATATAAATCGCACGAAAAAAATCCATTTTAATTGTCTGGATAATGCATACAAGAGGTTTTTCCATGAATCGTATAAAAATTCACGGTCTGCTCCAATCCAAAACCCCTCTGGATCAGGTCCTGGTCAGCGGATGGGTCAGAACCCGCCGGGATTCCAAGGAGTTTTCGTTTATTGAAGTCAATGACGGGTCTTGCCTGAAAAACATTCAGATCATCGCACCCAGCACCCTGCCCAATTACGACGAGATTCAAAGATTAACCACGGGATCGGCGGTCAGCATCTCCGGCAGCCTGGTTTCTTCACAGGGTAAAGGTCAGAGCTGGGAAATCACCGCAACCCGGATTTCAGTCATCGGTTTGGCTCCGGAAACCTTTCCGCTTCAGAAAAAACGTCACAGCGACGAGTATCTTCGGACCATCGCCCATCTCAGGCCCCGAACCAACAAGTATGGCGCGGTGTTTCGTATCCGCTCCGAACTGTCTTATGCTATTCACTCGTTTTTCAGGGACCGGGGATTTCAGTACATCCATTCTCCCATCATCACCGGTTCGGACTGTGAAGGCGCCGGCGAAATGTTCCGGGTCACGACACTGGATATCAAAAATCCGGCTTTAAACGACAGGGGACTGGATGCCACGCGGGATTTTTTCGGCAAGGAAGCCAGCCTGACGGTTTCGGGACAGCTATCCGCGGAAATGTTTGCTCTGGCCCTGGGGGATGTTTATACCTTCGGCCCGACGTTTCGGGCGGAGAATTCCAATACCCGGCGTCATGCCGCCGAATTCTGGATGATCGAGCCGGAAATGGCTTTCTGCGATCTTTCCGGAAACATGGATCTTGGCGAGGAACTCATCCGCTACCTGATCAGCCATGTGCTTCGGGAATGCCGGGAGGATATGGATCTTTTTGGAAATTTTGTGGACAAGACCCTGAAGGAGACCCTGAATCACATTTTATCATCCGAATTTGTCCGGCTGCCGTACGCTGAAGCAGTAGAAATTCTGAAATCATCGCAGGCAGCGTTTGACTATCCCGTGGCTTATGGAATTGATCTTCAATCCGAACACGAAAAATACCTGACCGAAACCCATTTTAAAAAACCGGTCATTCTCCATGATTATCCCAAAACCATCAAACCGTTTTACATGCGGTTGAATGCGGATCAGCAGACCGTGGCGGCCATGGACATTCTGGTTCCGGGTATTGGCGAGATCGTCGGCGGTAGTCAGCGGGAAGAGCGTCTGGATGCGCTACAAGACAGAATGGATGAAATGGGGCTTATCCGGGAAAATTACTGGTGGTACCTGGATTCCAGGCGCTATGGGTCGGTACCGCACAGCGGATTTGGCATGGGATTTGAGCGGCTGATCATGATGATCACAGGAATTAACAATATCCGCGATGTCATTCCTTTTCCCAGAACACCGGGGAATATTGATTTTTAAAAGGCTTCGTGCTTGTTTTTCATGGTTCGCAGCCGGGCCAGTTCCCAGATATAGTCATACAGGTGAAGCCCTTTGCTGGCGGCAATGATTTCGCCATCCTCAACCCCGATTTCCTGGGCCATATATTCCTTCAGCATTTGAATGGCCCCCAGATTGGCGGGAAAACCATTCCATAGATCCCAGGACCGGAAATACACCATGAAATGAAGTTTTCCATACCGGATTCGGGTGTCGATTCCCCGAAGGCAGGGCGGGTCATTCAATAACAGCGCCTTTGGGTCTCCGACCGTCATATAGGCCTGATTGGTTCCGTGTCCGTCTTGCCGATACATGCGAATCACCTCGGCAATTTGGGGTTCAAGATATTCTCCGTAAGTATAATCTTCATTGGGCTGTTTTTCCGCTGTCATCAGATACGGCAGATAGCTTTCAATATAGCCGTCCGCAACCGGGTTCG
Source organism: uncultured Desulfobacteraceae bacterium (assembly GCA_903909505.1). Taxonomy (GTDB): domain Bacteria; phylum Desulfobacterota; class Desulfobacteria; order Desulfobacterales; family Desulfatirhabdiaceae; genus RAAP-1. Next base: position 15,024 of record CAIVVZ010000103.1, read on the forward strand.
GAATACACAGTGCCTCCGGAATATCGGGGATCAGGGGCCGGGTTCCCGGATACTTTATTTGAACCGTGATATAATCAAA
>CAIVVZ010000104.1 GCA_903909505.1 uncultured Desulfobacteraceae bacterium
AGAATCGGCTCATGGGCCTGGATGCGGCTAAATCCCGCTCCCTGCGACACAGCCGTGCTGACGCCGGTTCCGCCGGTGGGTGAAGCCAGGTAGCTGGGTACGGCTCCGGATGCACCGCACATCAGATGGCCGTAAAACAGCTCGCTTCCCCAAAGCCGCATTCTCACGATGCCCTGATGTCCCAGTTTCCGCGCATGCGCCTCAACCATTCCGGCCAGTTCGATTTCCGTCATGCCTTCCTTGATAATGCCTTTGACATATTCGGCCACCTGGTCGGATTTCAAGGCAGCTTCCCGGGCCATTTGAATTTCATAAGCGGATTTAATCGCGCGAATCTGGCGAATGATGTGCGAAATATCAATCATTTTGGCTTGATCGAAGAGACTCTGGAAGCCCAGATATGCCTGGGCCGGTATCACATCCAGTTCCAGGCCCAGCGATTTTGGAGCGTGAAGTCCCATGGATTTCAATAACTCCGGTACCTGCCGGGGGTTGCTGAAAGAGATGATGTTTTGAATCGGCGATTCCGAGCGGGCCCGCTCCAGGCTTTTGCGAACCATCAGCAGCGGATCTCCATCGGCGGGAATATATAACTGGGACTGCTGAATGGTTCCGGAAAAATAAAATAAATCGGAATTCTGAACGATGATTGCGCCATCGATTCCATTTGATAAAAGCAAGGACTGAAGCTCTTCAATTCGATGTCGGATCTCAGCTCCCGGAGTAGTGTCTGCTGCGGCGTCAAGGACCATGCTGTTCCTTTCTATCCTGCCTGTTTTTTGATTGAATGAAGCCGGTGGTTGACATTTTATCAGAAAATAGTACCCTGTAAAATTCAATCTGTTCATCAAAAAATACATAAAAATATTATAAAGGATAATCACGTATGGAAAAAGCAAAAAATGCAGAAGAGTATATTGCCATTCAGCGATCGGGTATCGCCATGAATCCCGAATGCGGTAATTCTCACTATAATCTGGCGGTGGCGCTGCTCGGGCAGCGGAATTTCGAAGAGGCGGAAGTGGAACTGAGAAGCGCCATTGAATGCAGCCCCGGCCTTGCTGAAGCATATATTCAACTTGGCGGCATCTGCCTGAATCGGGGAGATCTGGATGGGTGTCTGGCATATAACCAAGCTGCCGTAAAAGCCAGGCCCGGTTTTTCAGAAGGATATGGCAATATCGGTTTTGTGGAACTGCAGCGGGGAAATATCGATGAAGCCATAACCGCCCTGGAAAGGGCGACGCATTTTAATTTCCGGTACCTTCAGGCGTTTGCAACGCTCGCCAATGCCTACCTCATGAAGGGAATGATTGATAAGTGCATTGAAACCAATTTAAAGGCACTGAAGCTGGAACCTGATTTTGCTGTTGTCCATAACAATCTGGCCATCGCCTATCTGGAAAGCGGGGACCCTGCGCTGGCCATCGCGCATTGCGACAAGGCCCTTGCGCTCGGATACGAAGTGGCTTCAGAGATCCGCAGCGAAATAGAACTGCTTCGGCAAAAGTCCTGAACATTTAAGGGGGGGGAGCTGTTGTGTCTTCGGAATCGATGACTTATGGATCTTCATCCGCGATTTTCAGATATTTTCTTTCTTCCCTTTCTGAAGTCGTTGAAGAATGCGGCAGCCTCTGGCGTAGCGCATTCTCGTTGTCCCTGAATCCGCGGAAAACCGGGGAAAATGATCCGGCTGGGCTGACCTACGGAGACTATTTCAAGGCAGTTCGTCAGTTTCTTGAAAACCGGGAATTCAGGGTCGTCACGTCCGCAATTCTTGAGGCCAAGCAACACCTTTGCAGGGCTCGGGACATTGATGCGATTGACATATTTCTGGTTAAGCACGGCCAGTTTTATCACCCCTCACGGGTCGAAGTGCGGGTGAGTGGACGGGTGTTTACTTTCGCGGTAAATGTCGCGCTTTCTTTTTCCGGAAAAAGCTGCATCGAGCGGGAATACGACTTGCTGAACCGTTTGAGCCTGACGCCGTCCGGTGCCTATCTTCCGAGGGGTTACGGTTATGGAGAGGTGATCCTGCCGAACGGATGGGAGGTAAAGCTGTTTCTTGGGCAGTGGTTCGATGATTTTCATGAATTTCATATTTCCCTGGACCCAAAGGATCAGCAGTATAAAATACGGGTATGGCATGGCCATGCAGCCCCTGAATTTCTGACACCCGGGCAGACTCTGGAGTTGTACCGGCAAATCGCCATGATATTAACCGGTTGTTATGATCCGGAATCCTTTGAACAGGTCTTTCCCTGGCATCATGCCGCCGGGGATTTCATTGTCAACTGTTCGAGCGATTCGCTACGAATAAAGCTCATCACGGTGCGGCAGTACGGGGCGCTGCTTGAAACCCCGGATAAAGATGAAATCACGCTTCTGGAAGCCATGCTCTTTTTCCTTGTCAACCTTTCCATTCGCACCCGTCTTGACAGGCTGGACGGGGTCGGAGAGGTGGTATGGGCAGGATTGGCGGCGGTTGAAGAAACGGTCCGGGGGTTTTGGGACGGACTTTCAGCAAAAGTCCCGCGCTGGGATTTGCGATTTAAAGAATTCGTTGCATCGGTTTCTCTTTTGGAGTTGAGAGATATCTGCGACGCGGTTGCCGATTCTTACCACCCACTTGCGCCGGAGATTCCGGTTGTTCGGGATCATTTGGCTGCCCACGCTGCCGAAGTGTTTGCATCGCTTCAGGCATTTTCAGCATGAAAGCCGCCTTTGATCCAATTGTCGATACCTTTTTCATTGACAAATATCAGGATTGATTTTATATCTTTTCCTTGATTAAAAATATCAGGGTGACATACCTTTTCAATATCTGCCAATCAACATGCATTTTGAAAGGAGGTGGCCTTCATCACCTGATTCGGGCATCACCCGGTTCGGGCAAATTCAGTTTTTGGTATCGGTAAAGGTTCTTTTAATATTAATCATACTGGAGGTAAACGATGGCAAAACATGCAACCCCATTGTTGGACCAGCTCGAATCCGGCCCATGGCCGAGTTGGGTGTCCGACATTAAGCAGGAAGCTGAAACAAGAGCCAAAAATGTAAAAGGAATTGATTATCAGATTCCTGTAGATGTTTGTGATGATGTTTTGGGCTTGATGGAACTGACGTATGCGCAGGGAAGAACTCACTGGAAACATGGCGGTATCGTCGGCGTTTTCGGTTACGGCGGCGGTGTTATCGGAAGATATTGCGATCAGCCGCAACAATTCCCCGGTGTTGCCCATTTTCACACGGTTCGCGTCAGCCAGCCGGGCGGCAAATACTATTCCACGAAATATCTGAAAGACATCTGTGACCTGTGGGAACGACGGGGCAGCGGTCTGACCAATATGCACGGATCTACCGGTGATATCGTTTTTATCGGCACCACCACTCCGCAGCTTGAAGAAATATTTTTTGAACTGACCCACAATCTGAATCAGGATCTTGGTGGCTCCGGCTCCAACCTGCGGACCCCATCGGACTGCCTGGGTACATCCCGCTGCGAATATGCCTGCTATGATACCCAGGCCCTTTGCTATGCCATGACCATGGATTATCAGGACGAGCTGCACCGTCCCGCCTTTCCCTATAAATTTAAATTTAAATTTGACGGCTGCCCCAACTGCTGCGTGGCCTCCATTGCCCGTTCAGACATGTCCTTTATCGGAACCTGGAAAGATGATATCCGTATCGACCAGAAAGCCGTTCAGGCCTATATCGGCGGCGAACTCAAACCCAATGCCGGCGCACATTCCGGCCGTGACTGGGGAAAATTCGACATTGCCAAGGAAGTGTTGAACCTCTGCCCGACCAAATGCATGTGGATGGACGGCGCAAAATTGGTCATCGACAACAGGGAATGCACGCGCTGTATGCACTGCATCAACGTCATGCCGAGAGCTCTTCGTATCGGGCAGGAAACGGGTCTGTCGATTCTGGTCGGAGCCAAGGCCCCGATTCTGGATGGCGCTCAGATGGGCTCTCTGCTGGTCCCGTTCATCAAAGTGGAAGAACCCTATGATGAAATTAAAGAAGTCATTGAGAGCGTCTGGGATTGGTGGATGGAAGAAGGAAAGAACCGTGAACGTTTGGGCGAGCTGATCAAACGTCAGGGCTTTCAGAAACTGCTTGAAGTCACCAATATCGAAGCCATGCCGCAGCATGTCCAGGAACCGCGTCACAATCCGTATATTTTCTGGAGAGAAGACGAGGTCGAGGGCGGTTTTGAGCGGGATATCACCGAATTCAGAAAACACCATCAGAGATAGGGGGTAACAACAATGGCATTTATTTCATCAGGTTACAATCCTGACAAGCCGATGGAAAATAGAATAACGGATATTGGTCCACGGCATTTTGATGAATTTTTACCGCCGGTTATCAAGGCCAACAAGGGTCAATGGCTGTATCATGAAATTTTGGAACCCGGCGTTCTGGTCCACGTTTCCGAGACCGGCGATGAAGTCTATACGGTAAGGGTCGGCGGTGCACGCCTTATAAGCTGTACCCACATTCGCGAAATCTGCGAAATCGCGGACAAGCACTGTGACGGCTATGTCCGGTTTACCACCCGTAACAACATCGAGTTCATGGTAGATAACAAGAACAAGGTCGCAGCCCTGAAGGCGGATCTGGAAAGCCGTAAATTTGCCGGCGGATCCTTCAAGTTTCCGGTCGGTGGAACCGGTTCAAGCATTACCAACATCGTTCACACCCAGGGATGGATTCACTGCCACACTCCGGCAACCGACGCTTCCGGTCCGGTCAAGGCAACGATGGACGTTTTGTTTGACGACTTCAAAACCATGAGAATGCCGGCACATCTGCGGGTTTCTCTGGCCTGCTGCCTGAACATGTGCGGCGCGGTTCACTGCTCGGATATCGCCATTCTGGGTTTTCACCGCAAACCGCCCATGCTGGATCACGAATACCTGGACAAAATGTGCGAAATTCCGCTGGCAATCGCTGCCTGTCCGACCGCCGCCATTCGTCCGTCAAAGGTCGAGCTGCCCGATGGCAAGACCGTCAACAGCGTCGCCGTAAAAAACGAACGCTGCATGTACTGCGGGAACTGCTACACCATGTGCCCGGCCATGCCGCTGGCAGATGCCGACGGTGACGGCATCGTATTGATGGTTGGCGGCAAAGTTTCCAACCGCATCAGCCGGCCGACGTTTTCAAAAGTCGTTGTGGCCTTTATTCCCAACGAAGCCCCAAGATGGCCGACCACGACCAATACCATCAAAAGGATCGTTGATGTGTATGCCTCCAACGCCAATAAATATGAACGTCTCGGCGAATGGGCGGAACGGATTGGATGGGAAAGATTTTTTGAAAAATGCGAACTGCCGTTCACGCATCACCTCATTGATGATTTCCGGGATCCGGCTTATTACACCTGGCGTCATACGACACAGTTCAAGTTTTAATTAAGCGCCGCTATCCGAGGGGTGCATCCCCCTCGGATAGTACTCCAATAGTCAAAAACGAGGCAACGAAATGGATAAAGAAGCTGGAAAAAAGGCCATTGTGGAATATTTGACGAAAAAAGCAAAGTCAAAATCCAAATTTTATCTGAAGGATTTCTATGAAGTCATTCCCGAGGAAAAACCCCGGGATGTGAAGAATCTGGTCAATGAAATGGTCAGAGAGGGCACTCTGGAGTACTGGTCAAGCGGCAGCACCACGATGATCGGTCTCAAAGGTACGGGAAAACAGGCTGCTGCCGAAGACGAAGCATAAATTCCGCTCGTTACTGAAAACTATCCGTCAGTGAAATCTCCAGGAATGATCATCTCCGCCTTAAGGGGCGGATCGGGCAAAACAATCCTGTCTATCGGTGTTATCGGCGCATGGAAACAGCAAGGCAAAACCGTAATACCCTTCAAAAAAGGTCCGGATTACATTGATGCAGGCTGGCTTGCCCTTGCGGCCGGCCAGCCCTGTTATAATCTGGATTCCTTTCTTCTCGACCGGACCCAGCTTCTCCAGTCCTTTATCCGCCATGCAACGCCGTCGGGCATTTCCGTTGTGGAAGGCAACCGCGGCCTCTATGACGGGATCGACATGAAGGGATCGACCAGCACTGCGGAGCTTTCAAAGCTGCTGGGACTGCCGGTGGTTCTCTGTCTGGACTGTACCAAAGCCACCCGCACCATGGCGGCGGTTTTGCTGGGATGCCTGCACTTCGACGCGGATGTCTCCATTCAAGGCGTGGTTCTGAATCGGGTTGCCGGCAGCCGTCATGAGCAGATTTTAAGAAGCAGCATCGAGCATCATTGCGGTATACCGGTTATCGGCGCGATTCCGGCGATGGACAGCCCATTTCCGGAACGCCACATGGGGCTGGTGCCGACGCCGGAGCATGACTGGGCGGCCGGGTCCGTGAATGCCGTATCCGATGTGGTGAAAGCATGCCTGGATCTGGACAGACTTGAGGCAATCGCCCATCAGGCGCTTCCCATCAAGCTGCCGGTTTATCCCTTGTTTGAAAAATCTGAACCGGTGAGCATGGAAAAGCCGCGAATCGGTATCATCAGGGATTCGGCTTTCCAGTTTTATTATCCGGAAAATATCGAGGCACTGACCCTGGAAGGGGCGGAACTGG
>CAIVVZ010000105.1 GCA_903909505.1 uncultured Desulfobacteraceae bacterium
AGCCGATCCTGATAAGTTTGATCTGGTGATCAGCGACAGGGGCATGCCGGATATGACCGGGGAACAACTCGCCAGGGAAATATATGCGATCAAACCGGATATTCCGATCATTCTCTGTACGGGTTTCTGCAATGATAACGACGAGCTGCTTGCCAAAGCCATGGGAATCAAAGGGTTTCTCATAAAGCCCGTTGCAATGGCGGATCTGGCCGCAACGGTCAGAAAAGTGCTGGATAAGGTTGCGGAAGAGGTGCCGGCGGATGCGTCCGGACAAGCGCAGACCGCTATCCGGCTGGAGCGGCAGTTAAAGGATCGGAACAATGGCTGAAAAAGATATTATTTCGTGTCTTTCGAATAAGTCACACAATCTGGAGGATCATGCCGCCATGATGGCTGAAAACCTTGATGCCCTGTCGCCAGAAGAAATCCGGCGGATAATCCACGCACTGCGAGCGCATCAAATTGAACAGGAGAAGCAGAACAAGGAACTGCTCCTGGCGCTGGAGGCGGAACGCGAAAGCGGCAAGCGCTTCAAACTGATGTTCATGAATGCGCCGATGCCGTATCAGTCTCTAAACGAGAATGGAAATTTTATTGAAGTCAACCAAACTTTCCTGAATGTTCTGGGATATAAACGGGAGGAATTGATCGGCAGAAATTTCGGCGAGGTGCTTCATCCGGACTGGGTTGCACATTTCAAGGAAAATTTTCCCCGATTCAAGGCTATCGGTGAAGTGCTTGGCGTTGAATTCGAGATGATGAAAAAAGATGGATCCACCATTCTTGTGTCCTTTAATGGAAAAATACAGCGTGACGATCAGGGGCATTTTCAGAGAACGCATTGCATCTTTCAGGACATCTCCGAACGCAAGCGGGCCCAAGAGGCGCTTTTGGTGAAAACCCGCACCTTGCAAAGCGTTTTCGAGAGCGCCCCGTACATTATGATGCTCGTCAACAGGGAAGGACGGGTTACCGACATTAATCGTCCGGGAGTCCGCTTTACCGGAAAGAACAAGAACGAACTGCTCGGCAAGCTCGGCGGCGAAGTGTTCGGATGCCTGAATTCATTCGATGGACGGGGGTGCGGAAAAAACGCCGTGTGCGAATTCTGTCCCGTTCGCAGCCGGGTGATGCAAACTTTTGAAACAGGCCAACCGGTCTATGAAGGCCAAGGACATCTGGATTTAATGGCGGACGGTGTCAGCACCATGCTTGATATTCTGGTATCGACAACGCTTGTAACATCGATCGAGGACAGTCAGGTGCTGGTCACCATCGCCGATATCACGGACCGTGTGCGGGCAGAGGAAGCTTTGCGCAAGAGCGAGGAAAAACACCGCATCATGTTCGAAACCATGGCCTTGGGAGTCGTCTATCAAAACGCGGATGGACGGATCATTTCGGCAAATCCCGCTGCGGAGCGTATCCTGGGACTATCTTTTAATCAAATGTTCGGGGAAACTTCGCTGAATACGCTTTGGAAAACGATTCGAGAAGACGGCTCCGAACTGCCCGGTCAGGAGCATCCTTCCATGGTCTCCTTGCAAACTGGAAAACCTGTGGAACAGTTCATCATGGGCGTGCTCAACCCCAAAAGGAAGGCCGTCTCCTGGATTTCGGTTACATCCATTCCGCTTTTTCGGCCGGGAGAGACAATGCCATTTCAGGTCTACACCACATTTGAAGACATAACCGAAAAACGCCGGGCCGAGCAGGACTACCGCACACTATTCCGTGAGATGTTTGACGGTTTTGCCTTACATGAAATCATCTGCAATGAAGCGGGAAATCCGGTTGATTATCGTTTCCTGGCCGTCAACCCGGCTTTTGAGAATATGACCGGACTGAAGGCCGGCGACATTGAAGGCAGGACCGTCCTGGAGGTTCTGCCGGAAACCGAAAGTTCCTGGATCAACACCTATGGGAAGGTGGCGCTGACCGGCGAACCGATTTCATTCGAGAACTACTCCACCGAAATACAGAAGCATTTCAAGGTGACCGCTTTCCAGCCGGCTCCCAACCGGTTTGCATGTATTTTCTCCGACATTACCGAGCACAAACAGGCCGAAGCGGATAAGTCCAGGTTTGAAACCCGGCTCCAGCAGGCACAAAAAATGGAAGCCATCGGCTCGCTTGCCGGCGGCATTGCCCATGATTTGAATAATATCCTGTTTCCGATCAGCGGCCTTTCGGAAATGCTGCTGGATGATTTGCCGCCCGAAAGCCCGGTGCATGAAGGCATTGAACAAATCCACAAGTCCGCGCAACGGGGCGGTGAACTGGTCAAACAGATCTTGGCTTTCAGCCGCCAGTCCAACCCCAGGAAACTGCCCATCCGGATTCAGCCGATACTGAAAGAGGTGTTGAAACTGGCGCGGGCAACCATCCCCACAAATATCAAAATTACCAGCCACATCAGCACGGATTGCGGCATGGTCGCCGCGGACCCCACACAGATGCATCAGGTTATGATGAACCTGATCACCAACGCCTATCATGCCGTTGAAGAAAACGGCGGCATGATAGGCGTTGGGCTGAAAGCGGTGAATTTTGATAAAAATGGATCGCTTTTCGATATGATGCCGACGGACGGATACGCTTGTATCACCGTATCCGATGCGGGAACCGGCATTGATCAGGCGCTGATCGATAAAATATTCACTCCCTATTTTACCACCAAAGCGCAGGGAAAGGGCACGGGACTGGGGCTTTCCGTGGTGCACGGCATCGTCAAGGAACACGGCGGGGATATCCGGGTATACAGCGAAGTTGGAAAAGGAACCACTTTCCAAGTATACTTTCCGCTTCTGAAAGCTGGCGAAGATGAAAAGGATGCCCCGGTCATCAGGAACTATCCAACGGGCTGCGAAAGCATTCTGCTGGTCGACGACGAAGAGCCGATCGTACGCATGGAACGGAAAATACTTGAAAGACTCGGTTATCATGTAACCGCCCGAACGAGCAGCACGGACGCCCTGGATGCTTTCAGAGCCGATCCCTCCGGTTTCGATTTGGTGATCAGCGACCGGGGCATGCCGACCCTGACCGGGGATCAACTGGCCGAAACATTGATTTCGATCAGGCCGCGAATTTCGATCATCCTCTGCACGGGCTTCTGCAATGAAAAAGATGAGCAGCGCGCCAGGGCCATGGGCATCAAAGGGTTTCTCATGAAGCCCATCGCCACGGAAGAGCTGGCCGCGATGGTGAGAAGCGTTCTGGATGACGTTTCAGGCAGCGATCCCGTGCCTCCGGACGCCGTTACTTTGACTGGCAATTCAAAAGAGCTGAAACCATACGATTGAACGCGTGCCCGGCAACACAAGAGAATTGCCGTACCCGGACGGGGAGATATTTCATGGGCGGAAAAAATCAAATCAACCCTTTACAGAGATTGAAGCCATCACAGCTTCGGCAGCGGGTTACCGAACTGGAAGCGGAGCTGCTCCGTCTCAGACAGGATCACGAAAGCATCCTCATCACCGAGCGCGGACAGGCGGAGCTGGCGCTTCGGGAGAGCCAGGACCGGTATCGCCGGATCACCGACGCCGTCACCGATTACACTTTCACCGTTTATATCGATAACGGCCGGGTGGTGAAAACGATTCATGGCCCGGCATGTATCGCAGTCACCGGATATTCGGAGGAGGACTTTGCCGCAGATCCCTATCTCTGGTTTAACATGATTCTTTCGGAAGACCGCGACCGGGTTAAAAGCCATGCCTCGCTCGTGCTCTCGGGCAATGATCCCGGCCCGATCGAGCACCGAATCAGGCGAAAGGACGGCGCCGTACGGTGGGTCGTCAACACGCCGGTTCCCCAACGCGATTTCTCGGGAACGATGATTTCTTATGATGGCCTGATCCGGGATATCACCCAGCGCAAACGGGCCGAAGAGGAAAAAGCCAAGCTCGAAGCGCTGAACCGACAGCTTCAAAAGACCGAAAGTCTGGGCCGCATGGCCGGGGCCATTGCCCACCACTTCAACAACCAGCTTCAGGCCGTGATGGGTAACCTCGAAATGGCCATGGACGACCTGCCGCTGGGCGACAATCCGATCGATAGCCTGGTTTCGGCCATGCAGGCGGCGCGCAAGGCTGCGGAAGTGAGCGCTTTGATGCTGACTTATCTGGGACAAACACCGGGCAAGCATGAACCCATCGACTTGTCCGAAGCCTGCCGCAGAAGCCTGCCCATGCTCCGGGCCGCCATGCCGAAAGGCCAGGTACTGGAAGCTGAATTGCCGTCACCCGGTCCGGCAATCAGCGCCATTTCAGACCAGATCCAGCAGGTATTGACCAACCTGGCCACAAATGCCTGGGAAGCCGTTAAAACGGACTCAAGCACCATACATCTGAACGTCAGAACGGTTTATGCCGAGGCCATCGCCGCTTCGCCGCGATTTCCGGTCGACTGGCAGCCCCGGGACCCTGTCTATGCCTGTCTGGAAGTTGCGGATGCCGGCTGCGGGATCACGGAAAAAGACCTTGATAAGATTTTTGACCCATTCTTCTCCACCAAGTTTACCGGCCGGGGACTCGGATTGCCCATCGTTCTCGGAATTGTACGGACACACCATGGCGCGGTCACGGTGGAAAGCGAACCGGGCCGGGGAAGTGTCTTTCGGGTCTTTTTGCCGCTATCAACCAAAGATCTCTCTTGCCGACCAGACCAGCCGGCCATGCCGCAAACGCCTGAGCGGGGCGGAACCGAGATGTTTTCCAGGATCGAAGGCGGGGGCACGGTGCTGCTGGTCGAAGACGAGGAACAGGTGCGAAAACTGGCCGCAGTGATGCTCAAACGCCTGGGTTACAGCGTACTGGAAGCCGTAGACGGCGTTGGCCATGGAGATATTCCGGCAGCACCCGGATGAAATCCGCTGCGTACTTTGCGATTTGACCATGCCGCGCATGGACGGTTGGTCGACGCTGGCGGCTCTGCGCAACCTTTCGCCCGGCATCGCAGTGATCCTGTCCAGCGGCTACGACAAGGAACAGGTCCTGTCCGGCAACCATCCGGAATGGCCCCAGGCATTTCTGGGCAAGCCTTATCAGCTCAAGGAGCTTGAAGATGCGATTTGCCGCGCGCTGGCGGCTATAACAAACGGGGGTTAGGTTGAATATGGAAGAAGCACATGCTATTGTTTCGGAGCCCGTGGTTGACAATGATCTTTAACTTATTGATTCAAAATTCATAATACTTTCAATTAAGGAATATTCCAATGATGGAAAAACGCATTTTATTGGTGGATGACGAGGTCCCAATCCTCAAAATGATGACACGGGCCTTCACCCGGGCCGGTTATGAGGTCCAGACCGCTGAAAGTGCCGAAGAGGCGCTGGAGCTGATCAAGACATACAGGTACCTGGTGTTTTTTCTGGATCTGAACCTTCCCGGCATGAACGGTATCGACCTGTGCCGCCAGATTCGAAAGGATAACCCGCTCACTATACTGTACGCGGTCACGGGGTTTGCCAGCGCTTTCGAAGTGTTTGACTGCCGACAGGCCGGATTCGAAGACTATTTCACCAAGCCGGTGGAACTGAAGAAACTGCTTGAAGCCGCCGAGCAGGCATTTCAGAAGCTGGCCCGCTGGAAAAGAGAAGAGGATGGCTTCAACCTTGAAAAGGCACTGCTATCTGCGGACCCAACGTAAGGAGCCATGCCATGACCATCGACCGGCAAGATTCAGAAGAGATCATTCGGGTGATGGACCGGACACATGGCAGGGATATTTCCCACTACGACGCATCCTTCCTGGCCAAATCGATCGACAAAAGACTGGCGGCAACCGGCATCATGAGCCATGCCGCATACAATGAGTACCTCTCGGAAAACAGCTCGGAAGCAAAAGCCCTGTTCGATTCGCTGAACATCTCGTACAGCGAGTTTTTCAGGAACCCGCTGACCTTTGCCCTGCTCGAACAACTGGTTTTACCCAGTCTCATTGAAGAAAAGAAAAAAACCGGCCAGCCGGAGATCAGAATCTGGTCGGCGGGAAGCGCCGCGGGTCAGGAAGCCTATTCCATTGCCATTCTGATGGATGAAATAACGGCTGCGACCGGAAATGCCGGTGCCTTCCGCATCTTTGCCACCGATATTTCCGAACCGGATCTGCTGCTGGCCAAAAAAGGAGTCTTCAATAGTGGCGCGGTTCAAAATGTGCGGCTCAGGCATATCCGTAAATATTTTATTTCGGAAGGCGAAACCTATGCCGTGACTCCGGCTCTCCGGGATCGGGTTGATTTTTCCGCCTACAACCTACTGGATGAACGCTGTTCCTGTCCGCCGGCGAGCATCTATGGTGAATTCGACTTGATCGTCTGCAGCAACCTGCTGTTTTATTACCGGCCGCTGATCCGGCAATTCATCCTGAACAAAGTCCACTGCTGCCTGTCTGCAAACGGATATCTGGTCACCGGCGAGGCGGAAAGAGAAATCGTGGCAAAGACGGAAGGTTTTCGCGCCGTCATGCCACCGGCCACCGTTTTTCAAAAGACCCAGGCAATTTTTTACTGCTGAAAGATTCGAAACAATGATCAAAAATGCAAATACCATGAACTTTGTGTTTTCGAGCTGATGGTTTTAGTCATCCTGACATTGGAATTTTGAATTTATTTCAGGTTTCGAAATTCGAATGTTGTCTGAACGGGTTTTTCGTTCAGACACTAAACAAAAGGTGAACAATGAAATTGAAAGATGTGAGAATCGGCATGCAACTGCGAATCGGCCTGGGCGCCATCCTGCTGCTGGTGGCGCTTCTTGGAGTCATTGCCTGGTTCCAGTCGGACACGTTGTGGCAGGAGACACGTAACTTATACGAGCATCCGCTCATGGTCGAAAGGGCCATCGGAGAAATCAGGGCTGATATTCTGTCCATGCACCGTGGAATGAAAGATCTGGTTCTGGCGAATAATGATCCGGAAAGAGAGCCTGTCATTCAGGGCATGGACATTGACGAGGCCAACGCCATCCGGCAGTTCGACATCCTGTACGACCGGTATCTGGGACCTCGGCGTGATGTCGATGAGGCTTATAATGGTTTTATTCAGTGGAAAGCCATTCGCGTTGAGACTCTTCGGTTGCTGAGAACCGGAAAAGTTACCGAAGCGATATCCCGCACCCAGTCCGCCGGCCCCGGCGGCAGCCATGTGAAAATGATGATGGATCACATCCAGGATGTCAGCAGTTTTGCCATAAAAAAGGCCGATCAGTTTTACCTGGCAGCCCAAAAGGAAAAAGATGCCTTGCTGTTGCGGCTCGGGATCGTGATCAGCATCATTCTTCTGGTGTCAATGGGCCTGAGCTATCTGCTGCTGCAGGGAATCCGGACCCCGCTGAAAGATTTGACCGCGGTAGCGGAACAGTACCGCAATGGCAGCTTGGATGCCCGCAGCCGATATATTGCCGCCAATGAATTCGGACTGCTTGCCGCCGCATTCAACGATCTTTTCCAAACGGTTCAGATGGAAATCCAGGGCAAGGAGAACGCCGCGCAAATGGCCGATGTCCTGCTCAGGGAAGAAGAACCGCGACCGTTCTGCCGGGAGCTGTTGAAGGCGCTGCTTCAGCATACCGGATCACAGATCGGGGCCGTTTATCTTCTGAATGAAACCAAAACGGATTTTGAGCATTTTGAATCCATCGGAATTGCAGCCTCCGGCCGCGGATCATTTTCCGCTGAAATACGTGAAGGCGAATTCGGCGCCAGCCTGGCCACGCATCAGATTCAGCGGATTACGAATATTCCGGCCGACACGCGGCTTGCCTTCACCGCAGTGTCCGGAAATTTCATTCCCCGGGATATCCTGACCCTCCCCATCCTTTCGGGACAGGACGTTGTGGCCATGGTTTCCCTGGCCGGCGTTCGAAACTATCCGCAACAGGCAATCCGGCTGGTAAACGACATCTGGCATGTGATAAACGCCCGGATGAACAGCGTGCTGGCATTTCGGCAGATTCGCGCCTTCTCCGAAAAACTCGAACACCAGAACCGGGAACTGGAAGCACAGAAGCTTGAGCTGATGGTGCAAACCGATGAACTGAGTGAGCAGAATATTGAGCTGGATCTGCAAAAAAAACAACTGGATGAAGCCAGCCGGCTGAAAAGCGCTTTTCTTTCGAACATGAGCCACGAGCTGAGAACACCGCTGAATTCGGTGATCGCCCTATCCAGCGTGCTGAGCCGCCGGCTGCGGGGCGCCGTACCGGATGAGGAATACGGTTACCTGGAAGTGATCGAGCGAAACGGCAAGAACCTGCTGTCACTGATCAACAACATTCTGGACCTGTCACGGATCGAAGCGGGCCGGGAAGAGATCCGTATCAGCCATTTCTCGGTCAGGAAACTGGCGGACGATATCGTGGCGACAATCGCGCCCCAGGCAAGGGAGAAGGGTATTTCCCTGGTAACCCGTATACCCGGCGACCTACCCCCTATCCGCAGCGATTTTTCCAAATGCCGGCACATTTTACAGAATATCGTCGCCAATGCGGTAAAATTCACGGAAGAAGGCACTGTGCAGATTTCCGCCGTTCAGGTGGATGATGCCGTTCAGATTGCGGTGGCCGATACGGGCATCTGCATTGCAGCCGATCAGATTCCCTACATTTTTGACGAATTCCGCCAGGCCGATGAAAGCACAACCCGAAAATACGGCGGATCCGGGCTGGGACTATCCATCGCCAGGAAATACGTAACGCTCCTGCATGGCAGCATTGCGGTGGAAAGCACACCCGGCAAAGGATCGACCTTTACCATTCGGCTGCCGCTGACGATCGATGCGCCGGGCATCTGCCGGCAGCCGGCGGAAACTGCGTCCTGTGCCCCTGCCCCACCACAGCCATCCACTTTGGATTGTCAGGGCAAGTGTATCCTGCTGGTGGAGGACAGCGAACCGGCCGTTATTCAGATGACGAATATTCTGTCCGGACACGGGTACGGCGTGCTGGTAGCGCGAAACGGCAAGGAAGCCCTGGAACGGATTGAAAAGACCCTGCCCGATGCGATGATTCTGGATCTGATGATGCCGGAGGTGGACGGGTTTGAAGTCCTGAGGCAGATCCGAAGTGCGGGAAAGACCGCACGGCTTCCGGTGCTGATCCTGACGGCGAAGCATGTGACAGCCGAAGAATTGAATTTTCTGAAGGGCAACCATATTCACCAGCTTATTCAAAAAGGGGATATCAACAAAACGGGCCTGCTGGCGGCGATCAGTGAGATGGTGTCTCCGCGCCGTATGAATCAGAAGGCCAACCCGCCTGCCCCGGAATCTGCCCGCAAGTCGGATTTTTCCCGGGAATCCGGCAAACCCACTGTCCTGGTGGTTGAGGACAATCCCGACAACATGAAGACGGTGAAGGCCCTGCTTCAGAACTCCTGTACCATCATCGAAGCCGCGGACGGCCTGGCAGGCGTCGAGCAGGCAAGGGCGCATGTACCGGATCTGATTCTGATGGATATTTCCCTTCCCGTCATGGATGGTTTCAAGGCCTTCGATGCGATCCGGAACATGGGCGCCTTAAGACATATTCCGATCATCGCCCTGACGGCAAGCGCGATGAAAGGCCATCGGGAGAAAATCCTGGCCCATGGTTTCGACGACTACATCCCCAAGCCGATAGACGGGAAACTGCTCGAAACGATCATCCATGGCAAGACAAAGAGGTGACCTTTGAAAATATTAGCCATTGACGACAATCTCGACAACCTGACGACATTAAGAGCCGTCTTATCGGATGTCTTTCCCAGGGTTCGGGTGCTGACCGCACTGAACGGCCGCAACGGCATCGAGCTGGCACTGGCCGAAGATCCGGATGTTGTCCTGCTCGATATCGTCATGCCGGAAATGGATGGGTTCGAAGTATGCCGGAAGCTCAAGGACGATGAGCGCCTGCGGCATATTCCGGTGGTCTTTCTAACTGCCCTGAAAACCGACCGGGATAGCCGCATCAAAGCCTTGGAAGTCGGCGCGGAGGCATTTCTTTCCAAACCACTGGATGAGACGGAGTTGACGGCTCAGATCCGGGCCATGACCAAAATCAAGACGGCTGCAATCTTGCAGCGGCAGGAAAATGAGCGGCTGACCCTGCTGGTTGCGGAACGCACCCGCGAACTTGAGCAGGAACTTGCCTGGCGCAAGCGGACCGAGATGGAAAAATCGCAGATGGAGGCGCAGTTTCACCAGGCCCAAAAGATGGAGTCCGTGGGACGGCTGGCCGGCGGGGTGGCGCATGACCTGAACAACCTGCTTTCCCCGATTTTAGGCTATGGCGAGATGCTCCTGGACGAATTCATCAAGGGTGACGATCGTAAAGAATCGGTGGCGCAGATCGTGAACGCGGGAGAACGCGCCCGGGATCTGGTCCGCCAACTTCTGGCCTTCAGCCGGAAACAAATCCTGGAGCTTAAACCCATTGATCTGAACAATACCGTAAATGGCTTTAAAAAACTCCTTCGCAGAACGATCCGGGAAGATGTCGTCATCCAATTCATTCCGGCGCCATCCATTCCGCATATACGGGGCGATGTCGGCCAGTTGGAGCAGATCATCATGAACCTGATGGTCAATGCCCAGGACGCCATGCCAGACGGCGGGATCCTGACCATCGAGACCGCTGTAACCCATCTGGACGCCGGGTACGCGGCAACATACCATGACGTGATGCCGGGCCGTTTTGTCATGCTGGCAGTCAGCGACACCGGCCATGGGATGGACACGGAGATTCAGACGAAGATTTTCGAACCCTTTTTCACTACAAAGGAAAAGGGCAAAGGCACCGGCCTGGGCCTGGCCACGGTCTATGGCATTGTCAGGCAGCACGGCGGCGGCATCCGGGTCCACAGCGAACCCGGACAGGGCGCGAC
>CAIVVZ010000106.1 GCA_903909505.1 uncultured Desulfobacteraceae bacterium
AGCCGGATGGGGTTCATGCCGATCTTTTTTGCATGAGACGCCATTTTTTTCAGCTTCTCAAGAAACATCCTCTCCTTTTCAAGGGAATCGGATGGGATGTCTTCAGCCGGATGGACCTTTCCCAATGCGCGAAGGATCCTGGGGACCGCACTTTCAAGGGAAAAGGCAATGGATTCAAATCCGGCAGCTTTCATGAGATCCAGAAGCCCCTCCGATATCCTGTCGCAGCGAGTAATGCAGGTCAATCGAAGGTCGATTTTTTTCGCGATGATGCCCCTGCAAATCCTTTCGGCTCTCTCCGGAAAAATCGTAAACGCATCGTCAAAAATGGAAACTCGCTGGGAGGCAGATTGGTCGCTGATAAAGCCGAGTTCCTCCAGGATACGGTCCACGGAGTGAGTAAAAACGTGTTTATGATAGAGAACGGCGCAGTTGCAGTAGACGCAATTCTGGTTACAGCCCCTTGCCGTGACGATCCCGACGTCATGGGCCTGGGTAGCGGGGATAATTCCGGACAGATAGGGAGAGGGATAGTTATCTATGTAGTTTTTTATGTCCTTGTTTTTAAGCAGGATATCCGCCGGATCATTCACCCGGACAATTCCGTCTTTCACGTAGGAAATGCCCTGGATATGCACCAAACCCTCGCCCATTTGAAAGCCGTTTTCCCTCAAATACTGCAAGAGCCGAAGCAGAATTTCTTCGCCTTCCCCGCGAACGCAGATATCCACATCCCGGCTGTTTTCCAGGACAAGGCGATGATTCACCGTGGGCGTGGGTCCACCGAAGAGAACAATGGTGGATGGAGCCGCCTGCTTCAAGCTTCGGGCAATGAGCAGCGAGTTCACATAGTTTTTGTTCAGGACTGAAAAGCCCACGATTTTTGGCCGGCTGGAGAGTATTGCCTGGATACAACCCGCCAGATCCGTTTCGTCCGCCAGGAACAGGGATACGGAAAAACCGGTATCCTTCAAATAGGCGGCCAGATACCCGATCCCCAGGTTATAGGTGAAACCGCTTTTCGTGGAAGGGGCAAACAGCAGGACGATATCCATCCCGTTTTCAGGCATCATTTGAAATCCTCATACTTTCTTTCGTAGTCATAGCTGTGCTGGGATTGAATGCCCGGTTTGTAGCTGTCGGCAAGAGTATTTTTGAATGGAAGGTCGGGGCTGTTGTAATGGTAGAATGTGGGGAAGATATCCGGATACCTCTTGACGATATCCAGGACCGGCGCAATCACCTTTCCTTCGGCCGTCCCGAGCGGCATGCTCAGTTGTGAAATCAGGGATTCATCGAAACACAGGTCATTGCCGTATTCCTGAAACAAAGCCGTTCCCGGAAGCGGGCAGAGCAGACTGAAATGGATATCGATCTTCTGGGCCGCAAGGATGATGGCATAATACAGGGTATCCAGGAACTCATCCCTGCTTTCGTAGGGAAAGCCATAGATGAAGGATGCGGTGGTGACTTCAAGATATTTTCTAGTGTACAGGACCGTTTTCACCGCCTGCTCGATGGTAAAGCGCTTGTTCATTTTCCGGATGACGGCATCGGAACCCGATTCAACGCCGTAAAGGATAATCGAGAAATTGTTCCTGCCCATATCCCGCACCATTTTCTCGTCCATGAACTCAATTCTTCCGTCACAGGCAAAATCAACGACATCTTTAAACAGCGGCTTTCCTGTAAAGGACAGAACATCCTCCAGTCTGTCCCGATCGGTTACAAGACCCTCATCGAGCAGATAGAACACCCGCCTGGCATTCATTCTGTTTCGAACCAGCAGAATCTCTTCCTTCAGCTCCTCCAGATTTCGCTTTTCATATTTGGGAACATATTTCGGGATGCAGCAAAAAGGACAGTTGAACAGACAGCCGGTTGCCGCTAAAAAGGGAAAAACATGGTAGGGGGCAAGATTAAAATCCCCCAGCGCCTGAATGATGGAAAACTGTTCGTTCTGAACCAGCGGGGTTTCCCGGGAAAACACGACCTGGTCGCCTTCTCGGTAGGCGATGTTATAAATCCCGGAAAAATCTTTTTTGCCGTTTGCGATCGCTTCAGCCAGAAGGGGCAGCGTCTCATACTCGTTCCTGCGAACGATAAAATCCACCCATGGAAAGCGTTCCATGAGCGGCCGGGCCACCAGATTGGGACCGATGCCTCCCAAAATGATTTTTTTTTCCGGGGATTCCCCTTTTATCTTTTCCAGAACTTTCAGCAGGTAAGGAAGCGCATGTGAATAACAGCTCACGGCAAGGATATCTGCGGCATCCCTGAAAAAGGAGCACAGGTGATCGATTTCCGGAACGGAAGTCAGTGGGAGGAGTTGAAAATCCCTGAAATCAACGCTGAAATTTCTTTTTTTCAAGCTTGAAATAAGCGACAGGCTCCCGATGGGAAGCCAGTTGGTACGGGAGTTAAAAATGAAATTGACCAGGGTAACGGGATGCTTTTTCATAAAAATGGCCTCATCTTGATCCTGATGATCTGCGTTCTAAACCGTCTTCATTCTATTCGATCTGAAAAAATCTAAATGGACGAAATCGAAACAGCAATTGTGACTCCCGTCGTTACGCCTTCAGCCGTCTTTTTGCCGGCGCCAGCAATCTTATCCAGAACTTCGGGCGGCAGCGCGTCCGTATCCACGCCATGTTCCTTTAGCGTCCCGACCGGGTTATTCTTGAATTTTTCCCGCGACGCATCTCCTGACATTATTGTTTTAAAAGCATCTTTTACCTTCATAGCAAACACCCCTTTCTTTGGTTAGAACGCAGGTCATCAGGATCAAGAAAACCAGGCTGTTCTTTTGCATTATCCTCAAAATTCATCACGCCAAAAAGATCTTCAAATACATAGTAGGTTCTGAAAGTTTCCGCCTGCCCCCGGACATCATGGTTTTTCACAAAATGACAATAGTCTTTTACAGACATCGGATCTGGAAAATAGCACTGGGCGCAGTTTTCCTTTACGGCGCAATGGGCACAACCGCGCGCTTTTGTCATAGCAGCCCGCAACGCCTTCAGGTTCTGATAAATATCCGCTGTAGAATCCGGAATAACGCCGACAGGCGCCCCACTCCAGCACAGCCGGATATTGTTTTTTTCATCAATCATGGCTGTTTCAAGCCTTTTGCAGTTGGCATCCGTCCGATACCACCTGCAAATCGTTGCAAACAGGGGATAGGATCTGCTTTCCATCAGGCGATCGAAGCAGGAGTCGGCATCGTCGAACCTTTGCAGTAAATGCCCCACGGATTCCGCGTCTTCTCTTTCCAGGTCCAGCGCCAGGATGTGGCCAGCGCCGTTTCCCGCATCAAATCTTTCCAGGGCCGATTTGCTCCCGACGACCTGGATGGGGATCTCCTCACAGTAGTCATTTTTTCCGCGGGACCATATTTCCGAATCGCCCTTGCCGCTTCTGTCGGTATAATAACAGGCCAGCCTGGTGGAAGAAGCGCCGTGGTCCAGCAACATCTTGAGGCTGGCATCCTTTTTTTCCTGGAACCTTTCAGGTCCTGAAAAAATCTGCACAATGGTGCCGCCCAGAGCCAGGTTATCCTGCAGCCACCGCACCACTTTCTCGTCAAAGGTATCCGATCGGATAATGACGCTGTCAAAAAATGAAGCCTTTTCTGCCCGTTTTGTCAACAAACCCAGAATCTGAAACTGTTCGATTTCATTGCGGCGAAATTTATCCTCCTGCATCGAGTGTGCTGCACGCCCGATGCCTGAAAGATCGAGTGACCGGATGGTTCTGGGCCTTATCTGGCTTTTCGAGATCCTTTCCAGGCTGTAGCCATATTTCTCGTAATTCAAAGAAATGGGCGTTCCGCCCAATATCCGGAGAAAATTGTGGTTATACTGATCAAAGGTCAGTTCCCTGAGATAACGGACCGTTTCCGCGGCTTCGGCACGCGTTTCGGTCGGAAGCCCAAGGATGATGCTGACAGAAACATGCATTCCGATCTTTTTTGCGTACGCCGCCATGGTTTTAACGTTGGCGATGAACTGAATTTCCTTCTCCATACCATCGGAAGGGATGTCTTCGGGAGGGTGATTTTTTCCAATGATTCTAAGGATCCTGGGGACCGCGCTTTCAAGGGATAAGGCAAGGGTATGAAATCCGGCTGCTTTCATCAGATCCAGAAGATCTTCCGTCAGATAGTCGCACCTGGTGAGGCAGGTCATTCGGAGCCTGATTCTGTTTTCAATAATCCCCCGGCAGATTCTTTCGGCCCTCTTGGGATACAGGGTAAAGGCGTCGTCAAAGATGTTGGCGGATTGCATCGGAGACATTCTGCCGATAAAATCCAGTTCCTCAAGAACCCGGTCCACGGAATGGGTGAAGACATGCCTTTTGTAAAGAATGGAACAGTTGCAGTACACGCAGCTCTGGTTGCAGCCCCGTGCCGTAACGATGCCGCTGTGCTCCGATTCGGTTGCAGGCAGGGAACCGGTCAGATAGGGGGACGGATAGCGGTCGAGATAATTCGGGATTTCCTTGTTTTTGAGAAGAATATGGGCAGGTTCATTGAATCTGGTTTCATTGCCACTCCGATAGGATATCCCCTTTATGCCTGAAAAATCCGCTTTCTCCACATGGAAGTCCGCCGCGGACAAGGCCTGAAGCAGCTCATAAAAAACTTCTTCGCCCTCGCCCCTCAGGCAGATATCTATGGATGGCTCATTTTCAAGGATATATCTGTCGTTCACCGTAGGGGTAGGTCCCCCCAGCACCAGGATGAGAGAGGGGCTTACCTGTTTCAGGACTTTTGAAATGAGCAGGGACCTGGCGTAGTTGTCATCCACAACCGCAATCCCCACAACCTTCGGTTTGAAGGAGAGAATCTCTTTCACGCACAGGGGCAGACTGGTCGCAGCACTCAGGAAAACGGTTGCATCCACCCCTTTGGCATGCAGAAAAGCGCAGATATAACCGAGTCCCAGGGTATGGGTAAAGCTTGAACCCGGTCCACTGTTTGTGTCTGCTGTTGGAAAGAGGAAAAGAATGTCACTCGTTTTATTTTTCAATCTGTACCTTTACAAGCGGGGATATCGACCAAGCGTTGGATGGATAACCCCCAATGCCGTTTTCAGGGCAAACCGTTACGCATAATTGATCCAGGTTTCCATTTTATTCAGTACGTTATCGTTGAACCACTGGTAACTTTCTCTCAACCCGGGCCTTATTTTGATGCACTCCCTTGCCGCTTCGTCCGGGTTGCCGCTCCCGTAAAAGGCCTGATACATTCGGATGCGAAGATCCTGAAAATCCGAAATCGAGTCCACGCCGGAAATTTTGTAAATGGGATGATGTCCGTTCCACCTGGAGATATCCGCGGTATAGATGGCGCCTGTTTCAAAGAGATGTTGACGTTCCCTTGCCGATTTCTCAAAGGGCGTCAGCCATGAAATGCGGATATCCGTTGGCCCTTTCAGTTTCTTCAGTGTTTCGATTTCCTGCTCGATCTGCTCCAGGCTCTGCCCTTCATATCCGGTCATGAACAACGCCCTTAAAAGGATGCCCCTGGCCGCGGCCTTTGATGCGTATTCCTCTATCTTTTCCAGACGCATGGCGGACACGCCGTCTTTAACCCCCTGCATGACCATGGACTCAATGCCCACGGCAACCTTCGCAACACCCGCCTGAGCCAAAATATCCCAATAGGCATCGGGCATATCGATCCGGGTCAGGGCATGAAAATGGGCTCCGGTTTTCTCCAGCAATGCTGCGCAGTCCCTGCCGTGCCCGGTCTTAAGACCCGCAATTCCCCCAAAAGCCACGGGATCCGTCAAAAAGAAGAGATTGATTCCAAAACGCTCCCGGCAGTATTCCACTTCTTCCAAAACCCTTACTGGATCTCTGAAAAGAACGGAACCCGGAAACATCTCCTGCGTCTGGCAATATTTACAGCGATTGGTGCATCCTGTTGTGGTCCATACCGATCCGTACCGCTGATCTTCCTGGGAAGGATACGATAAGTCCGTTCGAATCCGTCCCGCAGTCGTTTCCTCGGTTCTGAGCGGAAGGGGGATATCGTCAGGGTCGGTTCTTACCGGATTGTCCGCAATCAGATGCCCCTTCGAAAATACCCTGCCCCTGGGAGGCACATCTTCTATCAGATCACTGACGGCATACACGCCTTCCCCTTTCACCACGTAGTCGAGACTCGGGTCCAGGGACAGTGCTTTCGCATCCACCGTGACCCCGTTTCCCCCCAGAATAATGACGACGTCGGGATCAATGGCCTTGATGCTTCCGGCCAGGCGCAGGGCATGGGGCAGATTGTACAGGAATGCGCCGATCCCAACATGGGTGGGTTCCTGAACCAGTATCCGCTCAACAGAATCAAACAGGTCGTTTTCCGTTGCACAGACAATGGTGGTCTCAATGTTTTTCCCCAGCGCATATCCCCCGATAATGCTCAGCCCGATGGGCTCATGGGGGCTTTTATACCCCTCGCCCATTCCGGTTATTCCT
>CAIVVZ010000107.1 GCA_903909505.1 uncultured Desulfobacteraceae bacterium
CACAGACATATAGATTGGGATTGTCGGGGTCCCATTTCTTTGCATTTGGAATGCTTATGGATTTGGTGATAGTTGTTTGACCAGGTGGCAAGCCCACATTGGGCACGGTTTGCTGGTGCACCACGCGGCCGTTCTTGCCAGCCTCGCTGATTGTGAGCTCAATATCACCCACAACAGCCTTCACTGAAGGATCTACAAGAGTGACGTCAATGTCTACCGAGGTAATATCGGGTCTGTTCTTAATGAAAATGTCTGAAACGTAGACATGATCCGTCACTATAAGGCTCACGGGCTGAAAAATGCCGCCGAAACCGTGACTCGCGGGGATATTATATTTGCCCCATTTCTGCACATACCAGTCCACCCAGTCGAAGTTGCCAGATGGGTCGGTAACGCGCACGGCGAGCGTGTTGTTGCCAAGTTTGGCTTTGCCTGTGATGTCTACATCAAATGGAGTGTTGCCGATGAGATCGTAGCCCACCAGTTTGTTGTTCAAAAAGACCTCTGAGCGCAAACGAACGGCCTCAAAATGAATGACCAGCCTTTTGGTCTTTGCCGATGCGGGAATATTAATCTCACGCCACCACCAACTCACGCCTTTGTAATCGCCTTGTGTTCGATTCTCTTCCTTGAGGGTATCAGGGAACTTAGGTTTACCGGCAGCGAGCGTGTCCCAATAATATTCCTCAACCGTTCCGGGCACAGACACATTCATGCCCTGACTGGAATACATTTTATCCCAACCGATGGTCGGCGGGTTTATTGGTAGCGATTTCAAATCAACAGGCGGGAGAAAAAGTTTGTCATTTTCCCATTTAGCATCCTTGTCCAGCCATAGCTTCCAGCCTTTGCCGGAAAGGTCGGTCCAATCTCGCGCAGACGCAAAACTGCAAAGCAAACACAATGTGAGTGAAATAAAAACAAACCGAAGCGCAAACCGTGGATTGAAAGTCATAATTTTTGATATCCTCCAAGATGTAAAGACGGTAATCAGCAGACAGTATTCATAAGTTGCCTGAAACGATTCAGCATTTCCTGCAAATCAGATTCATCGGTAGCCAAAGGCAGAAACAGATACACAACGTTCGCCACAGGCCGCAAGATAATCCCATGATCGAAGCCTCGTTTATAGAACCCAATTTTAGCCATATCGGCGGCAGAAAGCGGTTCTTTGGTGGTTTTATCTTTCACCAATTCCAGAGCGGCGCAACAGCCGATCACGCGAACGTCGCCAACCAGCGGATGATCTTTGTATGATTCAAAATCTTTGGTTAGACGCTGCTGGAGATATGCGGCATTTGCCAGGGTGTTTTCGGTTTCAAATAGCGCTAAATTCGCATTTGCCGCCGCGCACGCTATGGGGTTTGCGGTGAAAGTATGGCCGTGGTAGAAAGTCTTCGTCCCTCCCACCGTCCCGGCAAACGCATCGAATATCTCCTCGGTCACCAGAGTAGCCGCCAATGGCAGTGTTCCTCCGGTCAAGCCTTTGGAAAGGCACATTATGTCTGGCGACACGCCTGCATGATCGGCCGCAAACATCTTTGCCGTGCGCCCGAAACCGGTGGCGACCTCATCAAAAATCAGATGCACGTTATGCGCCGTTGTGAGCTCCCTCGCTCGTTTCAGGTATTCGGAGGGATATGTGATCATTCCGCCCGCGCCCAAAAACATTGGTTCAATTATCACCGCAGCCGTTTCTGAGGCATGCTCATCAAGAGCTTTTTCGAGATATTCAACACAAGCGCAGCCGCAAGTCTTCTTTTCAAGCCCCATCGGACAGCGATAGCAATAAGGTGTCAGAATCCGAATGGAATCAAACATCAAATGCTTGAAATGGGCGCTATACTGGTCTACTCCGCTTACGCTCATCGCGCCTATGGTGTCG
>CAIVVZ010000108.1 GCA_903909505.1 uncultured Desulfobacteraceae bacterium
ATGGGGGGTAATCATGAAGATCAGCTCGGTTTTCGTGGTTCCCTTGGACACCCCGCCGAATAAATATCCCAGAACCGGAATGTCCTTCAGAAAGGGGATCCCGGACTGGCTGTTATTCTTGTTGGATTTCATCAGGCCGGCCATGACCACGGTCTGATTGTCCTCCACCACCAGAGAGGTATCGGCCCTTCGCGTCAAAAAAATATAATTATTGAGATCTTTGTTGAAGTCGCCAAGATCGCTGACTTCCTGAATCAACTCCATTTTGACTAGTCCGCTGGAATTGATGTGGGGCGTGACTGTCAGCAGAATGCCGGTTTTGCGGTATTGGACCGTGTTGGTAACGGTGCTGCCGGCAATGGCGCTGGTTGTGGTTCCGGTAACCGTCGGAACATCGCTGCCCACTTCGATAACGGCCTCCTTGTTGTCCAGGGCCAGAATATTGGGGGATGACAGGATATTGACGTCCGAGTCGCTTCCCAGCGCTTTTAC
The DNA here is from genome assembly GCA_903909505.1 of uncultured Desulfobacteraceae bacterium. Taxonomy (GTDB): domain Bacteria; phylum Desulfobacterota; class Desulfobacteria; order Desulfobacterales; family Desulfatirhabdiaceae; genus RAAP-1. The sequence continues at coordinate 493 of CAIVVZ010000108.1, forward strand.
CAGCCCCGTTAAAAAATCCACGGGATCATATATGCTCATAAAAAAGCCATTGGCGGTTCCCAGAGCCGTGTTGATGGGTCTGGGGATGCTATTGTCCAGTGCCCCCTGGACCTTATAGTCGCCGCCGCTGCCGCCGAGCGAGCCAATGTTTTTGTTCAAGAACCATTCGATACCGTAATCAACTTTGCTGCTCAGGGTGATTTCGGCCACCAGCACGTTGATCAGGACCTGCCGGGGCTGAATATCCAACTGCTTCAAAATGGTCAGAACCCGTTTATAGTCCCGGTTGCTGGCCTTGAAGACAATGGCGTTATTGACTTCATCCGGAATAATTTCAACGGTTCCGGCAAAGTCATCGCCTCCGGAGGTACCACCGGCGCCTGGAACCGTCGGCCTGACGATGGTTTGCTTGGGCTGGGATCCTTTCTGGTAAGACGAGGAACCCGACGTCCCCGAGCCTCCACCCACGCCTCCACCCAAGAGGCCACCCAGGCTTCCACTGGAAGAACCGGAAGAACCGGAAGAACCGGAAGAACTGGAAGATGACATTCTGGACTTGGAGCTGGAGGATTTTCCGGTTGCGGAGGTTGCGGATTTAGAAGATCGCGACACGCCGGTTTTCCCCGGAAAAACCTGCGAAAGCACATCCGAGAGATCCAATGCCGATGCATTTTCAGCAAAATACACAAACACATTGGTTTCGGAATCGGTCATATGATCCATGGCCGCCAGCCAGTCCTGAACCAGCGTCAGAATGGACGGCCACCGCGTGACAACCAGAATCGCATTCATGCTCTTGATGGGAAATATTTCAAAACTTCCTTCCGCGGCACCCTGACGTTTGTAGAGCCCTCCGGCCTGCAGTACGCTGTCCAGGTCCGCGGCGATGATGGCAGCATCCACTTCCCTGACCGGGAAGATCTGCCAGGAAAGATCCGCAAAATATTCAATGTCGATCACCCCCAGAATGGCCACGGCCCGGGAAATATTTTCCGCGGTATCGGTGATCAGAAGGGCGTTGTTGACCGTATCCTGAACAACCGTGGCGCCTTTGGAAAGAAAGGACGTCACATTGGTTGCCGCCGCGGCAGCGGCCACATAGCGAAGCCGAATCAACCGGGTGACATCCCCGACCAGGCCCGCTTCATCCGAAACGGTCACGGGAGCATTTGCGGAACCCGCGCTGTTGGCTCTGGGAAGAATCTTGTAAATATTGCCCGAACCGCGGACAATCGACAGATTGTTCAGTTGAAGCGCCCCATTAAATGCGTTGATAAACTGGTCTCGGGTATAATCGCCCATGATATGAAAGGAGACTGTCGATTTAAGGGTCGGGTCCACCATGTAGCTGAGGCCAAAGAGATCATAAAGCGTCAGATCCAAAACCTCATAGAGGTCAGCGTTGTCGAAAGCCAGTTCAACATGAACCACTTTTGCCGCCTCGTTTTTGTCTTTGATTGACTTTTGACCCATGACCGGCTGCTGGGGAGGATTCAGACTGGAAATGTGTTTTGCCGGCGCCGCTGCTTTGATTTCAGTGATTCCGGACTTTTCCGGGCGACCGGACGGGTACTTCTCCTCCGTTTTCTTCTCTTCACCGCCTGCAGGTGCCTTTTCTTCCGGAATCCTGACGCGAACAAAAGGGCTGTCTCCACCGATATCTTCCGGAGCCGTATACGGCTTTTGCCATGGTCTGGCCGAACCGCAGCCGGCGGGTCCCAAACCCAGCAGAAGCAGACATACCGCTATCCAGACCCATGCGCCACGGACTGTGGTTTCACCTATCATAAGCATGTATTCCTCGTTGTTATTCTCATGGTTTGATGCCTTCCATTTGAAGCGTTGCGATCTGAAGGGATATCTGCAGATCAGCGTCCTTTTTCCGGCGATAAGATACCGAGAACCGTTCGACCCGTATCACCTTGTTCAGCTTTTCCAGGTATTCCAGCAAATCCGAAACCCCCTGCATTCCGGTTTCAATCTGCAGCTCCACCCGGCTGATGGGGTGCTCCCGCCATTTGGATGCCGGCAGGTCTTTGTAAGCCTTGATGGGTATCGTGTTTTTATCCAGAAACTGCTGCAGGATCGATTGCGTGCCGGCGCTGAGTTCTTCCAGGGTTTTGCCGTCAATTTTCAGGGCGTCGAACCGTGCCATTTCCTTTTCAATGGATTGATGGGACTCGATATAGCCGGTAACTTCTTTGATTTCCCGGATGGACCGATCGCGTTCCCGGGTCAGTCTTTCGAAATCCGTTGACAGATCACCTTTCTCCTCCTGAAGCGGATCACAGACCTGGGCCCACCAGATCAGTATGCCACAGATCAGCCCTATCAGGCCAAAAGTCACCTGACGCTTTCGTTTTTGTCCCAGATACAGTTTCATGGATTGACTTCCACATCTTTCAGGCGGAGGGTCAGACTGAACTGCTCCACTCCGGATTGCGCACGGCTGACCGATCCGGACAGCTTGACCTGTTCAAACAGGGGGGAGGTTCTTAACGATTCCACAATTTTTAACGCATCCCGGCTCTGACCCTGAAGGGTCAGCTCGGCCCCCTGAAGGTTGGCCCGGGAAAACCAGGTACCTTCCGGGACAAGCCTGGCAATTTCATTGAAGCAGGAAAACAGGCGGGGCCGCAGCCGAATGAAATCATCGATATCCGCTGACAGCGATTCGGTTTTTTTCAGGGCATCACGGACTTTCTCAAGCGGCCGAAACTTCTGCTGCAATTGCTGAACCTCATCCTTCATTTCCGAGACCAATTGTTTTCCGCGTCCGACGGCATGATTCAGGCTAACGGTCCACACAGCCAGAAAAACCGACAGCACACAGAGTGCCGGAACAAACAATTTCCAGGGACGTAATACCCGTATCCGGGGAGGGCTTCCATTCAGAAAAATCCGCTGATGCCCGGAAAAAGCCGGAGACAGGGCCGCAACCCCTGAATTTTGCTGAATGGAAGGAAGCCATGACAGTCTGTTTTGCGGCGGATCCGGAAGCGGCAAACAGCCGTCTGAACGCTCCAGACCATACAGGCTGGCGGCAGGCAGGTGAAATTTGGCCAACACCGATTCTATTCCCGAGGCAGCCTCGCCGGCAGTCCAGACATTTTGCAGGGCCATCGAATACACACAGCCGGTCTGGTGATAAATGGCCAGTTCACTGGATGGTTTTTCCCGGGAAATCACGAGAGCCATCGGCATGGCATATTGCTGATGGCTGAGCCACGCACCGATTCCCAGGGAAATGGGAAAAAGACCGGCCAGGGATTTTTCATGCCCGGTCTCCCGAAAAATGTCCAGAACCGGCAGAATCTCTCTGCGCAGGGCATAGATCACCAGAGCGTTGACCCTTCCATCCGGCATCCGGCAAAAACAGATATCGTGAAAAATGTCATCCAGCGGCAGATGGCAGGTCACCGGCAGCAGACTCTGAACCGACATCAGCGCATCTTCCATCGGCACGGGCGGCAATTGGATGTCGCGGATGAAGAAGCGGCTGCGGGGAAGCGCCAGAAAAATCCGCCGGCCCGGCTTTGGGGAAAAGCGCTGAAGCAAATCGCGAAGCGTTGCCGGTGCCAGACCAGGAATGACCCCGGACGGGTCCATGGAAGCACCCGGAATCGCCATTTGCCACGACGAAACCGTCCTCACTGCTCCGCAGTAGTGCAGTGCGTCTTTTTCCAGATAAATTCCGACCAGTTCTTTGATAACCATAGTATTGACCGTCCGGCGCTTAGGACCGTTTTTTCCCCCTGGCCCCAAGCCCCCTGGCCTCGGACTTCAGTTCGACCAGCCTGTCAAATCCCGTTTCGGCAACCCCCATAAATTGCAGGCTGTCCACAACCGCAAAACGGCCGAATTCCTTTGCCATAAAAATATTCATATATAAATAACCCGTTTCAGATCCAGGCACCAGCAGGCTGATGCGTTTGCTTTCAGCCGGATAAATCGTAAATCCCTCGGAAAGTGTCTTGGGGACCTGGGTCTGCGCCTCATTTCCAGACTGAACGTAATATCTGCTGAGATCCGTTGCAATCAATTCAACGGGATCTCCCCAGAACAGCTCCGGCGTCACCCCCATGACCAGAAGAAGCTCGGACATCACATTAAACGGCCCGTTTGCCGGTCTATAAGTCAGGCCCTTGGCTTGATAGTCTTTTTCTTCCGCACCCTGCATCCGGGTCAAGCTGTCCGTATCCCGCCAGTCCAGAATGCAATCTGAAACCGCATCCGCCTCACGCTGAAACTTATCTCCCATCATGAGGGATAGTTTTTGCTTGATTTCGCCGTCAGCGGCCGTATTCAGGTTGACGCGCTGCCCTTCCCCGTCCACCCGGACCCAAAGCTGCGTGTCATCCGGAAACAGCCGGAACCAGTGGCCGTCCGTCCCGGTTCCAGCCGGAAGGGGCCATGCATCGGTGGAAAAAAGTTGAACCACCGAAGAAGCCGCCTGTCTTTGCCGAAAAGCCGTCCAGGCATTCTGGGCGATATCCGCCTTTTCCCGGTTATGCGCCAGGTACTGTCCGACCAGAAAACTGATCAGGACCAGCATCCAGAGTATCATGACCAGTACACTGCCGGCCGAAGACGGATGACGGAAAAAACTGCCCGCTGTCGCCTGTCCGCTGTCATCCGCCATCTGTCTTCCGCCCTCTGTCCTCTGCCTTCTGCCCGCCAGCTTTGGGGTCACTGCCCGCCAAAAGGGTTTGCTGACTGACCGCCAAAGGGGCTTACCAACTGTTGACCGCCAGTCCGATAAATCCATCTGATACTCCGGGATCTTGCCCCTTCCCCAACAGTCATCTCCAGCATCAGGCCGTAAGGGGCGCCGGTGGATTTTGCGCCGCATTCCCAATTTTTCTGCCACTGCCTGGGATCATCCGGATTATACAGGGGTTCAGCGGTATACGCCAGCCTGAAATCGGAAATTCCCTGAATTTGGCTGACCGGAGCCCCTTCTTCCGCCGTTTTTGACCCTAGCCCACGGTCGGCGGCAAGGTCCAAGTCATCCTGCCGGGTCACGGACTGCAGATAGATAAAAAGAATTTTCTGCCCGGGATCAAACCGGTATCTGACCCATTGCATGCCCTGCAGCATTGATCCCTGGGGTGCATAAGCCGTAATGAATGACAGGGAATTCTCCCCGCCGCAGAAATAAAGCGCCGGATTAATTTTTGCCCCGCCAAACATCCGTGCGATTACCCGCGCTGCAAGCTGCTTTTCCAAAAGCGTCGGCAAAGCAGACTGGATCTGTCGGGATTCCCCTTCCTCGGATCCACGCTCCCATGCCTGGACGGTCAATCTGAAAGCTGTTGCCGCAATCAGGGTCACCAGCGCCACCAGCGCCATGGCAACCAGCAGTTCCAGAAGGGTAAATCCCCTGGAAAAATCAAGCCGCTTCACCCGATCACCTGATCTTTCACTGCCGAATCCACTGTTTCATGCAGAACGCTTTTTCCCGAAGATCCGTTTCATGAAAAAGACACAAGGTCAACTCAAACATGGCCGGAACCTGAAAAATATCGCGTTTGTTACCGGTATCAATCTCCAGGGGTGAGGCTGACAGCGTATAGCGCCATCCGGCTTCTCCATCGATTCGAGCGGCAATTCCGCTTCCTCTCAATACGGTATCCTTCAAAGCGGGACTGGCCAGCAGGTTTCCCGCCAACCGGACAGCCTGAAGGGTTTCATCGGCCTTAAGCGAAATCCTTCGGGAACTGGAAAGCGCCTGAAAAATTGCCCCAAGAGAAATCCCCAAGATGATCAAGGCCACCAGCACCTCGATCAATGTAAACCCGCTTTGTCTGATTTTCATAAGCTTATCCAGGCGTCACCAGACCTGTCAGGATATCCACACGAAAAACGAAAAAAGGCTGCCCATTTGCCGAAAGCGTTAATTCTCCCCCGCTTGAACTGCCATCCGGATAAAAAAACACCCCGTAGACATCCGCATCGACATGGGCAATCCCTGCTGCCTGAATCAGCACTTTTTCCGGAATTTTCAGGATAGCGTCGCTGCCTTCGACCCAGCACAGACGATTTGCCGAAGAGATATAGAACGCAACCGGTCGGCTGGATGCCAGGGACGTGCGTCTGGCTTTTTTAACCAGGCCGATCATTTCCTGTGCAAACAGCTTTCCCTGCTTCTGTTCGGCGGAGCGGCCCACGCTCAGATAGACCAGGGAACCTGAAACGGCGATCAGAACCATGACCACCAGGATTTCAATGAGTGTAAAGCCGCGGGAGTTCATCAGAATTCGATGTCGTTGATGCCGAAGATCGCAGTCAGCATGGAAATAACCACTCCACCAATGACAAGGCCCATTAGCAGAATGGCAATCGGCTCCAGCAGCGACAGCAGAGATTTGATTTTAGACTGAACCCGGGCATCCAGATCATCTGAAACCGAAATCAGCATTTCTCCGATCTTTCCGGTTTCCTCACCCAGCGCGACCATCTGAACCGCCATGGCCGGGAAAATGCCCTGATCCTTCATCAGCGTGCTGACGCGCTTGCCTTCCTTGACCTGCCGGAATATCTGTTCGGCCGCCAGCTTTACCACCACATTGTTCACGACTTCACGCACGATGGAAAGGGCTTTAAGCAGCGGCACCCCGCTTTGCACCAGAGTCCCCAGTGTCCGGGTAAAACGTCCGATCTGAATATCCATGATCAGGCTTCCCAGCATCGGGAGCCTGATCCATATCCGGTCCAGCCGATCCTTGCCATGGGTCGTTCCGGAAAACCGCCATAAACCCAGAGCGATCGAAACGCTGCCCAGGATCATGACCCACCACCAGGAGCGCAAAAATTGGCTGAACTGTATCAGAAGCAAGGTACTTGCCGGTATTTTCTGTCCCAGATCCGTAAATATCGCGGCAAAGCGGGGTACCACGACCCCCATGATGACCCCGACGGAAACCATGCCGATCATCATCAGGATCGCCGGATAAATGGAACTGGAAATGATAAACTTCTTGATTTCCTCGGTTCGTTCCATGAAGCCGGCCAATTTTTCCATGACCTGTGGCAAAATGCCTCCCATTTCGCCGACCCGCACCATGTTGATATACAAATCACTGAAGTCTTCGGTTTTGGCTGCCATGGCATCGGAAAGGCTTTTGCCGCCCTGAAGGGATTCCTTTAAATACCGGGCCATGGCCAGAAGCGGCTTGGCCTCGCCGGTCTGGATAATGATGGTCAGGGACCGGTCCATGGGAAGCCCGGATTTCATCAGATGCGCCATCTCGCGGGTAATCAGCAGCAGTTCCTTGCTGTTTAGACCGCGTCCGGATCGCTTCAGCAGGGACTGCCGCCGGGATGGGCTTCCATCGATCCACCTGACCAGCATCAGCCCCTTTGCCTGAAGCGTCAGAATCAGGTCATCTCTCGTGTTGGCTTCGCCGCTGTCGATGATCCGTCCGCCTTCGGCATTCATGGCTTCATAAGAAAAACGCGGCATCAGCGGGTTACCCTCAACACTTCCTCGTATGTGGTGATCCCGTTTTTGACCTTATCCATCCCGTCCATTCTCAAGGAAATCATGCCGTTTTGCATCGCCACCCGGTAAATTTCATTGCGGTCCGATCCCCGGACGATTTCTCGCTGAATGACTTCATCCACCGGTAAAAACTCATAGATTCCGAGCCGTCCCCGGTATCCGGAGCCGGCGCATTCCTTGCAGCCCATTCCCCTGGCATAGGTGGGGGCAATTTCATCCGGAAGCAGATCCAGTTCCCGAGCCAGCAGCAGCCTTTCTTCATCGGCAAGGTGAAATGTTTTCCGGCACTGCGGACAAACTCTTCGAACCAACCGCTGAGCCAGGACAGCCACCACGGAAGAGGCGATCAGAAAACGTTCAACGCCCATATCTTCCAGCCGGGTAATGGCGCCTGCCGCATCATTGGTATGCAGCGTGGAAAACACCACATGCCCGGTAAGGGCTGCCTGAATCGCAATTTCAGCGGTTTCCAGATCCCGGATTTCGCCGATCAGCATGACATCCGGGTCTTGCCGCAGAAAGGTTCTCAAGGTGTGGGCAAACGTCAGGCCGATATTGGGTTGCACTTGAACCTGATTGACACCATCCATCTGATACTCCACCGGATCTTCAACGGTCACGATTTTTTTATCCGGTGAGTTGATAGTGTTCAGGGCTGAATAGAGTGTTGTGGTTTTGCCGGAACCCGTAGGCCCCGTAACCAGAATCATGCCGTACGGAAGCGATATCGTGGATCTGAATTTATCCCGGATCGACTCCGGAAACCCCAGAGTATCCATATCCAGCTCGACATTTTCCTTGTGGAGCAACCTCAGTACCAGGCTTTCGCCAAAATGGGTCGGAAGCGAGGACACGCGGATATCAATGTCTTCGCGACCTATCTTGAACTTGATTCGGCCGTCCTGAGGCAGCCGCATTTCCGCAATATCCATTTTGGCCATCAGTTTGACCCGGGAATTGATGGCAGCCTTGAGCTTGGCGGCAATGGCGTTCTGGTCGTTCAACACCCCGTCAATCCGGTACCGGACCTGCACATGCAGCTTTCGGGGCTCGATATGGATATCGGACGCACCCACTTCCAGGGCTTTGGCGATCAGATGATTCACCAGCCGAATGACCGGAGCCTCGGAGGCCATGTCCTTTAAATGTTCCGGACTGTCCCAGAGCTGATCCTCAAGGCTCATATCCAGGTCATCGGCCCTTTCACCCGATGTCATATCCACTTCCGCTTCATACCAGCGATACACGAACTGGGAAATCGTCTCTTCCGAAGCCCGACAGATATTCAGCGGCTTGTCGTAAGTTCGCTCGATAACCTCGCGGGTGGTAAAATCCAGCGGATCGGCCATTGCCACCAGCACCTTGCCATTGGAATCATCCAGTGGAAGAAACCGGAATCGCTTCATGTAATGCGATTTAAAGGGATTTAACGCCGGCGGGTTTTCAGGAAAGCCGCTTTCTTCAAGCTCCGGAAACTCCGCAAGCATCGGCGGTTCAGCACAGACGCAGACAGGGATATCCACTTCCGGAGGCAGTCTCCGGAACCGCTTATTGAGCGTCTGCTTTATATTTTCGAAGGAAGTAGTCACTATTGCCAGCTTACGATATTGCTGTCGCCCCCTGCTGCGCCGTCCGGCCCGTAGCTGATCAGATCATACGGACCATGATCCCCGGGGCTCGTATACACATACGGCCGGCCCCAGGGATCCTGAGGAATCTGTTTGGGCAGGTAGGGTCCGTCCCAGTTGGCCAGCGCACCGGGTTTGGTTCTTAATGCTTCAAGGCCCTCCGCGGTTGTGGGATAGCGGCCATTGTCCAGGCGAAACTCATCCAGAGCCGATCCAAAGAGTTCAATCTGTGTTTTGGCGGTTTTCAGCTTGGCCTTATCCACTTTTCCGAAAAATTTAGGCGCCACCAGGGCGGAAAGCAGCCCCAGAATAATAATCACCACCAGAAGTTCGATCAGGGTAAAGCCTTCCTGTTTCCGGCGTCTTTGGTTGTTCATGAGTTCCTCCAAATGTTGCAACTACTCAGGTTTTTGGGCTGAAGGCCATAAAGCTTCTTGTGAAGCAATAATCAAGCCATTTACAACCTTCTCGTTTACATGAAAGTCAAAATTGTCTTGAAATAGGCGATGGTCCGTTTCAGGCCTTCTTCCAGATTCACTTCCGGTGCCCATTCCAGTTTTTCCGCGGCCAGTGAAATATCGGGTTTGTGCTGAAGCGGGTCGTCCTGAGGAAGGGCCTGAAATATGATTCTGGAGCGCGACCCTGTCAAATGAATGATTTTTTCAGCCAGCTCCAGAATGGTGAACTCACCGGGATTGCCCAGGTTTACCGGACCGATAAAATCATCGGATCCCTGCATCATTCGGAGCATTCCCTCAATCAAATCATCTACATAACAGAAGCTTCGGGTTTGAGATCCATCCCCGAATACCGTTATGTCCTGATGCGAAAGGGCCTGAACGATAAAGTTGCTCACAACCCTGCCATCATTGGGGTGCATTCGCGGACCATAGGTGTTAAAAATGCGGACCACCCGGATATTGACCCGATTCTGACGGTAGTAATCAAAAAACAGGGTTTCCGCGCAGCGTTTTCCTTCATCATAGCAGGAACGCAGACCGATGGGGTTCACATTGCCCCAGTACGCTTCGGGCTGCGGATGCACTGCGGGGTCACCATACACTTCACTGGTTGAGGCCTGAAGGATTCTGGCTTTTACCCGTTTGGCCAGACCCAGCATGTGAATGGCGCCCATGATGCAGGTTTTTACGGTTTTCACCGGGTTGTACTGATAATGAACCGGAGATGCCGGACAAGCCAGATTGTATATTTCATCAACCTCAAGAAAAACAGGCTGAGCCAGGTCATGACGGATCAGCTCAAAATTCGGTTTTGCGGATAGATGCGCGATATTGAGCTTTGTCCCTGTGTAAAAATTATCCAGACAAAGGACATCGTGACCTTCTGCAACCAGACGGTCACACAGGTGAGAGCCTAAAAAACCGGCCCCGCCGGTAACCAGGATGCGTTTGTTTAGATGCAGCGCCATTAGCTTCACTCCGGTTTGTGGATATTCATGACCTGTTCGCTCTCAGCCGTGGGAATACACAATATGACTCCGATTCCTGTGTATAAAATATCCAGGCAAAGGACAGGAAGTTCCTCGACTTAAAAACGCGTCATTGCCCTTTATAGATGCGTCAGGACAGGTTTTCCAATGGGATACACGTTAAATCCCAACTGATACAATTTTGAGTGATCCACAACATTCCTACCGTCAAAAATAAAGGCCGGTTTTTCCATGGAACGATAGATTCTTTCATAATTCAGCTCGCGGAACAGACGCCATTCCGTCAGGATGGCAATGGCATGGCTTCCGGCTGCTGCTTCGTAGGGATCTTCGATGAACTGAACTTTTCCTTCACCCCCTTTTAGATCGGTTTTGGCATTGACCAGGGCTTTGGGATCGGTTATCACCAGGTCGGCCTGCTCCTCGATCAGGCGTGTGGCGATATAAATCGCCGGACTCTCCCGGGTATCGCCGGTATCGGCCTTGAATGCAAACCCGAACAGAGCGATTCTTTTTCCCGCTAGCGTGTTGAACATAGCGTTCAGCATGGTCATGACAAAATGCTCTTTCTGGTATTCATTGATTTCAACGACGCTCTCCCAGTATTTGGCCACTTCATTCAGCCCATAATATCGACAGATGTAAACGAGGTTCAGAATGTCCTTTTTAAAGCAGGAGCCTCCAAAACCCACGCTGGCGTTCAAGAACTTCGGACCGATCCTGGCGTCCATACCAACGGCTTTGGCCACCTGGGACACATCGGCCTCGGTTTTCTCGCAAAGCACGGCGATGGCGTTGATGGAGGATATCCGCTGCGCCAGAAACGCATTGGCAACGAGTTTGGACAGCTCACTGCTCCAGATATCCGTGGTCAATATCCGCTCTTGGGGAACCCAGTTGGCGTAAACCTCTGCCAGCGTGCTTCGCGCCTTAAGGCCGCTTTCGGTTTGCCTGGAGCCGATCAGAACCCGATCCGGTTGTTCCAGATCCTGGATGGCCGTGCCTTCCGCCAGGAATTCGGGATTGGAAAGGACTTCAAAGCGGACCCCATTTTGCGTGGAGAAAAGAATCCGCTCCATGGCCCGGGCCGTTCGAACCGGAAGGGTACTCTTTTCAACAATGATCTTATCGGACGTGGCGGATTCCAGAATCTGCCGCGCGGTTTTTTCCCAGTACTGAAGATCCGCCGCCATGCCGGCCCCAACCCCGAAGGTTTTGGTCGGCGTGTTTACGCTGACAAAAATGATGTCCGATTCCTGAATTCCCTTTTCGATATCCGTACTGAAGAAAAGATTCCGGCCCCGGGCGGCTTTTACAATTTCATCCAGACCCGGCTCATAAATCGGTAGGCGATCCGAATTCCACTGAGCAATCCGTTCGGGATTAATATCCACAATGGTCACCCGGTACTGGGGACATTTATGGGCAATCATCGCCATGGTCGGTCCACCCACATAGCCGGCGCCGATGCACAGGATGTGATGGGTAAAATGAGGGATCATATCGGTTTTATTCATTATCAGGCACTCCGGTCAAGGTAGGGATTGTGCGTTTCCGGCAGCATCCTGTTCAGGCCGGGGATAAATTTCACTTTCCAGAATTGCCAGCCGCTGGGTCAACGCGCGAATTTTCCGTTCCTGCTCGGAGCGTTTCAAGTCCATGGTCAACATTTTGATCAGGATAAGACCCATTCCGATAACAATCAGTAAGGTCGGCGGGTAATGGATCCCCAACACCCCGCCGATCCGATCGATCAATCGCGGATAGGCCCCGAACGCCATGCTTGCCGCGGCGACCGTCAACCACCAGAAGGCATGGCTGACCAGCAGATGGTTTTTTCGTATCAGGACAAGAATGGCAATCGCAATCCCGATGCCTATTCCGAATGACGTCAATTGAGAAGTAGGGAACATCGTGTTATCCAATCTCGGATCGATATCCAGGTACAGCCGGCATATCCACTTTGGCAAAGCATAATATCAGGGTGAAAATCAGATACCGAAACACATCCCACCAGGAAGAAAACACCCGTGAATGTCCGGATGATCGGGGACACATCCTGACCGGAACTTCCAGGATGCGAAATCCGGCTTTATTAAGTGCCAGCAACACCCCGATATCCTGGTAATCCAGAAGCGCCGTATCGGCCGTCATCAGCGCCGCTATGGCTGCGGCGTTATAGGCGCGAAACCCGGATGTCAGGTCCCGAACATTCAGTCCCGTCATCTTCCGAAAAAACAGCCACGACAATTTCCTGGGGATGCTTCCGCGTTCGGTGCAGGATCCGACAACGACATCCGCCAGATTCGAGATAAGGGGTTCTATGAGTTCACAGATAGCATCCGGCAGGTGCTGCCCGTCCGCATCCATGGTAACGGCAATTTCAAATCGATGCTGACTGGCGTAACGGATTCCGGTACGCATCGCCCCCCAAGCCCCCAGACGGAGCAAAAGCGGCAGCACCTTGGCACCTGCTTGGCGCGCAACCCTTGCCGTTGAATCGGAACTGGCATCATCGATCACCACAATTTCACCGGTTATGGCTTTCCTGACCCCCTGAATCACTTCCCGGATGTTCAGTTCTTCATTTAAGGCGGGAATCAGAACCGCCAGTTTATTTTTCATTCATTTGCCTAAATGCAATCCATTCCCTGTTGTTGACTCCAAAGCCTTCAGGGTTTGATGATATAACAAAATAATCTCTTGCGCAATACGATCGATTTGAAAAACCTTCCGAAACCGTTCCAAGGCGGATCGCCCCATTTGCAAATTCAACTCCGGACAATCAAAAAACTTTCTTAAAGACCCCGCAAGCAGAACCGGATCACCCGGCGGAACCAGAAACCCCGTAACGCCGTCTTCGACCACCCATCCGATACCGGAACCGGGAATATCGCTAGCGACAACCGGTTTTCCGTACCGCATCGCTTCCAGAAGCACCAGGCCGAAAGCCTCGGTCCGTTCAACTGACGGTAAACACAGGCAGTCACAGGAAGAAATGAGGGCGTGAAGATCCGATTCCGGTAGAGACCCCAGCAGCGAAACTTTATTTGAAAGGCCGAGGGTGTGAATTCGCCTTTGAAGACCGGATTCGCGCTCGCCATTGCCGACAATCAGAATCCGCGCATCCGGCAAGGCCGTTGAAGCATCCAGCATGACTTCGTGTCCCTTATAGTACGTCAGCCGTCCGATGACCAGGATTCTTCCCCCGGGTTGCCCCCACGCGGTTTCAGCCCAGCGGAGCCCGGCGTCATCCGGCTTTTTCAGGCGGTCCGGATCCAGCCCCAGGGGAACAATATGGCATTTGTCTTTAAAGTCAACCAGCGCGTTGCTGGTATTCAGATAGGATTGCGACGTGGCGATAATGGACTGTGCGCGCCGCAGAAACAGCTTCTCGATGGGACGATAAAGCTGATAAGCCAGGGCCATTCTTCGGTCAATCGCGGAAGGAATGACATCCGCATGCCAGTGGACCACCCAGGGCAATGCTCCGGCAATGGATAGGGGTAACGCCCAGAATGCAGAGGTATTTGGAACATGAAAATGCAGGATATCGGGCCGGAACGCCTGAATGGCCTTTCTCATGGCGAAAATAAACGCCGGGCTGATGGGAGCATACAACAATGTTCCATAACAGGGTACCCGAAATAATATTGTTTTTGGGTGACACACCGGACTCTGTTCTTGACGAATATCGTCATGAACCAGCGCGGCCGTCGTTACTCCGCCCCTTTCAAGGGATGGCAGCAAGTCGCCAAGAAAACTCTCGATTCCACCGGTTACCGGAGGGAAAAATTTCCCGATATGCAGGATGCGCATTCTGGTTATGCAAACTCCCATGAAAAGTCAATAATTGTCGAACGGGGGCCATTCCAAAGACTTAGCGAATATGGGGGCACCTTATCCAGACATTCCCATAAGCTGCTCAATGATTTTGTCATATTTCCATTTTAGATTCTCATCATTCGCCATCTTTTCCCGCAACCGTTTCCGGGCCTGACTCACGGCGCTATAATCAACGCCCCCAAACAACCGGCCGATGTCCGGTTGGGTGATATCGCAACACCGGTATAATACCTCCATCAACAGCGCTCTTTCCGCTACGCATCGCCCCCGTTGTAACAACTCCTCGGTCTGTTTGCCCGTTATCTCAACAAATCCCTTAATTACCGCTTGCGGTTTCATGCTCTTTCTGAATTTCTTCAAGGCAGGCTGTTCCCTGATATCTCCTTTATCTCTCAGCACATTTGCTTTAACCCATTCAATAAATTCATTTTCTCCGATGATTCCGCTTCCTCGCCCGAGTAGGAGTGGACTTTCAGCCCCCGCACATATCTCTTCCTGCACGAAACGCTTATAGCCCTGGCGGCCTTTTTTGTTATCACCTCCCATATACCCCAGTAGCATCCGGTAATTTACAAACGCTTCTTTCTCACTCTCACGGCAATATCCAGCCAGGCTGCTGTCGGCATACTTTTGCAGTTCCGCCCATTGCTCTTCCGGGGTAACCCCCACATATTTATCTGTCCGGATGGGGTTGAGATGGATATAACGGCTTACAGCCAACAAATAATTGTCTGCATCGATTAAAAATGCCTTGTATCTGCCCTGATACAAATGGCCGCAGCGTTTGTGCCGCCGATTGTACGCCGATGTATAGGATATATTGAAATGCCTCATAAATTCAGACAGATTACCATGAGGGGTATGAATCAACAGATGAAAATGATTGCTCATCAACACATAACTCAACACCTCTACCGAATATATTTCTTGTGATACTTTCAGCTTTGATTTAAATATCCTTTTATCTTCACTGTCTTGATAGATATTCTTTCGCTCGTTTCCCCGACAGGTTACATGATAACAGGCTCCGGGATATTGAATTCTGAGTGCGCGTGCCATATATTTTCCCTATCAATCCATAGACCCAATGTCAAGATAAAGATTTGACCCCGGAGGTTTTCTATGAATGAAAAGGCGTCCGCTTCGGACCCGACGAACGATTTGCGCCGGCAGACGGAGAACGCAACCCAGGTCGAATCGATTGTTGTGCCGGAAAACCAGGACGCGCTGTCCGCCGAAGAATCCAGGCGCCTGCTCCACGAGCTTCGGGTGCATCAGATCGAGCTGGAGATGCAGAACGAGGAACTGCGCCGGGCTTACGCGGAACTGGACACGTCGCGGGCGCGCTATTTCGACCTGTTCGACTTGGCGCCGATGGGCTATTTCACCTTGAGCGAAAAGGGACTGATAATGGAGGCCAATTTCGCCGCCACCACCCTGCTCGGGGTGGCAAAAGGCATTCTGGCCAGGCAGCCGTTGTCCCGCTTTATTCTCCCGGAGTATCAGGATATCTATTACCGGCACCGCAAAAAGCTCTTTGAAACCAGCATACCACAGACCTGCGAACTTAGAATGCTGCGAGCGGATAATACGCCATTCTGGGCACGGTTGGATGCGTTTGCAACAAATGGCGCGGAGGGCGCAGCCGCGTGTTGCGCCGTGATCATCGACATCACTGAACGCAAGCAATTGGAAGATGCCCAGTTATTTCTGTTGCAGTGTAGTTCCAGAAACTCAGACGATGATTTCTTCAAATCGCTTGCAAGATACCTTGCCCAGAGCCTGAGAATGGACTATGTCTGCATCGATCGGCTGGAGGGGGAAGGGCTTTCGGCCCGGACGGTAGCCATCTACTTCGATGGAAAGTTCGAGGGTAACGTAACATACACCCTGAAAGACACCCCATGCGGTGATGTGGTGGGCCGAACGATCTGCTGCTTTGACAGGAACGTGCGACATTTGTTTCCACGGGATGGGGTGCTCCAGGAGATGAAGGCCGAGAGTTATGTCGGAGCCACCCTTTGGGGTTTCGATGGAAAGCCGATTGGGCTGATCGCGATCATCAGCCGACGTCCCCTGGCGAACCCCAGCCTGGCGGAATCCATGTTAAAAATGACCGCTGTACGCGCGGCCGGCGAACTGGAGCGCCTGCAGGCGATTGAGGCCTTACGTGAAAATGAGATAAAATTACAGAAAGCACACGATGCTTTGGAAGATCGGGTCAAAGAACGGACACTGGCTCTGACCCTGAGCAATAAACTGCTGCTGAAGGAAATCCAGGAGCGTGTTCAGACCGAGAATGCCCTAAAGGAGAGTGAGGAAAAATACCGCGGTGTATTTCACAACAATCATGCCAATATGCTGCTTACCGATCCCGAAACTTCGGATATTATAGACGCCAATCCGGCTGCCTGTGCTTTCTATGGCTATTTCTGCGAAGAGCTGACCGCTAAGAAACTCACCGATATCGATATAATTTCTCCGGATATTTTATCCCAGAGATTTGCTCAGGCCTTATCAAACCGGAAAAATCATTTTTTTTCTTCCCACCGCCTCTCCAGTGGGCGCGTTCGGGAAGTGGAAGCTTTTGTAGGTACCGTCAGAATCAAAGACAAACCTTTGTTGTTTTCGGTGATTCATGACATTACTGAACGCCGGCAGGCTGAAAGTGCGCTTCGGGAAAGCGAAAAACGTTTCCGCCTTCTGACAGAGACCATCGAGGACGTTTTCTGGATCAGCACTCCCGGCGCCGGAGAGCTTTTGTACGTCAGTCCGGCCTATGAAAAAATTTGGATGAATAGCATAGAGAGCCTTTACCGATCTCCCGGATCATTCACGGAAGCCATTCATCCCGAGGATCGGGAGCGGGTTTTCGCCGAAAGAGAGACCCATGCCAGCACTGCCTGGAATTATGAATACCGCATTGTCCGTCCGGACGGAACCATGCGCTGGATTCAGGACAGGGGATTTCCGATTCGGGATGACACCGGCAAGTTGCAGTTGATGACAGGCGTGGCAACGGATATTACCGAACGCCGGCAAGTGGAGCAACGCATTATCGAGGTCTCCGAATTCGTCCAGAAGATCTTTGACGCTTCACCCCTGGGAATCGCCGCCTTTGATACTTCCGGACAATGTGTCATGGCCAATGAAGCGGTGGGAAGAATCATCGGGGCCAGCCATGAAGCGGTTCTTCTGCAAAACTTCAATCACCTTGATTCCTGGCAAAAATCGGGTTTATTAACCGCGGCCCGGGAGGTGATACAAACCAATCAGCCCCGGGAGAATCTGGAGTTTCAGTTTGTGACAACCTTCGGAAGAGACGTAACGCTTAAAGGCTGCCTGATTCCATTTTCTTCGGATAGTAAACCGCACCTTCTCCTGATTGGCCAGGATATCAGCCGGCAAAAGCAGGCGGACGAGGCTCTCCGGCAAAGCCAGAAGCTGGCATCCATCGGCCTTCTGGTTGCGGGCATTGCCCATGAGATCAACAACCCGAACGGTTTCATCATTTTCAACCTCCCCATTCTGAGGGATTACCTGCAGGAGCTGATGCCCATCGTCGACGACTACATGGGGGATCATCCGAATCGCAGCGTGTTCGGCAGGCTTTATGAAGATTTCCGCAAAGATCTTTTCAAACTCCTGGACAACATCGAACATGGCGCACAACGAATCAATTCCACTGTGTCCGGATTAATAAATTTTTCTAGAAACCGGGAGAAATTGGAACTCCGCCAGGTAGCCATGAAGCCGGTCATCGATCACGCGGTATCGATGTGTCGGGGGGAAATTCGGGAAAATGTCAAATCCCTTCATTTGGTTATACCCGAAAATCTCCCGCCGGTTCGGACCGATCCCGAAGCTGTCGAGCAGATACTGGTCAATCTGCTGATCAATGCCGCCCATGCTTCGGATAAGGAGGATTCCTGGATCAGATTGTGTGTAAGTGCCGGTAGCGGTAAGCCGGATCGTTGCGTCATCGTGATAGAGGACAACGGCTGTGGCATGGATGAGAAAACAATGAAGCGGATATTTGATCCGTTTTATACCAGAAAAACATCCGTTCAGGGAACCGGGCTGGGTCTCTATATCTGCCAGAGCCTGGTGGAAGGATTGGGGGGCCGGATTGAAGTGGA
>CAIVVZ010000109.1 GCA_903909505.1 uncultured Desulfobacteraceae bacterium
AAAAATGAGCGTACAAGTTGTCAAAATAATGATGGTGGTTCTGGCTACCGTAACATTTGGAATGGCAGGCTGTGGTGGTGGCGGAGGAGCAAGCACTCCTGCGGTTGTCAATACAAACACTTATAGTACAGCAAAGGAAAACATTCGATTATACCAGGTCAGAAAGACCTACTTGCCTAAGTTGTTTCTGAATTAGATTTTGGTTAACGAACCAATTCAGCACGCCGTGCCTGGGTGAATGGGTGTGAAAACCAGGTGGGTGAATGCTCGTGAAAAATGACAAAACTTGCCGGAATTAACCGTACGAAGCTGGAGAACCTTTTCCATCGCATCTTTGCATCTGCTCAGCTCGACCTTACAATTCAAGACCGGTTCGGTAATCCAGTACGGCCAAGGGAATGGTTCCTTGTGCCTCTTCATGTGATTGATGAAGCGGTACAACGCATTCGCGAAGGTTCAGTTTCCGCAATGATTTACGATCCAAAGACGGCCCGATTAGTGGAATAGTGTATGAACTTGGAATTTCAGAATAGTACGGAGGTGTTTTTATGAAAATATCTAATTTAGTCCTTCACAACTTCAGGAAATATGAACATGCCCGGTTCAATTTCCATGATCAGTTTACAGTACTGATTGGTGATAACGGTGCCGGCAAAACAACCATTCTTGACGCACTTTCCTTGATGCTGGGCACCTACCTGCAAGGATCCAAGATCAAAACCGGCCGCAGTGTTATCGGCAAAGAAGAAGCGCGCCTTTTTCCTGTTGAAAAAGAAGGCCAGTCATTCCTGGAACCGGCGCCAGAGGTTTACCTGACCTGCGAGAGTCTGTTCCGTGAAAGGCCTTTGTTCTGGAGAAGAGATCTCGGTGATCGCGGCGGCAAGGCAAAAGATCTGGTAAACATCGGTACGGAAGACAGGTTGCAGATTAGTAGAAAAGAAAGCCCTGATCTGCCGCTGCTTCTTTATTATGGCGCGGGCCGGTTATGGGATATTCACCGGAATATTGAAACAGAAAAACCGCGCTCGCAACTGGACGCCTACCGGTTTTGCCTTGATCCGAAGTCTGACCAGAAGGCTTTTGAAAAATGGTTCAAGAAGCTCTCGTTCACCGAAATTCAGAAAAAACAGAGCATCCCTGCGCTTGAAGCGGTAAAAGCATCCGTATTGGCCTGCATCCCGGATGCAGTGCGGTTTTTTCATGATATCGATGATGATCTGATTGTGATTGATCTGGAATCGACCGGCTTGATGCCATTTAATTATCTGAGTGACGGCTACCGCAACATGGTGGGTATGGTGGCGGACATTGCACATCGCGCTTCACGACTGAATCCTCAGTATGGAGCAGATGCGGCACGGAAGACATCGGGTGTTGTCCTGATTGACGAGATCGACCTTCACCTGCACCCTTCGTGGCAACGCCGGGTTGTTGGTGATCTACAGGCGGCCTTTCCGAAGCTGCAATTTATTGCCACCACACATTCACCTTTTATCTTGCAATCGCTTGATCCCGGAGAAGTAATCGATCTCGACCATGACGTCGCTCTTCAGCAGATTGAGACCGCGCCGGTTGGTATTGCCGCGCCCGGACCGGGTCACGAATTCAGTGGCCGCTCGATTGAGGATATTGTTGAAAATATTATGGGGGTGCCTGTGCCCCAGCGAAGTCAGCGATATCAGGAAATGTATGACGCTGCAAAAGAGTACTATCGAGTACTTCGGCAGGCACGGGGTGCGGACGAAAGGGAGAAGGTGGAGTTGAAAGCACGACTCGATGAACTCTCGGCCCCATTCAGCGAAAACGTTGCTTATCATGCTTTTCTTGAAATGGAACGTCTGGACGCTGGCCTTGGCCGATCTCAAAAGCCGGAGGGGAAATAATGCGTCCGATTGTTCGCGGGTCATGGCCACAGAATGCTGCCGGGCAAAACAACAATTTTAAGGAATATGCATATGCACGTGGAGAGTTGATTCGCCGTTTGGGAGAATACTGCTCTTACTGCGAAATGGAACTTGACACATCGCTGGCGGTTGAGCATGTGCAACCAAAGCAACCACATGGCGCAGCGCAGCCCATAACTGCACGAGAACTGGACTGGAATAATTTTCTGCTGGCGTGTACCAACTGCAACTCGACAAAAGGGGATATTGATGTCGTTCTTGACGACCACCTCTGGCCCCATCGAGATAACACCTTCCGGGCGCTTTGCTACTCAGAAGGTGGCTTGGTTACAGCATCTACTGACCAAAGCATTGATGACACCATCAGGCAAAAATCCGGCAGAATTATCAAACTTACTGGATTGGATAAAGATCCATCAAATGCTGATCCGAAAGCTTCCGACAGACGTTTGCAGAATCGGAGAGAGACCTGGGATATTGCACAACGTGCAAAAGGACGGCTTGCCCGGAACTACAATGAGGATTTCAAGGCACAGATAATCGATACCGCTCTTGCAAAGGGTTTCTGGAGTGTCTGGATGACGGTCTTTAAGGATGATGCCGATATGCTTGATCGGCTGATCAAGGCATTTCC
>CAIVVZ010000110.1 GCA_903909505.1 uncultured Desulfobacteraceae bacterium
ATTCATAAACAGTCCAAATTTTCTCCGGGCATAATAATTACCTTCCAGGTAATGGCATTCGCCGGGATGTCACCCGGACACCCAGACCGCATCGGCCCCTTCACTCAGCGCCGAGAGGAAAAATTTTGGACTCATTCGGCCCGTGCAGGGAATTCGGATCACCCGGATATTGGGCGGATATTCCATTCGGCCAACCCCGGCCAGATCCGCCGCCCCGTAACTGCACCAGTTGCATAGAAAACTGACGATTTTGGGTTCAAACTCGGTCATTATCTTAACTCCTTTACCCAAACGCCGGCCGCCTTAGAGGATGCGATCCTTTGAGGCTGATGCCGGCCATTTCAGGTCCATAAATTAAACAGCTTCATTCAGCGCAAATATCTGCGCAAATATCTGATCGTTGTCAAAGCCTTTCAGCCGAATGGCCCCGGACCTGCAGGAAGCCACGCAAAGCCCACAGCCCTTGCAAAGCACCGGATTGATCTGGGCCTTCCCCGGGTTGAAGCGTGCGGCTTCCTCGATAAACGAGGGCGCGGAATACGGACAGATCGACACGCACACCCCGCATGAACTGCAGGTTGTCGGAACAACCTCGGCAATCGTGCCGCTGGTTTGAATGATTTCACGGGCCAGCAGCGTAACCGCACGGGAGGCGGCCGCCTTCCCCTGGACAATGGATTCGTCGATGGGCTTGGGATAATGGGCCATGCCGCACAGAAACACGCCGTCGGTTGCAAATTCTGACGGCCCCAACTTGGCGTGTCGTTCCACAAAAAAGCCGTCGGCGTTCAGCGGAACTTTAAAGAAATTCGCCAGTTTCTCATCCCGGTTCGGGACAATCGCCGTGGCCAGGGTAATCAGATCGGTATCCAGTTCAAGGGGACGTCCCAGAATATGATCCTTCACCCGAACCGTCAATCGGCCGTTGTCCACCGCTACCTGGGGTTTGTCATCCACGGAAAAACGGATAAAAATAACCCCGTTTTCCCTGGCTTCTTTATAGAGATATTCCCGCTCGCCATAAGTTCGGATATCCCGGTATAACACATAGACATTCATATCCGGGTTCCGGTGTTTCAGCTCCAGAGCATTCTCAACGGAATGGGTACAGCAGACACGGGAGCAATAGGGGCGCTCCGGCTCCCTGGAACCCACGCACTGGATAAAGACCGCTGACTTTAGCGCCTTGAGCATGGGGTCGTCGTTCATGAACTTGCGGTCCAGCTCCAGACTGGTCAATATCCTTGCATCCTTGCCGTAGGCATACTCGGAAGGCATCAGGGGGGTGGCGCCGGTGGCGATCACCGCAACGCCGTGCTCCAGAACATCTTCCTTCCCTTTTGTGCTCAGGGTGCTTTTAAAGCTTCCCACAAATCCATCCACCTGAACAAGATCCGATTCAAGATGCAAATGAATCCGTTCATTTTTCTGGATGTCCCGAATCATTTCAGATAGTTTTTCCTGAACATTCTCGCCTTTGGCCGTATGGTAAAGATTTCGGGCTTGTCCTCCCAGTTGGCTACTTTTTTCAACCAGATGGGTTTCATAACCCTGGTGTGCCAGGCTTTGGGCCGCAGCCATGCCGGAAATACCGCCGCCGATGACCAGCGCGGACGGCTTGATCTGAAGATCGGATTCCTTGAGCGGCAAGGTCAGAGCCACTTTGGCAACCGCCGAACGCACCAGATCCTTGGCCTTTTGCGTGGCTTTTTCAGGACATGTTTTATGAACCCAGGAATCGTGATTCCGGATATTGGCCATTTCAAACAAATATTTGTTGAGACCGGCGTTGATCAGGGTTTCCTGGAACAGGGGTTCATGGGTTTTGGGGGTACAGGCAGCCACAACGATCCGGTTCAGGTTTTTCTGTTTGATGATGCTGACCAGATTGTCCTGGGTATCCTGAGAGCAGGAATACAGATTATCGGTTGCAAATTCCACAAAGGGAAGGGTTGCCGCATACTCCGCAACTGAAGGAACATTGACGACACCGGCAATGTTGATGCCGCATCTGCAGACGAATACGCCAATCCTGGGGCGCTCTCCGGCCACATTGATCTCCGGAACAATCTCCTTTGCCCGGGTAAGGGTATTTCTTGCCAGGCTGAGACTCTCTCCCGCCACTGCTGCCGCAGCGCTGGCGTCGATAACCGATTGCGGAATATCCTTGGGTCCCTGGAAGGCGCCGCACACATAGATGCCTTCTCTTGAAGTACTCACCGGTTCAAATGAAGTGGTCTGGCAGAAATTGCCCGCAGTCAGATCGATGTCCAGTTGTTTGGCCAGGCTGACAACATCCGGGTTTATTTCCATTCCCACGGACAGCACGATCTGATCAAAAACTTCCGTAACCGTCTCGCCGCTTTCGGTAATATAGCGGATACTTAAATCATCGGTTCCGGCAACCGGATCAATGGTATGCACCCGGCTGCGGATAAACCTCACCCCATGTTTATCCTTGGCCGTATTGTAAAAGCGCTCGAAATCCTTGCCGTGGGTACGCATATCCATGTAAAATATCGCACAATCCAGATCGCTTCCCGCGTGCTCCTTGGCAATCACGGCTTCCTTGATGGCATACATGCAGCAGACCGAGGAGCAGTAGGCATGATCGCATTTGTTCATGTCCCGGGAACCTACGCACTGGAACCAGGCGATTTTTTTAGGCTCTTTATGATCCGAGAGGCGCACCAGATGTCCGGCTGTGGGGCCGGAGGCCGACAGAATCCGCTCCATTTCCATGGCGGTAACGACATTGGGATGTTTGGCGTATCCATAGGCGTCAAATTTCGAGGGATCAAAGGGCTGATACCCAGGCGCCAGAATGATGGAACCGACATTTAACTCCACCACCTCATCCTGCATGGTATGATCAATGGCGTTCACCCCGCAGAATTCGGTACAGACCTTGCATCCGCCGGTTTTAAAATGGATACAGACCGACCGGTCGATGACCGGAGTGTTGGGTACGGCCTGGGCATAGGGAACATATACCGGTTTTCGGCCCTTCAGTCCCATATCGTATTCCGAAGGAATGGCCTTGAAAGTATGGGCGCTGACCTGTTCGCGGATTTTTTCCAGCGTGATGTGCCCAGTGGGGCAGACCGAGGCGCATGCGCCGCAGGCCATACAGACATCGCTCTGAATATGAAACGGCGTATCCACCTTCATATCCACGCCACGACCGGTCAGGCTGATCGCGCTGTTTCCCATGCGGGTGCAGATTCGCGTGCAGAGGCCGCAAAGGATGCAGGTATCCGCTTCTTTTTTGAACCGGGTTTCCGAAATGCCGTATTTTTTCCCCAATTCCTTGAGAACCGGTACATCCGGACACCGGGCCATCAACAATTCCACGATCAGCTTGCGGCCCTGATGCACCTCTTCGGTATCGGTTTTAACCTCCATGCCTTCCCAGATGGGATAATTGCAGGAGGTCACAAAACGGGTTCTTCGTCCGTCAAAAAGCTCGACTGTGCACAGCCGGCACATTCCGGCCGGCTCCAGGGCTTTATGATGGCAAAGGGTTGGAATATCGACCCCATATTTCTGGGCAACCTGGAGGATATACTGCCCTTCCTCCCCCTGAACTGTTTTACCATTGAGTTTGAATGTGATCATCAATCGGTTCCCTTATATTTATCGAATCACAATTGCGTCAAATTTGCAGGCTTCGTAACAAATGCCGCATTTGATGCACTTGGTCTGATCAAGTTGATGGGGCTGTTTTTTCTCTCCTGCAATCGCTTCTTGCGGGCATTTACGAGCACAGGACTGGCATCCGGTGCAGGCTTCAGCGTCAATTTCATAATGAAAGAGCGGCTTGCACACCCCCGCGGGGCATTTCTTGTCCCGAATATGGGCTTCATATTCATCCCGGAAATACAAAAGCGTGGTCAATACCGGATTGGGCGCGGATGTTCCCAGGCCGCAAAGTGAAAATTTCTGAATCATACTGCCCAGCTCTTCCAGTATTTCGATGTCGCCTTCCTTGCCGTTTCCCTGACAGATGCTGGTCAGGATCTCAAGCATCTGCTTGATGCCTTCCCGGCAGGGATTGCACTGACCACAGGATTCTTCCTTGAGAAAATCCAGAAAATACCGGGCCACATCCACCATACAGGTGTCCTGATCCATGACGATCATACCGCCGGATCCCATGATGGAGCCGACCTTGGACAATTCGTCAAAATCGACCCCGAGATCGAGAAATCGCTCCGGAATACAGCCTCCGGACGGCCCTCCGGTTTGGACCGCTTTGAATTTCTTTTTTTTGGGAATGCCGCCGCCGATATCAAAAATGATGGTTCGAAGGCTGGTTCCCATGGGAACTTCCACAAGACCCGTGTTAACCACCTTGCCGACCAGAGAGAAGATTTTGGTTCCCTTGCTGTGCTTGGTGCCGATTGCCGCATACCAGTCCGCGCCCTTGTTGATGATGATCGGTACATTGGCCCAGGTTTCCACGTTGTTGAGGTTTGACGGACCGTCCTTGAACCCTTTTTCAACCGTGTGAACATATTTTGCGCGGGGCCTGCCCGGACTGCCTTCCAGGGATGCCATCAGCGCAGTGGACTCGCCGCAGACAAATGCGCCGCCACCCCGGCTGATATGAATATCAAAATCAAAGCCGGAGCCCAGAATGTTCTGACCGAGCAAACCGTATTCACGGGCCTTATCCAGGGCGATGGTCAGATTGGTCACGGCCAGCGGATATTCGTGCCGAACGTAGACGTAGCCTTCATGGGAACCAATGGCAATGGCGCCGACAATCATCCCCTCGATGACGCTGTGAGGATTTCCCTCCAGCAGACTGCGGTCCATATAAGCGCCGGGATCCCCTTCATCCGCATTGCAGATGATGTATCGCGTGCCGTGATGTTTCCGGCAGGTATCCCACTTGATGCCTGTCGGAAAGCCTCCGCCGCCCCGCCCCCGAAGTCCGGATTTCTTGATTTCGGCAATGATTTTCTCCGGCGTCAAGTCAAAAAGGGATTTGGCCATAGCGCTGTACCCGCCGACGGCTATATAATCGTCAATGCTGGTCGGATCGATGAGTCCGTTGTTGCCGAAGATGATACGCTGCTGAAGTTTGTAAAACGGAATGTCATGCTCGAGGGTAATCTTGGCCTTTGACGCCGGATCTTTGAAAATCAGGGATTGAACCAGTTCGTTATTTTTTATGGTTTTTTCCACAATTTCAGACATGTGTTCCGGTTTGACCTGAGGATAGAATATGCCTTGCGGATGAATGACCATGATCGGCCCTTTTTCGCAAAAACCGTGACATCCGGTCAGCTTGACCTCAACCTCTTCAGTCAGATTCTGCAGGGCCAACTCCGCCATCAGGGCCTGATGAACTTTTGCAGTACCATAGGCACCACATCCAGAGCCTGCGCAAAGTGAAATCAGTTTCTTTTTGCCATGGGACTGGGCGGACTTGAGTTTGTCCTGAAATTTCTCCAGGGATTCCCGATTCGATAAAATTGCCATGATATCTAATAACCTCCGTTACGCCGTGCCGTTAAGAGGCAAGTTTTTATAATCGTCAATGACTTTTCCCGCGGATGTTCGGTCAAGACCGCCATATGTTTCCTTGTTAACCGTAATGACGGGCCCGGATGCGCAGCAACCGATGCATCGCACAGCCTTCAGCGTAAAGAGTCTGTCCGCAGTGGTCTGGCCTTCCTGAATACCCAGTTTCTGCTGCAAGGTTTCGGTGATTTTTTCCGCGCCCCGAACATGGCATGCGGTACCCGTGCACACACTGACGATATACTTGCCTCTTGGCTCAAGACTGATGGTCTTGTAAAATGTGGCCACACTATAGATCAGGCTTTTTTTGACGCCGAGTCGGTCAACCAGAATCGGGATGATCGCGGGGGGAACATGACTGTAAATGTCACTGATGTCCTGCATGATCATCAGCAGAGCTTCTTTGTTCCCTTGATAATGGGTAATGATGTCATCGATTTTTTTCAAATCAATTTGAATGGTAGGTTCCATGAGACTGAAATCCTTTGGATCAAATTATCGTATCCGATAATGTCATTAATGATAATTTATTGATGGACACGGAACTATGCGGCTGATGGGCTGTTCGCGACTGTCTGGCATACCACCGGGCAGTTTTCCACACAGGCGCCACAACCCGTGCATAGATCCATCCTGATGCTGCGGGCGCGTTTTCGCACCTTGACTTTAAAATTGCCCGGAACGCCATCAACAGACTCCAGATCCGCATAGGTAATCAGTTCAATATTCAGATGCCGGCCGACCTCGACCAGTACAGGGGAAATAATTCACATGGCGCAGTCATTGGTCGGGAAGGTCTTGTCCAACTGGGACATGACCCCGCCAATGGATGGGGATTTTTCAAGAAGATACACATAATAGCCTGAATTGGCCAGATCCAGAGCGGATTGCATTCCGGCAATGCCGCCACCGACAACCAAGACAGACCCGATAGCAGGGTTTCCGTTCGACATGATTCGCTTCTCCTATGCTTTGCATTATTAAAAACGTCAGGGACGTTTGGTTTCAATTGAAACAAAGTGTTTAACTAACCTCAGAAAATTTTCTTGTCAATAGATTTTCCCAAGAAACATATCGAAACGGAAGGGTTCATCATCGGGGAATGATAGAGGATTTTGAAATATTTGGAGATTGTCGCGAAAAAGCAAAAGGGTATGGGGTATGGGCTGCTGAACAAGATTTCAGCAGCCAGAGGGCCATGACCTGTCGGTCACCAGCGAAGTACGAAAAAAAACCCAAAAGAGGGTGTTCAAAACGCAATCGGCTGAAATGACAGTTTCAGCCGATTGCAAAAAACGGATTTATGCTGCCAGCCGCACCGCATTGTCCGCGGCGCCACGGATTTCATCCGGTGTAAAAGGCTTGGCCAGATAGCCAACGGCGCCCATTCTGGCGGTTTCCACCGCGGTTTCAATGCTGGCATAGCCGGTAATGATAACGACCATTGCCTCCGGCCTGCGCTCGCGGATGCTTTGAAGCAGTTCCAGCCCTTTAACCCCGGGCATTTTCAAATCCAGCATGATCACCGGATAGCTGCTTTCATTAATTTTTTCAAGGGCTTCTTCCCGACTGATCGCCTGGTCCACGCTATAGCCTTTTTTCTCGAGGATTTTTCGGATATTGTTGTTCACGGCCACTTCGTCATCAATGACCAGAGCGCTGCGCCTGGCACCGGACGAACGCTTGGTTTTCGATTCCTGCTGCGCCACCAGGATCGCCACATTCTGTTTGATTTCTTCATATGAATAGACCGTGCGCTCTCCGGCTTCCAGATGCATGGCGTATTCCGCTCCGACCGCGGCTGCCACCTCATCGAACATAAACGGCATGTCCACACCGATGAGACGGGACACATCCGGAACGTTCTGTTTTCCGGCTTCGGCCTTTTTCTGGCTTTTTTTCTGGGGACACAGGCTGGTTTTGTTTCCGGCCTTGCAGGTAGCTCCCAGCTTTTTAAAGATATCGCAGACCATCTCGCCCACTTCGCAGTAGTGTTCCAGTTTTTCAGATATTTTCACCTCAATAACCGGCATATCCGAAGGCCCCAGCGTGTTGACATAGTCGTCGCCGACGGCTTTGGCCACTTCGCTGCGATCAAACGGCATATCCACATCGATATTACCGGAGGCTTTGCCCATCATTCGGGCCACATTTTCCTTCAACTCCTGATAGGAAACGAAGGATACCCCCTCGGAACCCAGGTGCGCGACATATTCCGGTCCGGTTACTGAAACCACTTCATCATAATTGAACGGCATATCGATACCGATCCATTTGGACCGATCCGGTGCTTCAGCCATCTTTTTGGAACCGGCTGACTTTTTGGCTGTTTTCTGAGGGCAGAGATGGGACTTGTTTCCGACCTTGCAGGTTGCACCCAATTTTTTGAAAATATCACAAACCATATCACCGACCGCGCAGAAATTTTCCAGATTGTCCGGGATTTTCACTTCGACCACCGGCATATCCGACCGGCCAAGCGTCTTCACATAATCTTCCCCGGTGTATTTGGCGACTTCATCCCCGTCAAACGGTATATCGATATCGATGACGTTGATCACCTCGATTTCCTTTTCAGAGGCTTTGGCCTGAACCAGATCGCCGGCCATGGCTTTTTGAACGACGGTTCGCAGCTCATCCGGCGTAAATGGCTTGGACACGTAATCCAGTGCACCCAGACGAATGGCTTTTAACGCGGTATCGGTCGACGCATACGCGGTCATCATCAGTGCCCGAGTTTTCGGCCACTCGGTTTTAACCTGTTTGAGAAGTTCCAGGCCGTTCATCCCAGGCATGACAATATCTGAAATCATCAAGTCAAACGATTCGGTTTTCATCCGCTCCAGCGCTTCCGCGGCGCTGAGTGCGCAGATAACCTCATAATTGTTTTTGGACAGAATTTTTTCGACGTTCTGGCAGATTCCCTTTTCGTCATCGATGACCATGATTCTCTCTTGCGTATTCATATCGTTTCCTCCTGGTAGAGTGGTGGTTAGCGATTAATTGACTACACTTTAAAGCACATCTTGTGCCAACATTATTAACAACCTGATATTATATATATTTCGCTTAAAACCACGGTACATCCAAACCCGGGATCCGTATGATCTTTCTATTCATTTTTTCAGTCATCTGTTACCTGACAGAATGCCGTCATCTCGCGATTTTTAAATAAATTCAGATTATTACATAATATTATAAGCTGATTGGATGGCAACAAGACAAATGTATAGAATAATTATACAGTGTATGACATAGATGAGGAATCAAAGGCCAAGGGGTATGGATTGGGTATCAGGGGTCAGCCGGGAGGCATCCGAAGACGATGAGGGATGGTAATACCATGTTTTTTCATGAGATTTTGAAAATTAGTCCGCTGAAAGCCGGTTTGCCGCGCGGCCTGGGTGACATTCCAGTTGTTCTGTTCCAACGCATGGGTCAGGAATTTTTTTTCCAGTTCGCTGATTGCGGCGATTCGAATGTCTTTTTTAGCCTGTTTCAGCGCTTCGTTGGTCTGGGGTATCGATTCCGGCATGGCCGGTTCAGCAAGTGCATTATCCCGCAGAAATAGATCCGCTGAGGTAATCAGTTTTTTTTCACAGTGAATCACAGCTCGTTCGATCACATTTCTGAGCTGGCGGACATTCCCCGGCCAGTCAAAAGCCATGAGCCGATTGCCCGCATCATCATCAAACCCGCTAATGGATTTATTCATCCTGCGACAGAACTGATTCAGAAAATGATAAGCGATCGGCAGAATATCGGGTTTTCTGTCCCGGAGCGGCGGAATCAGAATGGGATAGACGAAAATCCGATAATAAAAATCCTGACGAAACGTTCCGGCGGCAGCCATGTTCTGAAGGTCCTGGTTGGTGGCAAAAATCAGCCGGACATTTACCTTTTGCAGGGTTGTCCCTCCCAGTGGATAAAACTCCTGACTTTCCAGAAAGCGCAACAGCATGCCCTGAACATCGAGGCTGATATTGCTGATTTCATCCAGAAAAACGGTTCCTTGATGGGCAAGCCTGAAAATCCCGCTCTTTTCCCGGTGGGCTCCGGTAAACGCACCCTTGACATGACCAAACAGCTCAGATGCCAGAAGATTGCCGGAGAGTGTTCCGCAGTCCACTGCAAAAAACACCCCGTCCTTACGGTTGCTATTGGCGTGAACCGCACGGGCGACCAGTTCCTTTCCGGTTCCGCTTTCGCCGTATACAAGCACGGTGGCGTCAGTCGGCGCCACCTTTCGAATCATGGACACGACTTTCTGAATCTGTGGACTGTTTCCAATCAGTTGATGGGCAATGGGCCGAGCGGCTTCTTCTGAATTTTTCAATCGGTGATTCTGGCGGCTTGTCATGCGGTCTGTGATGGCCTGAAGCACGACTGCGCGAAGTTCATGGGGCGTAAAGGGTTTGGGCAGATAGTCAAATGCGCCGATTTTCATGACTTCTACAGCGGAAGACACCGACGCATAGCCGGTCATGACTATCACCCGAATATCCGGATCTTTTTCCATGACACGGCGAAGCACTTCCATGCCGCCCATACGGCTCATTTTTAAATCAGTCACCACCACATCGAAGGGTTCGGCTTCAATCAGGGTCAACGCGTCATGACCGTTCTGAGCAATCGATACCGCGCAGTCCATCTTGGAAAGAATTTTCTCACAGTTTCTGCAGATGTTGACCTCATCATCCACAATAAGAATACGCGGTGGATCAGATGGCATTGGCGATATCCTGGCGGAAAGGCAACCGAATGGTGAATATGCTCCCCTGCCCCAACTGGCTGCTGACGGTTATCTCCCCGCCGTGCTGGGCAATGATGCCGCTGGTAATTGCCAGGCCTAGACCGGTGCCGCTTTCCTTGGTGGTATAAAATGGATCAAAAATTTTATCCAGTTCTTCTTTTGGAATGCCCTTGCTAGTATCCCGGATTTCAATCTCTGCATATTTTGGATCCAGGCCAATCCCCGCGACAACCGTCACCTTCCCACCGGAATCGCTTGCCTCAATTCCATTCAGGATAAGATTGATCACCGCCTGCTGAAGCTGGCCTTTATCCATTTGAACACTCCCCATATCTGCGGCGCAGTCGCTTTCCACCGACACATCTTTAAACGCCGCTTGTTTTCGGGTCAAGAGAACAACTTCCTCAATCATCTCCTTTAGATTATGCTCTTTTTTAAGCG
Source organism: uncultured Desulfobacteraceae bacterium (assembly GCA_903909505.1). Classification (GTDB taxonomy): domain Bacteria; phylum Desulfobacterota; class Desulfobacteria; order Desulfobacterales; family Desulfatirhabdiaceae; genus RAAP-1. The sequence continues at coordinate 10,727 of CAIVVZ010000110.1, forward strand.
GTTTGCTCTGCCTGGCAAAATCAAGCAGCGCGGTAACGATTTTCCGGCATCGAAGGGTTTCGCTGGCAATGACCCCGAGTTCCTTATACATCGGATTTTCCGGCTCGATATCTTCTTGTATCAACAGCGCTGTCGTCAAAATGGTGGTCAGGGGATTGTTGATTTCGTGCGCGACGCCTGCGGCCAATCGGCCGATTGACGCCAGCTTGCTCTGTTGAAGCAGACTCTTCTGGTCGTTGATTTCATGGGTGATATCCCGCGAAAGTTCAATAGCGCCCGTTGCCTGACCATTTTCAAAAATGGGGTAACAGGAAATGGAATAGTAGATTTCCCGGTTTTGATTGTCCAGGTGAACATGGGTGGCCTGAGATGGCTTTTGTGTGTTAAAACACTGAATCAGGGGACAGTGGTGATCCTCTCCGGAACACGGGCTGTTCTGGTGATGGGTGATTTCATAACAGAACCGGCCAATGACCGCTTCCCGTGTCACGCCAAGTTTGCTGAGCATGGGGGCGTTGATATCCATAATGCGATAATCAGCGCCAATCACCAGAATATCCTCATTAACCAGCTCGTTGATCACCATTTCCTGCATGGCTTTGTTTTCAGCATATTCCTGCAATCGCCGTCTCACAAAGATCTTCTTGGTCGCCCGAGCCATTGCCTGATCCAATGCATCCCGGCTGAAGGGTTTGGTGACAAAATCCGTTGCGTCGTACTGAAAACTCTTTATGGCCAGATCCATGTTTCCATGTCCGGTAATGATGATGATTTCAGTATCCGGAATTTCATCCTTCATCTGCTTCAAAAGCTCAAGACCGTTGGTGTCGGGTAACAGCACATCCATCAGCACGATCATGGGATTGATATCCCGGAAAACAGTCATGGCGTCCCTGCCGCAAGTCGCAGTATAAACGATATGCCCCATGCCTTCCAGACGATTTCCCAACGCCTGGGAAAAGTCTTTCTCATCATCAACCAGCAGTATTGAATATTCCATGGTGTAAGCCTTTTATGAAAAGTGAATGCGATGGCTTCGTATCCCTAATGATCAATGGGCTGCATGCCCCCGTGCATGAAAATGGATATGTATTACTGGACGGTGCCAATGCTATGTTCTGATTGTTCATGTTTTTCACCTCAGAAGAGACCCTGCCATTTCTTCTGAAAAGAAACAATCTTTTTTAGCTATTTTCCCTGAAAAAGATGCATAGCAAAGCGCTCTTCGCCCCAAATGATTACGAAAGCAAAAAATCAAAACCCATTAATTATGCCAATTCAAGATAGCTCCGGGAATTGCTGAGCAACAATAAATTACTGTGATAATGTTGACAATTTCCGCGTGAATACCCTATATATTCAGGAATCGGAAATCATCACTCCCCGATGAAACAAGAGGTGTTGCCATGCCATTGGCTAACGGCTGGACCATTGTACTGATGGACGATGAAGCGGATATCCGCGATATCATGACCCTGACGCTTCAGGACTCCGGATATCAGGTGTTGACAGCGCCGGATGGTAAGTCCGGAATCGGCCTGTGTGAACAGGTCAATCCCCAGATGGTCATTACCGATATCCGCATGCCGGGCATGGACGGCATCCAGGTGCTTCAGGTTTTAAAGGAACGCCTGCCGGATATCGAGGTTATTGTTGCCACCGCTTATGGCGAAATGGATCTGGCCATTCGCGCCCTTCAACTGGATGCCTCCGACTTTATCACCAAGCCCATTGGCGACAGCGCGTTGTTTCTGGCCTTAAACCGTGCCCGGCAGCGCTATACCTCCCGAAAACAGATCAAGGATTATACCCGGCTTCTTGAAACCGAAAACGCCAGAACCGCCCAGGAACTGACCGCAACCATCGCCTTCCAGAAAAATTTAATCGAAAGCTCCATGGACGGTATCCTCGGATGCAATGAAACCGGAAAGGTGATGATTTTTAACAAAGCCATGGAACGGCTTCTGGGATATACCAAACATGATGCGTTGGATCACCTGAGTCTTGACCAGGTGTTTGCTCCGGATGAACGGGTTCGTTTCAATTCGGTTCTTTCCAGCGAGGCTTACGGCGGGAAAAACAGGCTGTATCTGTATGAAACCAGCCTGCTGACCAGCAGGGGCAGCCGGATTCCGGTCCAGATATCGGCCGCGGTGCTGATGGAATCGGAAGCAATCAGCGGTCTGGTCTGTTTTATCAGAGATTTAAGAGAGCTCCGGCGTCTGGAACAGGAAATGTCGGATCAGGCCCGAATTCTTCACCAGGATAAAATGATGTCCCTGGGGCGCCTGGCTGCCAGCGTTGTCCATGAGATCAACAACCCGCTGACAGGCATTCTCAACTTCATTTGCCTGATGCGCCGAATCCTGGATCGCGGCCCGCTGGCTGCCGATCAGCAGGATAAATTCAAGCAGCATCTGGAGCTTGTCGAAAGTGAAACCCGCAGGTGCTCGCAGATCGTATCCGGCCTGCTGATATTTTCCAGAAAATCTCCTCCGTCTTTTACGCAGGTTCAGGTTGAAGATCTGATCGACCGCTGCATGCTGCTGAGCCGGCACAAAATCCAACTCAGCCGCATATCCCAAACGGTTTTCATTCCCCCATCGCTGCCGCCGGTTATAGGGGATTTCAATCAGTTGCAGCAGTGCCTGATCAATCTGCTCTTTAACGCCATAGACGCCATGCCAGGCGGCGGAACCCTTAAAATTTCGGCGGGTGCGGATTTGCCCAAAAATGAGGTCTTTATTCGGGTGAAGGATTCGGGCCCCGGAATTGCGCCAACAGATATTCCTCACATTTTTGAACCGTTTTATACCACCAAGAACGAAGGCTATGGGGTTGGCCTGGGGCTTTCAACGGTTTACGGCATCATGGAGCGGCACCACGGCAGTGTGCAGGTAGAAAGCCGGGTTGGAAAAGGAACCACATTTACCTTGAACCTTCCGATTGAAGAGAGGGGCCATGAAGGCTGAGCCGCGTAATTTCGACAAACATATTCAAAGCGACCAGTGGCTGAATGTGCTGGACGAATTAAACATCGGCGCCCTGATCATTGATTACCAAAGGCGAATTTCCGCGATGAACTGCACGGCCCAGGGGCTTCTGGGCCTGAAGGAAGATGAAGTCCTTGGAAAGGATTGCAGGGAGGTGTTCTGCGGCGTCCCCTGCATGGTGAAGTGCCTGTTCAAGGATGGGGAGGAGTGGGACGGAGAGCCTTCCCCGGCTGTTTCCGACAGCAACGATTCCCAGCGGCTTGTCACCCGGCTTGCCACGCCCATTTATGATACGCAGGGCCAGGTTGTGGGCTGTCTGACCATTCTTCAGGATCACTCTCCCATAGTCGATCTCATCAACCGGGTTCATTATGAAGAGCGCAGCCTGAAAATGATTCTGGAAAACCTGGATATCGGCATTTTTACGGTCAACAAGGGGGGCCACATCACATTTTTAAATGCTGAAGCAGAAAAGATTACCGGCTATCACCGCAAGCAGATTCTGGGGAAACCCTGTTCAGCCCTGTTTTTGAAAAATGACTCCCGGGATATCGGTTTGCTCAGGGCGTCCATCGCCGATGGCAGAACCCGCGTCCTGGCCAGCGGCAGAATCACCGTCAGCAGTGGGCGGACCATTCCGGTTCGCGCCAGTTACATGGCGCTGCACAACGAAAAAGGCAGTATTGTCGGGGGGCTTGCCACCTTTCATGATCTGACCGTGGTGCATCAACTCAAAAAGGCCATCACCGAACGCTACACCTTTCAGGACATGATCGGCAAAGATCCGTCCATGCAAAAAATATTTGAAATGGCCAGGGTCGTCGCCATGAGTGATGCTACGGTGCTCGTCGAAGGTCCAACCGGAACGGGCAAGGATCTTCTGGCCAAAATAATTCATTCGATCGGCCGGCGAAGCGCCAAACCGTTTATAAAAGTCAATTGCGCGGCGCTTCCCGACACCCTTCTGGAATCAGAAATGTTCGGCTATGTCAAAGGCGCCTTTACCGGCGCTTTTCAGAACAAACCCGGCCGCTTTCAGCAGGCGGACGGCGGAACGATTTTTCTGGATGAAATCGGCGATTTGCCGCTCACGCTTCAGGCCAAACTGCTTCGCGTTCTGGAAGACAAGGATTTTTACCCGCTGGGAAGCCGGCATCCGGTAACCGTCGATGTCCGCGTCATTTCCGCGACCAACCGGGGCCTGGATAAACTGGTCGAGGATCGGCTGTTTCGTGAAGATCTGTTTTATCGGCTGAATGTGGTTCGCATCGAACTTCCCGCGCTCAAAAACCGCAAATCGGATATTCCGCTGCTGATTCAGCAAAGCATGGGACGGCTTTGTCCGCCGGACAAAGGCCCGCCTCGCGGCATTTCCGATCAGGCCATGGATGTTCTGCTCAATTATGATTACCCGGGCAATATCCGGGAGCTTGAAAACATTCTGGAGCATGCGCTGATCGTCAGCCAGTCCGGAATGATTCTGCCGCATCACCTGCCGGATTACCTTCAGCAGTTCAGGGCCATCCGTTATAAATCTCCCCGGGTTGATCCGCTGCCGGACGCGGAACGCCAACAAATTCTCCAAGCCCTGAAAAACCACGACGGAAACCGGGCTCAGGCTGCAAACTCCCTTCAGATAAACCGCTCCACCCTGTGGCGGAAAATGAAACGCTTCCAGATTCTCTCCTAAGTTCCGGATCGAGCTTGTCGCGTTCTTGCGTTGCAGCGTTGCAAGTATGTTGCGCAACATTGTATTGAATTTGCAACATCCGCTTTGGATCAGGGCAGCTTTCTCCGCATGAAGAATGGATTGACCATTCGGCGATAAATTAGCAACATTTTGATATATTAACATATTTTATGTTGTTTATTCCCATCTGTTACTTTTGCGCCACAAATGGCACGCATCATGCTTCTAATATAGACAACTCAAAAAAATGAAGCTGAATTATCCATTTCAATCCATTCACCAAAGCAGTTACCTTATTGGCCCATATTATCATCAGGTGCTATTGTGAAATCACAACCTGCTCAGCCTCACGTTCTGGTGATTGACGAAGATGACAATATGCGGTTTTTTCTGATCAATGTTCTGAAGACCGCCGGATTTGAAGTGACCGGGGTCGGCAAAGGATCGGAAGGGCTTCAAGCCGCAAAAAAGAAATCTCCGGCCATCATCATTTTGAATGTCATCATGCCGGATGAAGAGGCCCTTTTCCTTTACGGTTGCTTCAAGCAGGACGCACATCTCAAACACATTCCGGTCATCATGCTTTCCGGAATAGACCCAAAGACCTTTTTTCATTATCAGAAATATCAAGGGGTGCAGGATCACGGCATTCCTTATCCGGATGCCTATCTGGAAAACCCTCCCGAAGCGGAAGAACTGGTTAACACGGTTCGCAGACTGATTGGTAAAAAGGAAACCCCATGTCCATTCGAATAGGATTTTACATCTGTCACTGCGGCATCAATATCGCCGGCAAGGTCCGGGTGACCGAAGTCGCCGATTTTGCCAGAAAACTTCGGCATGTGGCGGTGGCCAGGGACTATCGCTTTATGTGTTCGGATCCGGGCCAGGCCATGATCGAAAAAGATATTCATGACTATGGCCTGAACCGGGTGGTTGTGGCGTCCTGTTCCCCCCGGCTTCATGAAAAAACCTTTCAGTCCGTCTGCCGGCGAGCCGGTCTGAACCCCTATCTCTTTCAGATGGCTTCGGTCCGGGAGCAGGTTTCCTGGGTAACGCCGGATGAAGATGAGGCCACCCGGAAAGCCAAGTCTCTGGCGGCCGCGGCCATCAGCCGGGTCGTTTTTCATCATGGCCTGGAGACACGGGAAGTTCCGGTACATCCGGATGTGCTGGTTGTTGGCGCCGGTATTGCCGGCATGCAGGCGGCGCTGGACATCGCAGCCGCCGACCACAAGGTCTATCTGGTGGAAAAATCCAGCACCATCGGCGGCCACATGCTTCAGTTCGATAAGACATTTCCGACCCTGGACTGCGCGGCCTGCATCGGCACGCCCAAAATGGTGGATGTGGTTCAGCACCCCTTCATCAAACTCATGTCGTACAGTGAGGTGGTTGAGCTGTCCGGTTATATCGGAAATTATACGGCCAAAATCCGGCGGTTGCCGCGGTATGTTAAAGAAGGCGTCTGTACGGGTTGCGGGGAGTGCGCCACGGTTTGTCCGGTGATTCTGCCGAGCGAATGGGATGAAGGCCTGGGGAACCGGAAAGCCATTTACCGGGCGTTTCCCCAGGCGGTTCCCATCACCTTCTGTATTGATAAGAATGACCGGGCTCCCTGCGTGGGCGCGTGTCCGGCCCATGCCAATGTTCAGGGCTATATTCAGCTCATCAAACAGAAAAAGTACCGGGAAGCGGTGCAGCTTATCATGGAACGGATTCCCCTCCCCGGGGTTCTGGGACGGGTCTGTCCGCATCCCTGCGAGCTGAAATGCCGGCGGGCCGAAGTGGATTCAGCCGTCGCCATTCGGGATTTAAAGCGCTTTGCCGCGGATCAGGTGGATTTTAAAACACTCGATATCCCGCTGATCGCAGAAAATAATCAGAAAGTGGCGGTCATCGGCTCGGGTCCGGCAGGGTTGACGGTTGCCTTTGATCTGAGGCTGAAAGGCTACGGCATTCGTATTCTGGAAGCACAGCCCAAACTGGGCGGCATGCTGCGATATGGCATTCCCGACTACCGCCTGCCGCAAGCCGTGCTGGATGCCGAGATCGATTATATTCTTCGTATGGGGGTCACGGCACGGTGCAATGTCCGGTTCGGGCTGGACATCACCCTGAAAGATCTGGAACAGGAAGGGTATGGCGCCGTGTTCATGGGCATCGGGGCTCAGGAATGTCTTAAAATCGGCATTCCCGGAGAAGCGGATACGCCGGGGGTGTTGGATGCCATTCGATTCCTTCGGGAAGTGAACAAGCAATCCGAGACGACCCCCGATCTTGCCGGAAAACAGGTGGCGGTCATCGGCGGCGGCAATGTCGCCATGGATGCGGCACGGGTGGCCCGGCGCATGGGCGCAAGCCGCGTAACCCTGGTTTACCGCCGTACGGAACAGGAAATGCCGGCTTACGCCGATGAAATTCATGAGGCCAGGGAGGAGAAAATCGCGTTTCAATTTCTGACGCTGCCGGTCCGGGTGCTTCAGACGCCGGAGGGTCGGGTCTCCGGGCTGGAATGCGTGAACACGCGATTGGGCGAACCGGATGCCGGTGGCAGGCGAAAGCCTGAAATCATACCGGATTCGGCATTTGTCATTCCCTGCGACTGGATCATTCCGGCCATCGGCCAGAGCGTTGATGCCTCATGGGCCGAGGATGCCTGCCCCCTGGAATGTTCGCCGAAAAACACCATTATCGTGAATGCCAAGACCCTTCAGACATCCATTCCTCACGTATTTGCCGGAGGCGATGCGGTCAGCGGTCCGGCGACGGTGGTGGATGCCGTGGCAGCCGGACATCGGGCAGCCGAAGCCATGAATCTTTTTCTTCAGGGGCTCTCCCTTGAAAGCCTGCAGTCGGAAGTTCCCTATTTCGGACAGCGCTGGAAAGAAATCCCCAGTGATTGCAAGCCTATCGAGCGCGCCGGATTATCCTGCCGGGAACCGGCAGGCCGCGCCGAATGCTTTGAGGAAGTATCCGCCGGGTTTTCCGAAAATGACGCCCACGGCGAAACCGAGCGGTGCCTGAACTGCGGGGGATGCTGCGAATGCATGGAATGTGTCCGTGCCTGCGTTGCAAAGGCCATCGATCATACCATGACCGAAGCAGTCCAGGAAGTTCAGGTGGGAACCGTGATTCTGGCAACCGGATTTGATCTGATGGATCCGGCGCCTCTGGTTCAGTTCGGGTATGGCGCTTTTCCCAATGTGTTTACGAGCCTCGAGTTTGAGCGGATCAGCAATGCCACCGGACCCACGGGCGGGAAGATCCTGATGCGAAATGCCGCCGGAGAATTTACGACGTCTCCGGAAAGTGTCGCCATTCTGCATTGCATCGGCAGCCGGGATGTCAATTGCCATGAATACTGCTCCCGGGTCTGCTGCATGGCGGCGCTGAAATACACGCATCTGATCAAAGAAAAAGTCGGTCATCACACCCATGTTTATGATTTTTACATCGATATGCGCTGTTTTGGTGAAGGGTATGAAGAGTTTTACCGCAGATGTCAGGAGGAAGGAACACATTTTATTCGCGGCAAGGTTGCCGAGATTACCGATCGGGCATTGAGCCCGGCGGAAAAAGGCAAACTGATCGCCATTGCCGAGGATACCCTTCTGGGAAAATGCATCCGGGTTCCGGTGGATATGGTGGTGCTATGCTCGGCCATTGAAGCACGAAAGGATGCCCTGTCCGTTGGCCGGATCTTTGGCGTCAATCTGGGGGCGGATGGATTTTTCCTGGAAGAACATCCCAAACTGGGGCCGCTCAACACGGCAACCGAAGGCGTCTTTATCGCCGGGGCCTGCCAGTCTCCCAAGGATATCCCCGACACCGTGGCTCAGGCATCCGGCGCTGCAGCCAAAGCACTTTCCCTGGCATCCAGAGGCCGGGTTACGGTGCAGTCCGTCATTTCCTGGATCGATCCGGATATTTGTGCAGGGTGTGAGCTCTGCATTCCGCTTTGTCCTTACTCGGCCATCGAATTTGACGATCGCCGAAGTATATCGGTTGTCAACGAGGCCATCTGCAAGGGATGCGGAAGCTGCGCCGGAGCCTGCCCCAGCGGCGCGGCCCAGGTTCGGCATTTCAGAAAAGAGCATGTGTTCGCCGAATTTGAAGGGATGATGGATGCCATTTGCAGCCTGGTGGGGCAGAAGTAACGAATTTGTTTGTCGAGAGAAAAGGAGAAAGACATGGAACCGTTTGAACCTGCCATCGTGGCTTTTGTCTGTAACTGGTGCACCTATACTGCGGCGGATCTGGCCGGAACCTCACGGCTGTCGTATCCCGAATCCGTTCGTCTGATTCGCGTGATGTGTACGGGAATGGTGGATCCCCAGTATGTCTTGAAAGCCCTTCTGGAAGGGGCGGATGCGGTACTGGTCAGCGGATGTCATCCCGGAGATTGTCACTATATCAATGGCAATTTCAAGGCCAGGAGGCGGATAAAGCTTCTGAAGGAAATCCTTCCCCAGTTTGGTTTTGAGCCGGAGAGACTGAGACTGACATGGATAGGCGCCAGCGATGGGATTCAATTCGCCGAAATCATGAAAAAAATGGTAGCACAGATTCAGGCGTTAGGCCCTTCCAAAGCCGGCCGCATGGCCGCTTGAAAGCGCATTGGGACCGCCGGAACAGTATGGCCACACGTGTTTATTGAAACAATGGAGGAAATATGATGTCAACCCCTCGAAAACTGGACGTCGCTGAGCAGGATATTCTGGGTGCACTCAGAATTTTTTTTCAATCCATTCTGGAGATGGAAGATATCGGCGCGATTCTGGCGCCCCGACGCCTTTCGGTTCAATCCGTGGTGATGCCGGCACTGATCGGCGACACAAAGTTTTTGAGTGAGATCGATCCGCTGGCGCCAGCCTTTTTTTTGAACGCCGCCCGGATGGTTTCCCGGCTGAGCCGGAAATCATTGGGGCAAAAAATTGCGGTTGTGCTTCGGCCCTGCGAAATCAGGGCGGTTATCGAGCTGGTGAAACTCAAGCAAGGGTCAATGGATGAAATCCTGATCATCGGCCTGGACTGCCTGGGGGCATATCGCAATTCGGATTACCGGCGCTTTGCATTGGAAGGTGCTGACTCGTCCACCCTGAAATTTTTCTTTGGCGCGCTGTCCGGATCACCATCCGTTACAGAAGGCATCGACCTGACAACCGCCTGCAAGGCCTGCGAGCACCCGATTCCGACCGGCGCCGATATCGCCATCGGTTTTCTGGGGATCTCCCCCCTGGATCATCTTCTGGTTCAGGGACAGAGCCCAAAAGGGGAAGAAGCGCTCTCGCGCCTGGACCTGGACCAGACCGCTATTCCCGCTTCGCGGAAGGAAGCCATCGAGGCCTTGGTTTCAACGCGGATTCAGGCAAGAGACAGCCTCTTTGATCAGACCCGGGAGGCGACTAATACCCTCGATAAATTAACGGCCTATCTGGCGGGCTGCGTCAACTGCTATAACTGCCGGGTTGCCTGTCCGGTGTGTTATTGCCGGGAGTGCGTATTCACCACAGACGTATTTGATCATGAACCGTTTCAGTATCTTCAGTGGGCGCACCGTAAAGGGGAGATCAAGATGCCGGCGGATACGGTATTTTATCATTTGACCCGTCTGGTGCATATGAGCACGGCCTGCGTGGGATGCGGGCAGTGTTCCAATGCCTGTCCCAGTGAAATCCCCCTTGCGGAACTGTTTCGCGCGACGGCCATCCGGACTCAGCGCGCTTTCGGTTATGAGGCAGGTCTGGACCCAAATGCGCCGCCGCCGATGACCGTGTTCCGGGAACAGGAATTTGTTGAAGTGGTGGGTTTGTCTGAATAAGGAGAGCGAAATGAATCGAAAAACAGGTTGCGCCTTGATTGTCGGAGGCGGCATCAGTGGCATGCGGGCGGCTCTGGACCTGGCGGAAACCGGATATGGCGTCACGCTCGTTGAGCAAGCGCCGTATCTGGGAGGAATTGTGTCCCAGCTCGATCATCAATTTCCCACCAATCATTGCGGCATGTGCCGGATGCTGCCGCTTCTGGACCGGGAATCGGGGTCTCAATACTGCCTGCGAAAAGACCTGGTTCATGAAAATATCGATATCCGTCTGTCCACGGAAGTCATGACCGTGACAGGTGAAGCTGGCGGTTATGAGGTGTCGCTGCGAAAAAAGCCGTCAGGGGTGGATTGGCGCAAATGTGTCGGATGCAACGCCTGCACGCAGGTTTGTCCCGTGGAAGTTCCGGACATGTTCAATGCCGGGCTTTCAAAGCGAAAAGCCATTTATCCGGCGGCGCCCTACAGGGTTCTAAATTCCTATCGGATTGATTTTTCGGCCTGCACCCGATGCGGCGCCTGTGTGACGGCCTGCCCGACCGGCGCCGTTCATCTTCGGGAAATGGAACGAAAATCGTTTCGCATTCTGGTTGTGGATGATGAGCTGATTGTTCGGGATTCCATCCGGGAATGGCTGATGGAAGAAGGCTTTGATGCGGACATGGCCAACTCGGGTCAGGAGGCCCTGAGCCGGTTGGGGGAGTCGTCATTTCAGCTCATGCTCCTGGACATCAAGATGCCGGGCATGGATGGCGTGGAGGTTCTCAAAAAAACAAAAGAAATCGCCCCGGAAGTCAATGTTGTCATGATGACGGCCTATGCCACGGTGGAAACCGCCATCGAAGCCATGAAAACCGGCGCCCTGGAATACCTGATCAAGCCTTTTGAAATCGATGTGCTGATGCCGATGGTGGAAAAGCGTTTTGCGGCGTTCATGGCGGCAAGGGATGAAAAAATCCGGGTCGGCGCCATTGTGCTGGCAAGCGGAGCCGCGTTCTACAATCCGTCCAGCGACAAGAACACGCTGGGGTATGGCATTTATCCCAATATTCTCACCAACCTGGAATTCGAGCGTCTGATCGGCAATGCCGGACCCTGCGCGGGCAGTCCCATCCGCTCCGGAGACGGAAAATCCATCTCTCGGATTGCGTGGATTCAGTGTGTGGGCTCACGAGATCTGCAAGCCGGCGCGGATTTCTGCTCCAGCATCTGCTGCATGATTTCCATCAAGGAGGCCCTGCTGGCCCATGACAAACTGGGTCCAGACATTACCACCGACATTTATTACATGGATGTCCGCGCCTGCGGTAAAAATTATCACCGGTATAAGAAAATGGCGGAGACAACCGGAAAGGTGCGTTTTATCAGGGGGCGGGCGCATACGGTAGTCCCTGATCCGGCTTCCGGCGATCTGAGAATCCGGTATGTGACGGTTTCAGGCGCGGAAACAGAATCGACGTATGACCTTATTGTGCTGGCTACCGGTCAGCGGCCGCATCCGGATATGCCGCTGTGGGTTAAAAAATATGGCCTGTCTTTAAATGAGTGGGGATTTGCCGAAACCATTCCGTTTTCTTTGACCCAAAGCCAAAAACAAGGCGTTTCGCATGCCGGATCTTTTACCGGACTGAAGGATATCCGGGAGTCGGTGATTCAGGCTTCAGCCGCCGCACTGGCCGCATCCCGTGTGATCCATAAGGCAGGCGGGGGAAACGCGTTGATTCCAGCCCCGGCGCCGACAGGGGCACGGAATGTATCCCGCGAACCTTCCCGCGTTATGGTTGTGATCTGTTCCTGCGACATGCTGCTGACACCGTATCTGGATGCAGTTGAAATCGAACATCGACTTAAGAAGGACCCGGCGGTGACCAGTCTCTTTTTATTCAATCGCATCTGCGCGGGACCGGAAATGGAGAGCCTGATTCAGGAAATCAGGAGCCGCCTGCCGAACCGCCTGTTGATTGCCGCCGGCGACGCGTGCGCGGACAAGGTTCGGGATGTGGGGAAAAGCGCCGGAATCCATCCTGGCCTCATCCGCGTTGTGGAGATTCGAAATCCGGCATTTCGCCTCACGGATTTATCGAGTTCCCAACAATCGGCGCGACCATGTTCAGAAGTGACCAAGTCCCTGATCCATGCCCTGAGTATGGGCATATCCGAGCTGAAATATGCAGAACCCGAAACAGCCTCTGAAACAGCCGTGGTCAGGCGTGCGCTGGTTGTCGGCGGCGGCATCGCCGGCATGAGCGCGGCCCTGGCCATCACCGATCATGGATATCCGGTGGATCTGATCGAGCGGTCTGAAAGCCTCGGCGGCAACCTCAACTGGATTCGCCAAACCCTGGAAGGCTATGGTGTCGGGCCATTTCTGGAGGATATCCGGCAAAAAATTGAAAAACACCCTCAAATCCACGTTTACAGCGGAGCGACTGTCGTCAGCACCTGGGGAGAAGCGGGGAGATTTTATACGGCGGTCGCAGCACGGGACAACACCGTGGTCCAACTGGAACATGGCGCCGTGATTCTGGCGACCGGCGGCATGGAGGCGCCGACCCAACAATATGGTCATGGAACGCATCCGGCGGTCATGACCCAGAAAGAGCTGGAACAATCCCTGCAAAGCGGTGCGGTGGCTCCGGAGAAACTCGAATCCGTGGTCATGATCCAGTGCGTGGGATCCCGTGAAGATCCCAGAAATTATTGCAGCCGGGTCTGCTGCCCGACGGCCATTAAACAGGCGTTTTATCTCAAGTCTCGAAATCCCGAGATTCGAATCTATGTGTTGTACCGGGACATGATGATGACCGGTTTTTCAGAGAGCCATTACACCCGGGCGCGCAAGGCCGGCATCCTGTTTATCCCCTATACCGTTGAGAATAAACCCCGGGTCGAGACCGGCGAAACCCGGCCTACAGTGACTGTTTATGAACCCATTATTGATCAATCGCTTGAAATTGAATCCGATATCATTGTTCTGGCCACAGGCGTCACACCCGATTTTCCGCAGAACCTGGCGGAAGTTTTTGAGGCCGAACGCGATTCTGACGGTTTTTTTCAGGAAGCGGATGCCAAATGGCGGCCGGTGGATGCCATGAAAGCGGGCCTGTTTGGATGCGGCATCATGAATTCGCCGCAATCCATCCCCGAGGCGATTGCATCCGCGGAGGCTGCGGCGCAGCGATCTCTGCGGATTTTGAGCAGGCAAAGCCTGCCATCCGGCCGGATTACCGCCAGGGTTCGCCACAGCCTGTGCAGCCGGTGCCGGATCTGTATCGATGCCTGCCCCTACCAGGCAAGGGCCTGGAACACGGAGCTGGATCGAATCGACGTAAATGCGACAGCATGCCAGGGCTGCGGGGCCTGCGCGGCCATCTGTCCCAACAGCGCCGCGGTGGTGGATGGACTTCTCATGCCGCAATTCTTTGAAATGATAGATGCGAGTTTAGGCTGAAGGTTTAGGCAATAGGCTTTTAATCGTATATATTTCCTTCAGCCTTCTGCCATCTGCCTTTATTTTGGGGGTTATATGAAAGAAAACACACCATCGGCGGCTGCGGATCTGCTGTCCGCCATCAGCGATAAAGTCAACGCCTGCATTCAATGCGGCACCTGCTCCGCGTCATGCCCGAATGCCTTTGCCATGGATTTTTCACCGCGGCATTTGTGGCGGCTGCTTCAGGCAGGCGAGATGCAGGCTGTATTAACGAGCAGATCCTTCAGCCTGTGTTCTACATGCTATTATTGTACGCTGCGATGCCCCAGGGGGCTGCCCCTGACGGATATCATGAGCGCCTTGAAGCAGGTCAGCGCCAGACAGTTGCCGATGCTGGATCCGTCGGGTGTTTTGTTTTACCAAAAATTTCTGGAAAGCGTTCGCCGGCACGGCCGGGTTCGGGAAATGGAATTCATGACGCTCTATTTTTCGGCCATGAAAAATCCTTTGCTGCCGTTTCAGTTCGCGTCGCTGGGGATCAGGCTTATCTCTCGAAAAAAACTGCCCTTTCAACTGCCGTCCAAGGGCAGTGAACGCCTGAATGCCCTGTTTCGCAAAGTGAATGAATTGGAGAATGCCCCATGAAATATCTCTATTATCCCGGATGTTCACTGGAAGGATCGGCACAGGAATATAATATTTCCACAAAGGCCGTTTTGAAAGCGCTCGGGGTTGATCTGCTGGAACTGTCCGACTGGAGCTGTTGCGGCGCATCCGCCGCTACAGCCGTCAGCCCGCTGCTGGCCCTGGCCCTTCCCGCCCGGAATCTGGCCATTGCGGAAACCATTGCGGATGTCTCTGATATGCTGGTTCCGTGCAGCGCCTGTTATCTGAATCTGAAAAAAGTTGAAGAAACCATTCGCAGGGAGCCGGGTGTTCTGGTCAAGCTGAACGCAGCTCTGGAAACCGAGAACCTGAAGTTAAGCGGCCGGATCCGGGTGCGGCATCTTCTGGATGTGCTGTCCCGGGACATTGACTTGAACCGGATTCGATCCCTGGCAACAAAACCCCTTTCCATGCTGCGCATCGCACCGTATTATGGGTGTCAGTGTCTTCGTCCTTACCCGGTATTTGACAATCCGGAAAAACCCGTTTCCATGAATCCTCTGATTGAGGCTGCAGGCGCCCGAGTTCACCCCTGGGCCATGGGAGGGATCTGCTGCGGAGCATCCAACCTGAACACGCATCCGACCATCGGAATTTCCCTGGTAACCGCACTGCTGAAGGAGGCTCAGGGCGCCGACGCCATTGTAACGGTCTGCCCCATGTGTCAACTGAATCTGGAAGGCTATCAGAATAAAGCCTCTGAGGCCTGTAACGAAGCCATTCAGATTGCCGTTCTATATCTTCCCCAGTTGCTGGGAATCGCTCTGGGGCTTCCGAACACCGACATCCGGCTGGATTTGAACCTTTCCGCAAACAACGCATTCAGAAAAAAATGCGAGATATGAAGCGCGGAAAATCGAAACTTCTGCGCTTCCTAAATTCCCAACTTCTCTTTTCAAGGTGAGCCATGCAGAATCTGCTCCGTCATCCGCGTCGCAGCCTGATTTCCAAACTCATTCTGAGTGTCGGCATGACCTTGCTGCTGTCCATGTCCACCTGGGCCTATTTTAATATCAACGAACAAAAAAACCGAGTCATGGACAACATCATCGCCAATGCGGATCGTCTGACCAACACGATCCGTCTGGGAACCCATTATGCCATGATGCTCAATTCCCGCGATGACATCACGCAGATCATCACCAATATCGGCAAACAGGAAGGCATCGAAAATATCAGAATCTATAACAAACAAGGCCAGATCAAATTCTCCAACTCGGCCCCTGAAGTCAACACCACGACCAACATCAAGGCAGAAGCCTGCGATATCTGCCATCGGACAGACCCGCCGATTTCGGATTTGACGCTTTCAGGCCGAACCCGGATTATAACTTCTTCAAAGGGGTACCGGCTTCTGGGCATCATCACGCCGATCTGTAACGAGCCAAGCTGCGCGACGGATGTCTGCCATGTTCATCCCCAGGGGAAAAAAATCCTGGGCGCGCTGGATGTGGTGGTTTCGCTTGAAAAAACCGATCAAGAAATCTCGGGGTTTGAAAGAGGCATTCTATCCCTGACGGTATTTGTGTTTCTGATTACGTCCATGTTGATTTCCATCATCGTGATCCGGTTTGTCAGCCGGCCGATTCAGAAACTGATTGCCGGAACCCGATTTTTCGCCAGGGGCGAGTACGGCCATCAGGTGGACATTGCGCCGGAAGACGAGATGGGGTTTCTGGCGGAAGCCATCAACCGGATGGGAAAGGCGATCGGCGAAAAACAGGCCGAGTTGAACAAGCAAAAGGATGAATATCAAAATCTTTTTGAACTCGTTCCGTGTTTGATTACCATACAGGATAAGGCGTTGAAGCTCATCCGTTATAACCGGGAATTCGCCGACAAGTTCAGTCCGAAACACGGCGACTACTGTTTTCAGGCCTACAAGGGGCTCAATACACCATGCAGTCCCTGTCCGGTAGAGAGAACGTTTCAGGATGGACTGCCCCATTATGGTGAAGAATCCCGTGTAAATACCGATGGGTCGGTGACGCACTGGGTGGCGCGAACCTCACCGGTGAAAAATGCCGCGGGAGAGATTACGGCGGTCATGGAAGTCTGTCTGGACATTACACGAAGAAAAGAGCTGGAAGTCAGGCTGGAGAACTCGGAAAAGAAATATCATGCCATTTTTAACAATATCCCCAATCCCGTGTTTGTTCTGGATGTGGAGACCCTTGAAGTTCTGGACTGTAATCAAAGCGTATCCACGGTTTATGGTTTTTCTCCGGAGGAGTTGATCCACCGATCATTTATGGAGATGTTCAGGGAAGAGGAAAGATCTTGTCTGGACCGGAAATTAAAGACGAAAAGCGTTATTCATCGCATGAAACAGGTCCATAAATCCGGCAGAACGCTGTTTGTGGACATCTGGATTTCACCTTCCGACCAGTTTTATTTAAATTGGCCGGGGCGAAACGTGCTGCTGGTAACAACCAGCGATATCACCCAGCGCCTGGAAACCGAACAGCAGTTTATTCAGGCCAGCAAAATGGCGACGCTGGGGGAAATGGCGACCGGCGTCGCCCATGAACTGAACCAGCCGCTTTCGGTCATCAAGACGGCAAGCAGCTTTTTTATCCGGAAAATCTCCCGGCAGGAAAAGCTTGATGACGACATACTGATCAACATGCTGGGCAAGATCGACAGCAATGTGGATCGAGCCAGCCGGATCATCGGCCACATGCGGCTGTTTGCCAGAAAATCCGAGGGAAAGCTGGAAAAAATACAGGCAAATGACATCCTGGAAAAAGCATTTGAAATTTTCAGTCAGCAACTGAAGGTTCGGGGCATCGACGTGCTGTGGCAAATTGAAAAAAATCTGCCGCAGATTCTGGGAGATCCGGGTCGTCTCGAGCAGGTATTCATCAACCTGCTGCTGAATGCCAGGGACGCCATTGAAGAAAGATGGGGGAATCGGGAAGCCGACGCAGGCGGGAAAAGGATTACGCTGAGAACCTGGACCGCGGACAAAAAGGTTGGCATCGAAATTATGGATACCGGCAAAGGGATTCCCAGTACGATTCTGGATAAAATTTTCGAGCCGTTTTTTACCACCAAGGAAGTGGGGAAAGGAACCGGCCTGGGACTGTCCATCAGCTACGGCATCGTGAAGGAATGCGGCGGCGATATACAGGTCAGATCGGAAGAAGGCAAAGGCGCCGGCTTTGTAATCCACTTTCCCATACAGGATACAAACGATGAAAAAAACCATTTTGCTGGTTGATGACGAAGCGGATATCCGGGAAATTCTATCCCTTTTTCTGGAAGACCTTGGCTATACCGTGGTTGCGGCGGAAAACGGCGTGGAAGCGCTCAAGCTGTTTCGAAAGACGCTGCCGACACTGGTGATTTCAGACATCAAAATGCCGGGAATGGACGGGGTTGAACTGCTTCGAAAAATCAAACAGGAAAGCCCGGACACGGAATTTATCATGATTACGGGTCACGGCGATATGGAACTGGCCATCATCAGCTTTCAGGGGCAGGCTGCGGATTTTATCACCAAACCCATCAATGTGGATGTTCTGGAAATCGCCTTGAAAAAAGTCTGCGATAAAATCCTTTGCCGTAAAATGCTTCGGGAATACACGGAAAATCTGGAAAAACTGATCCGGGAGAAAACCGAGCTACAGAACCATCTGTCCTCACTGGGACTGATGATCGGCTCCATTTCACATGGCCTCAAGGGCCTTCTGACCGGCCTGGATGGGGGCATGTACCTGGTGGATTCGGGTTTTACCAAAGACAATCGGCCCCAGATTCAGGAAGGCTGGCAAATCGTCAAGCTCACGGTGGAACGCATTCGAAAGATGGTTCTGGATATTCTCTATTACGCCAAGGAACGGGATCTGAAATGGGAGACGGTGGATATTCTCAGTTTCACCGAAGACATCGCCGCCGGCATTCAGCCCAAAATGGACATTCAAAAGATCACGTTTATAAAGGACTTCGACCCGTCCATCGGCGCCTTTGAAATCGATCCGGGAAGTATCCATTCGGCCCTGATCAATATCCTCGAAAACGCCATGGATGCCTGTACCCGGGATACGGCTGAAAAACAGAAGCAGGTGATTTTCGGGGTCAAGCAGAATCCCGATCACATTCTTTTCCAAATCACAGACACCGGCACGGGCATGGACCGGGAAACCCGGGAAAAGCTCTTTACCCTGTTTTTTTCATCAAAAGGCAGCAAGGGCACCGGCCTGGGGCTGTTCATTTCACAAAAAATCATCGCTCAGCATGGCGGCTCCATCCAGGTTTCCTCCGTCCCCGGTCATGGCTCCCAGTTTATCATCAAAATCCCAAAAACGATTCTGAACCGCTGACGGTTGTGTTGGGAGCGCGTTTTTAATTTGACCAATGCATGAAGATTCCATAAGATCATCATCTCATGAAAGCGTTTTGAACTTTCTCTGCAGAAGGAGTCTTCATACAACAGGATGAACGTTCGCAAAAAGACAAAAACACCCGATCCGCTTACACCGACCGAAGCCATTCTTGAAAGCATTTCAGATGGTGTTTTCACGGTGGACCGGGAGTGGCGCATCACTTCGTTTAACCGGGCGGCCGAGAAGATTACCAAAACATCCCGCAGCGAGGCCATCGGCCGGTTCTGTTCGGAAGTGTTCCGCTCCAGCATGTGCGAAATCGAATGCGCGCTGCGGCGGACCCTGAAAAACCGCAAAGCGATCATCGGCCAGTCCGGTTACATCATTGATGCGGAAGGCACCCGCATTCCGGTCAGCGTTTCCACCGCGGTCCTTCGGGACGGTCAGGGACAGATTATCGGCGGAGCGGAGACTTTCCGGGATCTGAGCGAAGTCGAAGCCCTGCGCCAGGAGCTGGAGGGGCGCTTTCACATCGGGGATCTGTCAAGCCGGAGCCCCCTCATGCAGAAGGTATTCGACGTTCTTCCCGCCATCGCGGCCAGCCCCAGTACGGTGCTGATTTTAGGAGAAACCGGAACCGGCAAGGAACTGGTGGCAAAAACGATTCACGCATTAAGTCCCCAAAGCAAAAAACCCTTTATTGCCGTCAATTGCGGCGCTTTGCCGGATACCCTTCTGGAATCCGAACTCTTCGGATATAAGGCCGGTGCCTTTACCGGCGCGGGAAAGGACAAGCCGGGGCGTTTTGCGATGGCCAAAAACGGAACCCTTTTTCTGGATGAAATCGGTGAAGTGAGCCCGGCGTTTCAGGTGCGGCTGCTGCGGGTGCTTCAGGATCGAACCTACGAGCCCCTGGGTGCGACCCAATCCGAAACCACCAGCGCCAGGATCATTGTCGCGACCAACAGGGACCTGGCCGAACGGGTGCGCCAACATGCATTCCGTGAGGACCTGTATTATCGCGTGAATGTCATACGTGTGGAACTGCCGCCGCTTCGCCGGCGAAAGGAAGACATTCCGCTTCTGGTGGAACAATTTATCGCCCGGTTCAACCGGCTTCAGCAAAAAACCACCCGGGGGATTGCCCCCGAAGCGCTTTCCCTGCTGATGGCCCATGACTGGCCGGGAAACATCCGTGAGCTGGAAAACGCAATCGAACGCGCCTTTATCCTGTGCAACCAGGATGTCATTGCCATCGAACATCTCCCGGAGGAGCTGTCGGCCCGTTACACGACACGGACATGTCATGCCGATATGCAGACATCCCGGGACCTGATGGAGGCCCAAGTTATTCGAAACGCCCTGGAGCAAGCGGATTTTAACCGTCTGGCCGCGGCCCGATCGCTCGGTATCCACAAGAGCACCCTGTTCCGAAAGATGAAGCGGATGGGTCTTTCCCTGCCGACACGGGATGGGCGAACCCGAATCCCGACATGACCAGTGACGTGTCGGCAATCAGCCGATGCGAAATTGGCCCTTTGAAATACCTTGAGTACCTTCAGTCGGTACAAGAGAAAAACCACTAACCCCAGAGCCGGATCAACCGTTTTCCATCCCTGAGCTCAGCCCGTATTTTTTCCATATGACGCAGGGTGGCGAGTTCGCGCTCCAGAACCTTTTCGCTGATTTGAAGTTGGGCCGAGAGCCTCCCGGGTTCCATAGGGCCTTCCTTTTGCAACACTGTCAGAATCTGTTGTTGAACCGGATTTAGCTGGGATTCATAATCTTGATTTTTGGCAAACGACTTTGCGCTGTATACGGCCCAAGGTTCGCATGCCTTTGCCGGAGAAAGAAGGTCCATACAACAATCCTCGCAAAGGAGCTGCCCGTGAAGCTGTCTGCCTTCCCCCTCAGCAATATCGATTTTGCATTTTTCACATTGCATGCTGTCTCTCCATCGAAAATGTTCGTCTTACAACCCCAGGTGCCGGGCCAGATCTTCCCAGAGCTTTTTGACTGCTGTTGCGCCTTCAGAATGGGGATCATATTCAATAATCGTCTTACCCTGAACCATTGCTTTTGTAAAGACCGGATCAAAAGGGATCCGGCCCATCACGGTCATGTTTTTTTCTTTCGCATAGGCCTCGATGGCCTGTCCCATCTCGGGATTGAGGTCATACTTGTTGACACAGACCATGGCCGGGACCCTGAAAAAGGCGGCAAGCTCCGCCACCCGCTCCATGTCGTGCCTGCCCGAAATCGTGGGCTCGGTCACGATGAGCGCTGCCGTGGCCCCGCCAAGGGAGGCAATTACCGGACAACCGATGCCCGGAGGACCGTCCGTTAAGAGCAGATCCAGGTGTTTTTTTCCGGCAAGCAATTTGCCATGCTGTCGGATCAGGCTGACAAGTTTGCCCGAATTTTCCTCGGCGATGCCCAGTCTTGCATGCGCCATGGGCCCGAACCGCGTATCGGAAAGGAACCACTCACCGCACGTATCCTGAGAAAACGCGATGGCCTCCTCCGGGCAAAAATAATAGCAGACCCCGCACCCTTCGCATGCAATGGGATCCACAATAAACGTTTCGCTGATGGCGTTCCATTTGCACAATTCCCGGCACAGACCGCATTGCGTGCACGGGTCCGGGTTGATTACCGCCGTATGGCCGGACTCAAAATCATGACGCTCCACAATCCGGGGATCCATAATCAGATGAAGGTCCGCTGCGTCCACATCCGCGTCACAGAGCACCATCCCCTTTGCCAGGGAAGCAAAAGCGGCAAGCAGGCTTGTTTTACCGGTCCCGCCTTTTCCGCTGATAACGATCAGTTCTTTCATAAGACGTCTCTTTTCCTTGTTTCTTGGGGGTTATTCCGGCCTGGGTGCTTGAGAGAGGATTTCTGCAATCCGACGGTGCAGGTTCAGGAATCTTTCTTTCCATTCGGGCATCGCCTCCACGAGCATTTCGCCCCGCGAGTAGGCCTCCGCGATTTTTCGATCAAAAGGGATCTCCATCAAAATAGGCATTCCCAGGCCCTTTGCATACTCCCGGACGTGATCATCGCCCATGTCCGAGCGGTTGATGACCAGGCCGCAGGGAATATCAAGGATTTTAACGGCCCCCACGGCAAGCTTAAGGTCGTGCAGCCCGAAAGGCGTGGGCTCGGTCACCAGGAGAACGAAGTCCGCCCCTTTCATTGCGGTGATAACGGGACATGAAGTACCGGGAGGGGCGTCGATAATGGTCAGGGCACCGGGCCTGGCATATTCCCGTACTTTCCGGATCAGCGGGGGGGACATAGCCTCGCCGACCCGCAGTTTCCCATGAACAAATTCCAGCCCGTTTCGGCTGCCCCGCTCGGTGACGCCGATTTCGCGGCCCGTCTCCGTGATGGCCTTTTCCGGACAGACGCGCATGCAGCCGCCGCAACTATGGCAGAGTTCAGGGAAAGGCAGGATGGTTTTGCCCATGATGACAATCGCCTTGAACTGGCAGATATCCCGGCACTTGCCGCAAAGGGTACACTTTTTCATATCCACTTCGGGAACAGGAGTGTTAATGATCCTGGTTTCATGAATTTCAGGCCGGATGAAGAGGTAAGCATTGGGCTCCTCCACATCGCAGTCCAAAAGCTGAACATCGCCCCCAAGAGAAACGGCCAGGTTCGTGGCGATCGTTGTCTTGCCCGTACCGCCCTTTCCACTCGCTATACTGATAATCATCATGACTCCTTGCTTGATTTATCCGTGGCATCTTCTTTACCGGCCCCCTGGCCGCGGCCCCGCCTGCCTCCGGAGCCCGGACCGGCGTCGTCTTTAGGTCCTCTTCGACAACCGGGACCTCTTTGTTTTTGCCCTTTTCCGCCTCCCTGACCTGATTGTGACCCCTGGTTCTTTGGGCCGGTTCCGTCTTTATTTGGCATGATATGACCCTCCTTTTGTCCATGGACGACGTTTGCGCCCGATTGGCAGGATTGGGCTCCAGCCTTTGTATCGGCTCGAAGAAATTTGAATCTCCGGAAAGATACTTGTTCGGCAATGACAGCTCTCAAACGCTGGGCGCATCCTGGCTCTTGACACTTGACATATAGCATTTATCATGCCAGCGCTGAATATATTTTTAATATACTGAATTTTATGTTTAATAAGACATATGGCGAATTGTCGGTTATTGTATCGTCGCAAATTTGCAACCATATATGATCAGCAGTGCTTGGATATTGCGACTCAAAGCGATCAGAAAAGCCGCGCATCGTTCCGTCGATCTTTACCCGATAAACTGCTTGCATGCGCTGACGGACCGATAAAACATCAGTCGCAATAATGCTACCTGTTCAACCTGTAAGAGTAGCAGCATCGCGACTGAATCCCAGTTCCCTCCCCGCAGCATTATTACTTTATATTAATGAATATCATCAGGTTATGTCTTTATTTCATTTAAATAATGATTTGGCACTATATTTGCTAAGTCCATTTCATTGACTTATAAACTCAGGTGGATACAGATGAAAGCGGCTTTTGCAGTCTGGAACAAACGAATCGCCCCGGTATTTGATGTGGCCAGAGAGATCCGGCTGGTTGAGGCTGAGTCCGGGCGCATCGTCCGTGAAAGAGATGAAAAACTGCCTGCGAATTCGGGTTCTGAAACAGGTCGCTGCCTGATTGGACTCGGCGTCGACACGCTGGTTTGCGGGGCCATTTCCCGGTTAATGCTGTCCCAGATAGCGGCTTATGATATTCGCGTGGTCTCTTTTGTCGCAGGAGATCTTTGCGAAATCATTCAGGCATGGCTCTCCGGCGATTTTAGAAAAGAGGCTTTTACCATGCCGGGATGCCGCGGAGGCCGGTTGTCCGGGATGGATTCATTGGAAAAGAAGGTACATCGTGCAAACAGACATGGCGGTTGCATGAATCCGCGTGGCGGCCAAGGCGTCGGCCGCGCGGCGAGCACCGCTTTCGAACTCAAAAAGGAGCATGTTATGGTAAAAATTGCAGTTAGTTGCGAAGAACCCGGCCTGGATTCGCAGGTCGATCCCCGGTTTGGCCGTGCCGCCGGGTTTTGTATCGTCGATCCGGACACCCTTGAATTCAAGTTTGTCGACAACGGATCTTCACAGGCCATGGCCCAGGGAGCCGGCATACAGGCGGCTGAGACAGTTTGCCGATCCGGAGCCAACGTGGTTCTGACAGGATCTGTCGGACCCAAGGCATTCCGGGCGCTGTCCGCCGCAGGCATTCAAGTCGGCCAGAATCTGGAGAACATGACAGTCCGTCAGGCCATCGCCAAATTCAAGGCAGGCGAGGTTGACATGGCCTCAAAGCCCAACAGTATGGGTCATGGCGCTTAAAAAGCGCTTTGGCTGAATCGAACAGATTCAAGTTATGAAGAAAATACGTTTATTATTTCATGCAGGCCGATCGGGCCTGAAAACAAAGACAACTGAAACGCATCATAAAGGAGAATGAATTGTGAATACTTTAATCGCTATCCCTTCCTCGGCACCGGGTGGACTTGACGCACCGCTGGGCGCACATTTTGGTCACTGTGACCTCTATACCCTGGTTACCGTGGAAGACAACACCGTCAAGAAAGTGGATGTGATCCCCAATGTCCCGCATCAACAGGGTGGGTGCATGGCGCCTGTCCAGTATCTGGCCGGTAAAGGCGCTGCCAAACTGATCGCCGGCGGCATGGGGTTTCGCCCGCTCATGGGGTTTAACCAGGTGGGAATTGAGGTTTATTTCGGCGGAAACTTCCTGACCGTTGGAAATGCCGTGCAGGCGCTGCTTGAAGGCAAGCTTCCGCAATTTTCTCAGGAACACACCTGCGGCGGTGGTGCGCATTAACAGCGAGGCGCGATGATGGCAAGAGAGAGAGAGCTTCCTGAAAAGGGGCATGACCATCCACCCCATCTGCTTGATGAACGGTTTTACGTGCATGCCAATCAACCCCGGAATATGGGGGCCATACCGAAAGCAGAGGGAAAGGCAACCGGAGTCGGCATCTGCGGGGATTCCATTGAAATTTCCCTGTCGATTCTAAATCAGGCGATCGTAAATATCGGTCAGATTCCCCATGGCTGTATTTATACGGTCGCCTGCGGCAGTGCCGTGAGCCAATTGGTCAGCGGCAAAAGCCTGGAAGAGGCTTTGGGCGTGACGCCTGAGGCTGTGGCTGCGGAATTGGGCGGTTTACCCGAAGACCACATGCATTGCGCATCCCTGGCGGTGAACACGCTGGGTGAAGCCATCGATGATTATTACCGGAAAGAATGGGGAAATTCAGAAAAAAACACGCGATAATCGGTGCCCGAATACCGATTGCGGGCGGGAAGTCGGAATCCTCCGATTTTCCGCCTTTTTCAGGAGATATACCGATGCCGATTTATGATATTGTATGCCGCTCATGCGGCAAGAACAGTGAAGTGCTGGCGATCAGCAGCAATGATCCTTTGACCTGCCCGGGTTGCGGAAGTGCTCTGACAAACCGGCTGATGTCCACCACGAGTTCTCTGACCGGCCGGAACGCTAAAGATATGCCGGGGCCTAAAGATACGGCTTGCTGCGGGAGCACCCCCTCTCAGGCGCATTGCGCCGGACCGGGTTCCTGCTGCGGCAAAATGGGATGATCACAGGTCCTGCGGAATTCCGTTAAACTTACATCCCAAGGAGAAATGATGAAAAGAATTTTGATTGTTACCCAACATGCCGATAAATTTTCAAAACTGGCAAAGGGTCTGAGTGCAGAGAATATTAATGATGTCATCTGGGCGAATTCCGTAGAAGCCGCACGATCCGCCGCATTCGGTTTGATGGATCTGATCATTATCGATGATAATCTGGACGAGCGCTCGGGACTGAGTATCGCCAAAGACTTGATTCGCGTCAATGCGCTGGCCCAGCTTGCCCTGGTAAGCGAGCTTTCGCCGGAAGAATTTCATGAAGCCGCCGAAGGTCTGGGGGTATTGGCCAGGATACCACCCCATCCCGATGAAAAAGACGCCGAACGGTTGCTGAATGCATTGGCGGCCTTATCGTAACGCCCTGTTTCTCAATTTGTAAATCGTGGTGACAGGGGAGTATTTTTATAGGGAGGTTGCATGGCGGATACGTTCGCATGGAACTGGGAAACCAGAGAAAAGCGCATTCCCGTCGGGGATTGGAACAGCCGGTTTGAATGGGTTGAGGAGCCATATGCCAGTCCTGACGGTGAACGGGTTGCGGCAATTGTCAACTCCGCGGAAGGGGAGTTCAACGTTTGTGTAAACGGCAAAACCTGGGAAAATCCCTTTGAGAAAATCTGGCACCTTCGCTTTACCGCCGATGGCAGGCTGACAGCCCTGGTTTCGGACACGGGGGAGTGGACCGTCGCCGTGGATGGGGTGCCCTGGGAAAACCGTTTCGCTTATGTGTGGAACCCCCTGTTCAGCAAGGACGGGAACAGCATCGCAGCGTCCTTTCAGCAGGATGGCAGATACGGCATGGTATTAAATGACGTCCCCTGGGAAGAAACTTATGGGAATCTGACCGATCCGGCCCTGAGCCCGGATGGAAACCATACGGCGGCATCCGTTCAGGTGATTTCAACAGGGGAAGTTGAAATCCATAAATTTCAGGAAGGAACATTTTCCGCAGCCATGGACGGCACGGCCTGGGATCGTGCGTTTGTGAATGTCTGGAACAAGGCCATCAGCCTGAATGGCGACCTGGCTGCCGAAGTACGGCTGACGCTGTATGACTACACGATTGCCGTCAATGGGGTTCCCTGGGAGAAAACCTTTGGCGGGGTATGGGAGCCGATCTTTTCTCCGATCAGCGGTAAGGTCATCGCGCCGGTCAGGGTGAAAGGAAAATGGCACCTGGCTGAAGAGGGCCACTTGATGTGGAGCACACCGTTCGATCAGCTCTGGCATCCTTTGTTCAGTCCGGACGGAAATCGCCTTGCCGCCATCGTTGCCACCGGATTTGGCAAATGGAGCATTGCCGTGGACAACAGGGCCTGGACCCTTATTTTCAGCGATTTTGTGACGGATCTGACATTCAGTCCCGATAGCCGAAACATCGCAGCGGTGGTCAAGGACAATGAGCGCTGGGGGGTGGCGGTTCAGGGGGCGGCCTGGAAAAACACCTTTGACATGGTCTGGAGACCGGTTTTCAGCCCGGACGGCGCGCATGTGGCCGCAAAAGTGGCGCGCGGCGGCAAATATACGATTGCGCTGAACGACCGGCTCTGGCCGCATGACTGCGATGCGGCCTGGGATCCGGCGTTCAGCCCGGATGGAACCCGGCTACTTTTTAGGACCATCGAAGACGGTGTTTACCGTCGCCGGGTAATCCCGATCAATGATTTTATGCGGTAACGGTCTGATCATGGTTTTCCGGTCGGCCCCAATCATAAAGCAGATAACTTCCCTCTTTGGGAAAGCCTGTTCACGATAAATGGAGGAACTCCCATGCATGACATTTATCAATTCGTCAGCGGCCCGCTGGCATGGCTGGCTTTTACGGTTTTTATTGTCGGCAGCCTGTACCGTTTGCTTCACATGGCTGTTCTCGTTCATCGGAAAGAAAAATTCATTTATTCGTTCATGAGCTGGAAATACAGCCTGCGCTCCATTTTTCACTGGATCATCCCGTTTGCCTCGGTAAACATGCAAAAGCATCCGGTCATGACGCTGATAACCTTTACGTTTCATATCTGTCTGTTGCTGGCGCCTGTTTTTCTCCTGTCTCATGCGGTGCTCTGGGACGAATCCTGGAATATTCAGTTGTGGAGTCTGCCGGATCTGGTTTCAGATATCATGACGCTGGCGGTGATCGGCTGCTGCGTGTTTTTCTGGTTGCGCCGGATCAAACTACCGGAAGTCCAATATCTGACCTCCACCTCGGATTATGTGATTCTGGGAATGGTTGCGGCACCGTTCGTGACAGGGTTTGTGGCCTATCATCAATGGATCGATTACCCATTTTTTATGGTTCTTCATATTCTTTCGGGTGAAATCCTGCTGATGGCCATTCCGTTTACCCGGCTGAGCCACATGCTGTTTTCCCCGTTTACCAGGGCCTATATGGGTTCGGAATTCGGAAACGTACGGCACGCAAAAGACTGGTGATAAGGGCGTGTTTAAAGATAAGGGAGGTTCTCGGATGATAAATGAACCGGCAAAACAAGTCGATCAAATTATTTTGGATGAAGGCATTGATAAGGGGCTGGCCAGGCTTACGGAAGATAAAATTGAAAAGACGATTCTCCGGGTGCTGAATGTTGAAGCCGGTGCCCGTCTTAAGGTTTACGTGGAAACCTGCGTCCACTGCGGGCTGTGCTCGGAAGGCTGTCATTATTATCTGTCCCATGACAAGGACCCGCGCTTTTCGCCTGCCGGCAAGGTCAAGCAGACCCTGTGGGAAATGATCCGTAAAAAAGGCAGGGTCGGCAAGGCGTTCTTGAGACAGGCTGCCGTCATTGCGGCCACCCAGTGCAATTTATGCAAGCGATGCGCCATGTACTGCCCTTTTGGCATCGATGTGGCCTATCTGATGAGCGTGGTCCGGCGCATCACCCATCTGCTGGGCCTGACGCCTCAATATATTCAGTCCACCGCGCACAGCCATGCCGTCAGCATGAACCAGATGTGGGTCAAGGAGGATGAATGGCCGGACACGCTTCAGTGGCAGGAGGAAGAGGCCAGAAGCGAGATCCCCAAACTTCGCATTCCCCTTGAAAAG
>CAIVVZ010000111.1 GCA_903909505.1 uncultured Desulfobacteraceae bacterium
CCTCCGCCATCGGCCCTGCAACCTCCCCTGCCACAAACCCCACAAATACCTCACTCTCTTCGATAAAAGGAAAGACACAATCGGCGATAAGGTTGACGGTAAACATTTTAAGCAGGCCCCAGGGACTCGATTAATGATGAACAAACCTTTAAAGGTTCTTACTTCCATTTTTTTATTGGGATTATCCCTCTTATCAGGGTGCACTACTACCAATTTGTCGCCGATGACGATTGAATGGACCCGGCAATCCAGCAGGCCGGGGTACGATTCGGTCAGCAGCCTTGCTTTTGCGGGAGGCATCGTTACAGTCGGATATTCAAGGCCCGGCCCCGACAACCAGTCGAACCCGTTGCCTCAAGTTGCCGTTATTTCAAAACAGGACCTTGACGGCAAAGAGATCTGGACCAAACAGTTGGAATCCTCGGGGGATTCGATTGCCAAATCAGTCTGCGGTGGAGAGAACACGATTTTCGTTTGCGGTTCAACTTCCGGGGCAATCTCCAGCCAGACCAGTGCGGGCGGCACAGATGCTTTTCTTTGCGCATTCGACTCAAACGGTTCATTGACATGGGCCTGCCAGTTTGGTTCGAAGCAAAACGATACCGCCAATTCAATATCTTTCTTCGACAACAAGATATATGTTGCCGGGACTTCTTATTCCGATACCCCCGTTAGCCAGATTCCCGGGGCAGCGTACACTTTTCTTGATTGTTACGACACGACAGGAGGTCAGATCTGGAGCAGGCAGGTCGATACTTCCTGGAATAACGATTGCGCCTCCGTATTCGCCTCCGAGACAGGCATATATTTGACAGGCACTTCCTACGGCCCGTTTTCATCCGGATTGCCCGCCGGCAGTTCGGACGTCTTCGTCGGCAAATATGACTTCACCGGAAACCGGATATGGCTGACGCACCTAAGCTCTGAAAAAGACGACCGCGGCCAGTCAATAACGGCCGTAGGGGATGAGACCTTTGTGTTCGGGACAACATACGGTTCCATGGATAGCCAGGTGAACCTGGGAGATTCCGATGCTTTCCTGACCAAACTGGATAAAAACGGAAATAAATTGTGGACAAAGCAATTCGGGACTCCTGCTGCGGATTTTGCCGGAGGGATCTCATCCCATTCGGGAAACATGTATTTTACAGGGTACACAAACGGGACATTTACCGGTCAGCGGAATTCCGGGGGGAGTGATGTATTTGTCGGGTCTTACTCAACCGACGGCAAACAATTGAGTCTGATTGAATTCGGCACCGGCAAAGACGATTTTGCTTACGGGCTGCAGGTTTCCGCGCTGGGTATATACGTTTGCGGATCGACAAAGGGAAATTTCCAAGGCTTTTCTATCGCGGGCACTTCCGACGCTTTCGTCGTGAAACTCCATGACCGGTGTTGATAGCGTCCTTGTCCGGCGGCGCCGGGCTCGTCAAAATCCAGATGGATTAACTCAAAATAGTTCTTCATAACGAAATGCCCTACTTAAAAGTCAACGATATAAACCTTTATTACCAGCGTTCCGGAGCAGGTGAGCCGCTGGTCTTCCTTAACGGGCTGAGCAGCGACATCTCCGAGTGGCAAGGCCTCAGCCTCTCTCTCTCGAGAAAATACGATTTTATTGCCATCGACAACCGCGGGGCAGGCCGCAGCGACAAGCCCGACGCCCCATATACCATAGAGATGATGGCCAACGACGTTGCCAGGGTCATGGACAGCCTAGGGGTCAAAAACGCCAACATCCTCGGTCTCTCGATGGGAGGGCGTATCGCCGTCGCGCTGGCCCTCAGCCGCCCGGAACTGGTCAAAAGCCTTGTTCTGGTCTCAACACGCATGCAACGAACGAAACGACATGGCTGGATTCACCGGTTGTGGCTTAACCTAACTTCCAGAAACAAGGCAAGGGGATCGAAACAATATCCCCAACCATACTACGCATTCAAGCGCCAATGGGAAGCTTCCGGAAGTTACAACGCAACCGCCCGCCTCCATGAACTCCGCGTCCCCACGTTAATCCTTCACGGCAAAGACGACCCCCTAATACCGATCAAACTGGCAAATGAAATGCATGAAAGCATCGAAGACTCAAAACTGATAATCTTCAACGGTGGGCACCTGTTCTTCGTGGGGCAGTTCCGTGAATTCATCGAAACCATAACGGATTTTTTGGGTTCTTTAAACTGAGTCAATAATGTCAACTTATTATATCTGGACCATAGGGTGTCAGATGAACCGCGCGGAGTCGGAACGGCTCGAAGCCCGGTTCACCGGGCACGGTTATTCTGCCGCCCCCGCGGCTGCCGAAGCCGACATCATCGTGGTTAACTCCTGCGTGGTGCGAAAACACTCCGAAGACAAGGTTGTCAACAAGCTCGCGAACCTCAAACCCTTTAAA
>CAIVVZ010000112.1 GCA_903909505.1 uncultured Desulfobacteraceae bacterium
CACTGGACTATTCATCGTATGTTGGCCGTATTGCAATTGGTCGTATTCATCGTGGGGAAATTAAGGAAGGTATGAATGTTTCCCTGGTGAAACGTGATGGTTCGATCAAAAGAAGCCGGATTAAAGAACTTCATACATTTACTGGTTTAGGTCGTCAGAAGGTTGAAAGTATGATTTCCGGAGATATATGCGCCATGGTTGGAATTGAAGGTTTCGACATCGGCGATTCGGTATGTGATTATGAAAATCCGGAACCCTTGGAGCCGATTGCAGTTGATGAGCCTACAATGAGTATGCTGTTCACAATCAATAATTCGCCATTCTACGGAAAAGAAGGTAAATATGTGACTTCGCGCCATTTGAAAGACCGTTTGGAAAAGGAATTGGAAAAGAACCTTGCATTACGGGTACTTCCTACCGATTCAGCCGATTCTTATACTGTTTACGGACGTGGTGTACTTCATTTATCCATTTTGATTGAAACCATGCGCCGGGAAGGTTTCGAGCTGTGCGTGGGCAGACCCAAGGTGATCTTCAAATACAAGGACGGCAAGCAGCTTGAACCCATCGAACGGTTTTTTGTGGACTGCATCGAAAGTTTTATGGGGATTGTCACGGAAAAACTCTCCAACCGGAAAGGAAAAATGATCAACCTGGTCAACAACGGAAAGGGCCGGGTTCGAATCGAATTCAGCGTTCCCTCCAGGTCCCTGATCGGATATCGGGATGAATTTTTGACCGACACCAAGGGAACCGGCATCATGAATTCGTATTTTTCCGGATACGAGGAATACAGAGGGGATTTTCCCTCCCGGTTTACCGGCTCCATTGTCTCGGACAGACAAGGGGTTGCCGTGCCCTACGCCCTGTTCAATCTGGAACCCAGGGGTCAGCTTTGTGTGGTTGCGGGAACGCCGGTTTATGAGGGTATGATCGTCGGCGAGCATAACCGGGACAACGACATCAATGTCAATGCCTGCAAGGAAAAGAAGCTGACCAATATGCGGGCTTCCGGAAAGGACGATCATGTGCTGCTCTCGCCGGTAAAACCCATGACGCTTGAGCGTGCCATTCATTTTATCCGGGACGATGAGCTGGTTGAGGTCACCCCTAAATCCATCCGGCTGAGAAAAACCATCCTGGATGCCCATAAGCGGCATACGATCCGGGCGGCAAAACTTAAAGAAACGGATTAAGAAATAGACTGAAGACTGATGGATTGAGGCCGTATTTTAAGAGATGCTGTTCCTGAGCCGCATGGCCATATCAAATCGCCGGGTCAAAAATGCGGCGCAGGCCATCAGCCAGACCGCTTCCGGTGTCTTTAGAAGGGAGCAGGAACGCCTGGCATGATCCAGCATCAGCGGGTAATCGGTCGCATGATAAGCAGCCAGAGATAGTTCCTGGTAAGAGTTGGCGGCTTCTTCGATATCGACCAGCATCCCAATGTCGGCCTTGCACCGGTGACATTGCCGCTTTCCGGCGTATCGCGCATTACAGACAGGGCAGCGTTCCATAAAAACATCCTTTGGCAATAGGCTATGGGTTTGACAATTGTATATGACACCGATTCTCTATAGCCTTTTGCCTATTTTTTATCCGATATAAAAGAGAATTTCCTCAAGTTCCTTGGCAAATGCCCTGGCGTCCTCCAAACGATTGTCTCTGGCCGCATCCTGAATGTCTTCCATGAGATTGACCATTTCATCGCGATCCTCGGGAGGTGCTTCATCCAGTTTGCCCGCAGCCTTGCTGAGTATCGTTTCGATATCGGACGGCAAAGGCTCCCCGGAAGCGCCGTCTGCCGGATCGGATTGAAATACATTCTCCGGCTCAATCCACAAATCATCGACGCGCTGTCTGAATTGAGTGATTTCGGTATCGCTGAACCGTCCGATGGCGTTTTCAATGACACCCTCAATCTTTTTACCCGTTGCCTTCTCAACAGCCTGCATCTTGAGGATGCCATTTAAATCCAGGTCAAAATTGATGATGAGATTGCTCCCCCTGGGCGCAGGGGTCAGGTGGAACATGAACTTACCCAGCAGGATATTGTCAAGGGCATGGGGCTGTTCACCCTGATATACAGTAACCTCGACCTGCTCCTGATTATCATAAACAGTGCAAAATGCATCGCCGCGGCTGGTGGGCAGTTTGGTATTCCGCCGAATCAGCGGCACATACAAATATGGGGTTGGAATGCCGTCGATCTCTCCCAGAGCGGATGTCCCAAAAGAATAGGGGGTGATATCCAGCAGCACGCTGGATGAATCGAGTCCCATTTCGCGTCCGGCCTGGATGGCGGCCCCCAGCGCAACGCAGAGATCGGGATCGATCTCTCCATGAGGCATCTGACCGAATTTTTCTTCAAGCATCAGGGAAATTTCAGGAATTCGGGTGGACCCGCCAACCAGAATGATCTTGTCAATGGCTGACGGCAGCATTGCCGCATCTTCAAGGGCTTTGGTAACAGAATCCATGGTCCGCGAAAGATCATCCTCTATCATCTCTATCAAATCGGAGCGGGAAAGCTCGTAGGACAGGTGAATGTTTTTGAACAGTATTTTGCCGATATGGTCTTCCTCGATCCGGACAAACGGCTCGAAGGAAAGCGCGATCTTTGCCCTTTCCGCTGCCCGTTTCAGCCGGGCCATGACAACCGGATTTTCGGACACATCCAGCGACAGATCCTCCTTGATATGCGCAGTCAGACGACTGACGATCCGTTGATCAAAATCATCGCCGCCCAGGTGGTTATCGCCGGTACTGGAGAGAACCTCTACAATCCCGTTTTCAATCCGGACAATGGATACATCAAAAGTGCCGCCGCCCAGGTCATAGACCAGAATGGTCTGGGCATTGGGGTTCTGGCTTTCATACGCCAGCGATGCTGCGGTGGGCTCATTGATGATTCGAACCACATTCAGGCCGGCGATTTCTCCGGCTTCACGGGTGGCCTGGCGCTGCGCATCGGTAAAATATGCGGGAACCGTGATAACGGCTTTGACAATGGGTTTTTGTATACATTTTTCAGCCCGCTCTTTCAGAGACTTTAAAATACAGGCGGATATCTCCTGGGGAAGATAGGTGGCATCCCCCATCTGAATGCGATCATCACTGCCCATGAGCCGTTTGACTGACTGAACGGTCCGGTCCGGCGCAATGACAGCCTGATTCAGGGCTTCCATGCCGACTATGATTTTACCATTGGCGTCTATTCCCACAACCGAAGGAACAATACCGGTATCATTATCCATCAAAACGGTCGCCAGACCGTCTAAAATAAAAGCGACCTCCGAATTGGTGGTGCCCAAATCAATCCCAACAATGGGTTCCATAAATCCTCTCCGCATTAAAATATTGTTTAAAGGAGGCCCACACGGCTTCAGCCCCCTGTATTATTCACAAACAACCACCTCAGCCGTTCGCAGCACTTCCTGGCCTCGAACAAATCCGGTCAGCAGCTCTTCAACAATCATTCCATTTTCCAATCCGGACGCGCTCCGTTTATCCACGGCCTTCATGGTTTTAGAATCAAAGCGCTTTCCAACGGTTTCAACCGGCATGACATTTACAGATGTAAGCGCCCTGTCCATGCGCCGAAGCGCCATTTCATAGCCTTCCACCACACCTTCAATTCCCCTGGGCGCAGGCCTGAAAAAACTTTTGGATGCGGCTATGGCTGTACTGGCCCCAAGACCCCGTACCAGCGCATCCCGGACTTCCAAAAACGGCAGGACCGTTCGTTTTTCACTGGATTTGCGGATATTCTCCTCAAGTTCCGACAGGGCCCGGGTCCGATCCTTAAACAGATTGGACGTCTCCTGGAAGGCTTCAATAAACCCGGTGAGCGTTGAAAGGGTTTTGTCTTGTTCCCGGTTCTGTATCCGGATTTCCTGCCTTAAGGCCGTAAATTCAGAAAGAAGGGTAAACAAGTCGCAGGAGTCCATTGTCGCAGGCTCGCCAGTCGTGAGCTTTTCGGTCGCAGGCTTTTCGGGAAGCGCTGATAGCCAGGCGGAAAAATCTTCGAAAGCCTTTTCTTTCCAGTCATAAACAAGATGATATTTCCGGATTCTGCTTTCAATTTTTTTTCTTAAATACCCACCACCCCTTATCATCCAGGGAAGCAGAAATTTTTCATCAAATAAATTCCATTTCTGTTTCATCCACGGATGTATCTGACTAAATCTCATGATAAACTCCGGTTCCCGAAGCAGCCTTATGGCCGGATTCCCGTATTAATTCCCTTAGCCCGACCCGCCTCCTTTTTCCGGATACTGCCCTGGCCAGCGCAAATAATGCTGCTTCAACATCAATCGTTTTTTCAGGCGGCAAGTAGCGGGATGCCAGGCGTTTTCGAATCGTCTTGATGGCTTCGTAGGCAGCGGTGATCTCCTGAAACCGAACCGGATCCTTTTCAGGCGTATGGCGCTTAACCTGCTCAAGGTAACGGGTCCGTATTACTTCATCAGAGGCCTCCGGTGTGACCCCAAGCACAATATAATGAATCAGCATGGTTTTATTTCTTTCAGGATTAAAAAAAACGAAATTTCTTTTTTTTCGGTTTATTCATAGACAAGAGGATTTTTGCTTCCCTGGAAAGATCGGAAGAATCAGCAAATTTCATCATTTCACCCATTGATTCCAACATTTTCCGCATCGGTGGAATGGATCGGATATGGTTCCGGATCTCCCGAATTTCTCCTTCAGGTAATCCCCTGATATCCAATTCATCCACCAAGTCTTCGACTTGTTTCACAAGTTCAAGAATTTCCTCCTTGTCCATGCCTTGCCCGATGTCATCCAGAAAAGGCATTACATCATTGAGCATATCCAATACATTATCGGCTTTATCCGGATCATCCATTTCGTCGAAATCATCTTCATCGAAGTCCGGAAAAGGAAAACCTGAAAAATCAGCCATGGGAAAAGGATCTTCCAGAGCTGAAAAATTAAAGTGCTCCAGTGAAGACTTTAAATAACCCGATGCATGTCTTGAAAGTTTTTTGGAAAGCGTTTCCAGTTCTTTTTTCATCGGATCATCCGCCATTGCGATGACGTCTGTATAGCGCTCCGTACAATATGAATGGCCTATCATGTATCTCAACGTTATCAGAAAAAACAGCATGGGCAGGGCCAGGGTCTTATTTTTATTTCGCCGGCGCTTTTGCAGTTCATTCGCCATGAACCCCAGAATGTCTTGATGGAAAAGCAGGTCAAAGGTAGGGATTAAATCCGCATCCGGAATAACACCAAATAAGTCGGAGCGTTTGCAAAGCAGGATATGGGCGACAATTCTTTGCGGCAGAACCGGCTTGAATTCTTTTGGAAAAGGACTGAGAAGTGTGATGATATCGGTTGTGGTCAGCGATAACTGCTTCATTTCCCGAATCAGGCGTTTTTCCAGCATCTTGATGTGTTTGGATGCAATGGGTTTTCCATAGGCCTGTGCATCCTGAACCAGCAGCCCCATTGCACGGATCTGGTCTATTGAATTCATCGCGGGGAAATTCTTAAGGATAATTTTATCGGCCTGTTCCGGATTCGCGACCAGGTCCAACAGTGCCGTTTTTTCAGCAATCAGTGGGGTCACTTTTTTACTGTTGAACCCTTCGGCTTTTTCCAGATCCGGAAGCACTAAATGGTGTTTTCCCCGATGGAGATTTTTGCAGGCTGAAATCACCAGAGACAGCGCTCGCCGGTCCATCACCCGGTTGTCATGCGGCGCGCGCTCAGCGGCTTCTGCCAGTACACGTTCAGCCTTCCGGAATGCGTTTTTTTCGTAATACAACGCGGCCAGTTCCAGACAGGGAAATGGATCATCCGGAAATACAGCCGACATCTTCAACAGAGCGCTTTCGATTGACTCCTTGGCATCCCGGGAGTTACGGGGAAGATCTATCAACAGATCATAAGACTTGCGGTTCAGGGGGTCCAGCTTGATGCTTTGGATGACCAGGTCCAAAACAACCTGATCCATATCACTGTCGCCCTCAGAGATGCCCGTCAGTTTACTGAATTGACGGGTCACATTTTTTATGGATCGATTTCCCTGTTTTTCAGAATGCAACTTTTGGGCAACAAACAACAGGGTCATGCCTGAAACCATGTTTCGATATTCTAAATCCGGAATTTCCTCTTCCAGCAAAGGTAGATAACTTCCTACCGCCTCCAGTGGACTCGTCTCCAGGTTTCCCTTAGCCATAACCAGCATGGAGCGATGCTCAGAAAGCAGGGATTTAATTATTCTGAGAAAATCCTCGAAGACAATGTCAATGTGCAAAGAGGAAAACATTAGTGCTTCCAGAATCTGTTGGGTGGCAAAATCCGGGCTTTGCGGAAATAGGGTCTTAGCAAAACTGGAAATATGGAATACTGCCTGCTTTATTTGCCTTTTTTTTAGACTATTCAGGATATCTGCAAGCATTTTTTCAGGATTAGACGTACCTTCCCACAGGCAGCTTTGAAAATGAGGCCGGGAAGAGTTATCGGAAGCGTCTTTGCCGCCCGCGCTCTGTTTCAGGCTTTCAATGCATCGGCTCAGGGGGAAATCATCGGGAATTCGGGATAATATCTGAATCAACTCGCAGTCATTTTCCTGATAAAACAAGACCATTGCCCTACAAAAGAGCCGAATGGGGGCGTATGGAGAAACGCGCGGAATGACCTTGAGTACCTGCAGCGCGTCTTCCCAATTTCCTTGATTCATCAGGGATACGGCTTCTTTTGCCGGCGAAGAATCCCGGCGAAGCGGATGAGAGAGCTCCAGAGCATCCAGCGGTTCCCAATCATCTGTCATCATCAGGCGATAGGCCAGGTGCTGGTCCATCCTGACAGATGGGGAATGGCTTTTTGAGAAATCGATATACAGTTTCAGAGATTCTTCAATCGATGCATGCAATACATAACCCAGTACATCGGCTTCATTCAGTTGATCAGCGGTTGGCATCATACCAATCGCCATTTTTATTACGGTATCTGCTTCCGGAATCAATCCTTTGGATCGGAGCTGCTCTTCACGCAACAGGTAAGCGCGATAAAGAAGTTGACGAATGGAAGCTGAATCACCGTTTTTCTTTTCTGCCAGTTTCAGCGCATCAATGGCGTCCCTGGCTTTTCCATTTTCCAGAAAAGCTTTTCCCTGTTCAATACACTGTTCAGCAGGTATTTGCTGAAGTTTTTGATGGATATCTTTTTGGCCTCTATTGCCTTTTTTATTTTTTTTGCC
>CAIVVZ010000113.1 GCA_903909505.1 uncultured Desulfobacteraceae bacterium
TATTCCTTTACATGTTCGGCACCGGAAATTTCAAAATGGTGCCATGGTTTGTCTGGGCCATTGTCGGGACCTACTTTGTGGCATTCAACACGTTCCCCATCAACATGATCCTGCAATATCGCCGCGTCGGCAAATGGAAAGACTATTTGTATGGAGAAAGAACGTATATCGTTCTGAGTCTGGCTG
This sequence comes from uncultured Desulfobacteraceae bacterium, assembly GCA_903909505.1. Lineage (GTDB taxonomy): Bacteria > Desulfobacterota > Desulfobacteria > Desulfobacterales > Desulfatirhabdiaceae > RAAP-1. The sequence goes on from CAIVVZ010000113.1 coordinate 187, forward strand.
CCAAATCCTTCCTGGCCTGGTTGGTTCTCTTTGGCGCAATGCAGCCATAAAGGAGGGGATCATGGAATATGGCCATCCTGCAGGAATTCCAATGGGCAAACAGTTGTTTTTCGATTGGGTTTCAGATCGCATCGCAACGGCGGTCCCAATGCCAAAGGCGACACTTGCCCCGTTGCCTGGGCATTGATGGCAAACTGTAATATGCCGTTCAAGATCTTCTGGGGCTGAAACCGCCTTCAAATCTTCAGTCACTGTGACAAGATTCTCGTGAAGAAGGGTGGATCATGAATGTTATCCGCGTGAATTGGCATCGATGAGCCTGATTGAACCTGATTTCAAGGAGACGAAGATGAGCATGAATTATTTGGAAGGGTTGTCCACGGGACAACTCGGCGGTTTTCAGTGGATGAATCCATCGACGATGGAAGTGTTGACCGGGGACAAGTCCGGAATCCGAATCAAGGCGCCTGCGAAGTGCGATTTTTTCAAGGATCCGGCTGGCGTGCATATGATGGCTTCCGCGCCATGCCTGTATCTGGAGGTCGAAGGTGATTTTACCGCGAAGGCGCATGTTTCCCATGCATTCAAGACTGTTTGGGATGCCGCCGCCGTCATGGCATGGGCTGATCCTGACCATTGGGCCAAATTGTGCTTCGAATCTACTGATTTTGGGACCCGGGCCATCGTCAGCGTCGTGACCGATGAGGCGTCCGATGATGCCAACGGCGTCAATTACCACTGGCCGGACGTCTGGCTGCAAATCGTCCGCGCGGGAAATGCGTTCGGCATGCAATATGGTCCTGACGGCGTTCACTGGAACATGGTCCGGTATTTCGGAATGGAAGTTCCGAAAAAGGTGAGGATCGGCCTGGTGGCACAATGTCCCGGCGGCGATGGCGCGGATCTGGATTTCCTCGCCTTCCACCTGGAACATGAGACTGTCGGGGATTTGCGCGCGGGAGTCTGACACCGGCAGCAGTTCATCCGGCTGTCGGCGATTTGCATGCCGGCGTACGGATTCCGTTGCCCGTTTGCCGGCAGCAGTTCATCCGGCTGGATCGTTTGAAGACCTGGCGGCATTTATCATGGCTTTCATGTTTTCCACAGGCGTATTCGGCGATACTTCACAACCCGATCCAAGGATAAAGCCTCCCCCGGCTGCGGCATCATCGATGCACTTCCTTGCTGCTTCGCGTATGCCCTCCGGCGTCCCCTGCAGCAGGACGGCGGACGGGTTCAGATTTCCCATCAGGCATATCCGGCCGCCATATAGCCGTTTCATCTCTTTCAGGCTGACCTTGTAGTCAAGCTCGATGATGTCAGCGCCGGTTTGAACCATCAGAGGCATGATTCCGGTTGTGTCACCGCATATGTGCAGAAGCGCCGCAACTCCCGCTTTGGCGCAAACCGGCCCTATGGCTGAAAACACCTTCTTTTCATATGGGAAAGCATATTTCTCATAGATGTATGGGGA
>CAIVVZ010000114.1 GCA_903909505.1 uncultured Desulfobacteraceae bacterium
AAACCCCCTGCCCTCAGGGCTTTCGTGTATTTCGCCCGGATGAAGGCTGAGTCATCGACAACCATTATTTTGTGCATCTAAAGCCTCCAAATATCATCCAACGCAGCTTCATTTGAGTTCCACCGGCGTGGTACCGATGACCCTGACCATAACTTTGCCGCTGCTCACTTCCAGCCATATTGAACGTCCCCTGCTACCACCCGTATCGGAAGCGGCAAGTTTTATACCATCTTTATCAAGTGCCCGAATGGTCATTTTGATATTCCTGGCTCCCATATCCAAATCCACACCTCCGGACAGGGCTTGCAGCATCTGCGCGCCGCCTGCCATCTTCGCCACCATCCGAGTCCTGGAAGCCCCTTTTCGCAACATCCCTTCGATAAGCATCGGGACGGCGGTGTCAGCAAACTTCCCCGGTAAATTTGTGCTGCCCCCACGGTTGCTTTCCGGCAGAACTATGTGAGCCATCCCAGCAACCCGGGCAATCGGATCGAACAGGCACAATCCGATGCATGAGCCGAGCCCGAGACATTCCAGCAAGACATCTGGATCGTCCGAGACGTGGACCTCGCCCAATCCTGCCATGATGCACTTTTGTTCACAGGCGATTACCATGATTTTGCACCGGAAGGTGTACTTTTAAGGATCGCTTTAAGGAATTCCATCGTGGGCATGACCAGGAAATTGCCATCTACCTGTTGATTCGCCGTCCCGAAAGTAGTCCTCACCACCAAGACTTCATCGTGTTCCTTCATTATATCGGCGAGGGCGATTCCGAGGATCGCCCCGGCCATATCAACCATCACGGCGGGAGGAGAAATGCTCAACGTCATTTCGGTTGCGTCAGCCAGAGCATTCAGGAAAAACGACCCGGTTATGTTACCCATTTCCCCCATGATCGAGCGTTCCATCTCGTCGAGTTGCTGAGTCGTCCCGCACGGCAGTCCCATCTGCATGTCAATAAGGTTGTAGGCCATCCTGGGGTCATGCACCAGCATCAAGTGGCCCGTAGCATCCCCTTCGACGCTTAAATAGATCCCCAGAACCATATTCTCGGGGCCTCCCAAGAGATCGGCCGCCTGCTGGACCGAACATTGTTCCATCCGCAATGACGTTACGACAAGTTCGGCGCCAATCATGCCCGATAATCCTTGCATGGCGTTGTTGATTCCCTTGCTCACAAGCCATCCCCACACAGATAACTCGTCTTTGGTAAGCAATGATACTTGTTGCATCATGAACTCCTTTTCTCCACGTTGTTCGTGCCGTTTTACAAAATTATTGTCTCATTCACACTGGTTGCCGGTAAGGTCTCGCGGTCTGAAAAAAAGGGCCATAAATACTACCTGCGATTGCCCTTTAAAAATGTTTCTGACATCTATGGCCCGATTTGGTAAATTGCCTTGGCTCATACCACGTCCGATTTGGCTCAGAACCTTATTAATCAACTGCCATCAGGTGCTCAATATCCTGGCCTCCGCGAACCATCATTTTAGCCAGAGAGGAAGCATCGAGTATTAGGGCAACGTTTCCGTCACTTAGAATCGTCGCGCCTGATATGCCTTCGACGTCTCCGAGGTAGTTCCCGAGAGGTTTCACGACGATTTCCTGGCGTTCCATCAGGCTGTCAACAACCAATCCAGCCAATCGTTCACCGGCCTTGATGACGACTACCAAGTTGTGCTCGCTGAGACGGGTTGGTTTGGTGCTCCGGCCAAGGACCTTTTCCAGTCCTATAATGGGAACAATCGAATCTCTCAAGCGGATAACTTCCCGCTGGTTGATTGTCTTGATATCCGCCCTCGCCACGGTAAGGGTTTCCATAACCGACGCAAGAGGGATGATATATGTATCCCCAGCAGAGGAAATAAGCAAACCCTGGACGATTGCAACCGTAAGGGGTAACCTGACAATGAACTTGGTGCCCTTGCCCAATATAGTTTCGATAGCTATCGACCCGCCAAGGTTGTCTATGTTTGTCCGTACGATATCCATGCCGACACCGCGGCCAGATACATCCGTAGTTTTCTCCGCCGTAGAGAGTCCGGGGATAAAAATAAGGTTGACCGCATCGGCCGCTGACATCCCCGCAGCATTTTCCGGAGTAATGAGCCCTTTTTTAAGGGATATTTCTTTGAGTTTTGCGGTATCGATGCCCTTGCCGTCATCTTCGAGAGTGATTACGATGTTTCCCTGTTCCTGTCGGGCTTCCAGGCGGACCGAAGCGAGTTCTGTCTTCCCTGCCTTGAGACGGACATCAGGTGCTTCGACCCCATGGTCTATGGAGTTACGCAGAAGATGCAGAAGGGGGTCACGTATCTGTTCGATTATAGAGCGGTCCAGTTCAGTTTCGCTGCCATACATATTAAAGTCCAGCTTCTTCCCCTGCTTTTGCGCCAGATCACGCACGAGGCGCGGGAACCGGCTAAAGATGGTACTGATTGGAACCATCCTGACTTTCATAATATTTTCCTGGAGCTCATTAATAATTTTAATAATATGATTGGATGTTTGCCCGAGTTCGCGGATGATATCATCATTCTCGTATTTAGCCATGAGGACCTTCCCGACCCGGCTGATACGGGACCGGTCGATCACCAACTCTTCGACAATGTTCATGAGGTTATCCAATACTTTTACATCTATACGGACACTCTGCAACGCCTGGGAATCGGCATTGGCAAGAGCGTGAACTTTGGGTGTTCCAGTTCGTGCCTGATTCTGTTCGTCAGTTTTATGCTCTTCGGAGCCCGGGGCTGCTTTCACAGACTTCCCGAAGATACTTTCTTCCGTCAAGTGTTCGATAGTCACCCCCACATTCAATGTCGAAGTGCAACAGATGAAGCAGCGGCTTCAATTGGCGTTCTGAATCCCAGGCACTTTCTTGGTCGATTATTCAAACGGCTCTCCACAAGAGCCACCTGTCCATCAGTTATCTTAGCGAAATCTGTGC
>CAIVVZ010000115.1 GCA_903909505.1 uncultured Desulfobacteraceae bacterium
CTTCGGCTTCCAGATAACCCAGTGCCTCGTCAAGGGGCCGGACCGCAACACCGCTGATCTTGACGGCGTTGAGCTGCTGAAAACGGTTCAGCGATCGCGGCACCGTGGAATTCCGAATCGTTGCAACCGTGCTGAGCGGTATGAGCTCTCCCTTGGGCCCGGAAATATAGATGTTTTTAAGCTGATCCGGATTAAGGCGGTCCACGCGGGCAATTTGCGGGATGACTTTATAACTGCGGCCTGCGATGTTGAAGCGGTTCACGAAATTACCGCCCAGCATTGCCGCCATATCCGTGCCCACCTGTCCCAGGTTTATGCCGAGGCTTGCGACTTTGTCGCGGTCAACGACCAGTTCGGATTGGGGCTGATCGATTTTAACATCGATGAGCGGCGGAAAGGCGAACATGCCGCTTTGCATGGCCTTTATCCGGATCTGCTGCGCAAATTGCAGGATCTGATCCGGTTCTGCCGTTGAGGCCAGAATAAACTCCACCGGAAACTGGCCCCCGCCCGGAAGCGCCGGGGGAGTTACCGGAAAGACCTGAATACCTGAAATGCCATGCAGCTTTTGCTGGACCTCGGGCAGAATTTGAAAGATGTTGCGCTTGCGATCCCCCCATGGCTTAACGACCATGCCGGCAATGCCCGAGGTCGGGCGGGTTATTTGAAAGGTGAAGTCCGTCTCTTTTACACTGAGATACGCCTTGTTCACCGCTGCCGCAAAAAAACTGTTCTGGTCGATGGTGGAATTGGCCGATCCGTCAAGGATGCCGAAAATCACCCCCTGATCCTCGGCCGGAGCCAGTTCCACCGGGGACATCATGAACATGGGAATGGTGAGGAGGCTCACAACCACCCACACCAGATAAACCCCCGGACGATAATTGAGAGTCATGTCGAGCAGTCTGCCGTAGAATGCCCTGAATCGTCTGAAATCACGACTTATTTTTCCGGCAAGGCCGTGGTCGGTCAACCCGGGCTTCAGCAGCATCGCGGACATCACCGGCGATAGGGTCAGGGCAACAACGCCGGAGATCGTAACGGCTCCTGCCAGGGTAAAGGCAAACTCGCGAAAGAGAGCGCCGGTGAGTCCGCCCTGCAGGCCGATAGGCGCATAAACAGCCGCCAGCGTGACCGTCATGGCAATGATGGGCCCCACCAGTTCGCGGGCCCCCTTCAGGGCGGCATCAATCGGCGACTTTCCTTCGCTCAAATGACGTTCGACATTTTCAACAACCACGATGGCATCGTCCACCACCAGACCCACGGACAGCACAATGGCCAGAAGGGTCAGCAAATTGATGGTAAAGCCGAACACCTGCATCAGAAACACCGCGCCGATCAAAGACAAGGGAATGGCAATAACGGGAATAAAGACAGACCTTAAAGAGCCGAGAAACAGAAAAATGATGACCATGACGATGAGCAGGGTGTCGCCCAGCGTTTTCATCACTTCATGAATGGCATTATTGATATAGGCGGTGGCATCGTATGCGATACGACCCTCCATGCCGCTGGGCAGAATCTTCTCGATGGCAGCCATTTCCGGGCGCACCCGGTTGATCACATCGATGGAGTTGGCATTCGGAAGCGGAAATATGCCCATAAATACGGCGGTCTGGCCTGAAAAGTGTACCTCCGTTTCATAATCCTCGGCTCCCAGCACAACCTCTCCGATGTCTTCGAGTCGCACGATGGCCCCGTCCTGTTCCCGTATGACCAGACGCTTGAACTCCGCCACGGACTGTAAATTGGTGTCCGCGGTCAGGTTCACCTGAACCAGCGCCCCTTTGCTTTGACCCAGTGCGGCCAGATAGTTGTTGGCAACCAGGGCATTTCGGACCTGAATCGGACTGATGTGGAACGCGGCCATGCGCTCGGGTTTCAGCCAGATGCGCATGGCAAAAGTTCGGGCGCCCAGAATATCGGCGCGCTGAACGCCTTCGATAGCGGAAAGGCGCGGTTGAACGATGCGCACCAGGTAGTCGGTGATCTGATTCTGCTGGAGAATGTCCGATCTGAAACTGAGATAGGCTGAAGCAAACTGGCTGTCCGCCGACTCCAGGTTGATGATCGGAACTTCCGCCTCCGGAGGCAAATCATTACGGACCTGGTCGACCTTGGAGCTGATCTCGGCAAGCGCCTTGATCGGATCATAATTGAGCTTCAGGCGAACGCTGATGGTCGAGAGCCCCAGAGTGCTCTGGGATTGAATGTAGTCAATGCCGTCCGCGGCTGCGATGGCACGCTCCAGCGGGGTAGTGATGAATCCCCGCACCAGATCCGAACTGGCGCCGACATAGATGGTGGTGACGGTAACCGCCGAGTTTTCGCTACGCGGATACTGGCGGACATTGACCGAGCGGATGGCCTGCAATCCTGCAATGACGATCAGCAGGTTGATGACCAGCGCAAGGACGGGACGGCGAATAAAAAGGTCTGTAAATTTCATGTGGACTTGATAATCAATTATTATCCGGTTTGGGCGAAAGCTTGAAATCGGGGGACAGGGCATTGTCCACGGTGACGGTCTGTCCGTTTCGTAACTTGAACACGCCCGTACTCACGATCGTGTCACCTTCCTTGAGTCCGAAGACGACGGAGACAAAGTCCCCGCGCTTTTCCCCGAGTTTGATAAACTGCTGACGAACGATTTTGACGGGTCGGCCATCTTTTTCACTTTTTTTCTCTTCAACGATAAACGCCGAGTCGCTGTAGGCCGCGTAAAGTACGGCCGTAGTCGGAATAACCAGCACGTTTTCCCTGGCGGGAAGAACGATCGCAACATTTACAAACATGCCGGGGAAAAGGAGCTGTTTCGGATTTGCCACGGTTCCCTGCACCTGTATGTTCCGGGTTGCGGCGTCCACCACGGCGTTGAC
>CAIVVZ010000116.1 GCA_903909505.1 uncultured Desulfobacteraceae bacterium
ACGTGGATATCCAGCTTTTCGTAAAAATCTCCCTCGATGCCCAATTCTTTGGCCCGGGATCGGATATAACTGAATCCGGCCTGCGCCGATTCTTTCATCACGTCACCCAGTTGACCGGTCAGCGTGAGCGTGCCTTTGCCTTTCATCGTGGTCACTTCGACCGGCAGCACGTCACCGCCGACTTCCGTCCAGGCCAGGCCTGTCGCCACACCCACCTGACTGCTCCGCTCCGCTTCATTCCAGTGATATTTGGGTGCCCCCAAAAACAATTCGATATTTCCCGGAGTCATCCGCAGCCCCTTCTTTTTCTTCTGAACGATCTGACGCGCCACCTTTCGGCAAAGAGTGGCCACACTCCGTTCCAGGTTGCGCACGCCCGCCTCCCGGGTATAGTTGCGTATGATTTTTTCAATCCCATTCTCCGGGAAAGCGATATGTCGTCCGGTCAGGCCATGATCTTTCTGTTGTTTAGGGATGAGAAATTTTTTGGCAATCTGGATCTTCTCTTCCTGCGTATAACCAGAAATCGTGATCAACTCCATCCGGTCCAGCAACGGACGGGGAATGTTGTGGGCGGCATTGGCCGTAACCACCCAAAGAACGCGGGACAAATCGAAGGGCAATTCTATATAGTGATCGCTAAAGGTGTTATTCTGTTCAGGATCGAGAACCTCCAGGAGTGCCGCCCCCGGATCGCCCCGGAAATCGGAACTCATTTTGTCAACTTCATCAAGCAGAAACACGGGGTTTTTCGAGCCCACCGTTTTCATTCCCTGAATAATCCTTCCTGGCAGGGCGCCAACATAGGTACGCCTGTGTCCGCGGATTTCCGCTTCATCGCGGACCCCTCCCAGCGAGACCCGAACAAATTTTCTTTCCATGGAACGGGCAATGGACCGGGCCAGAGAAGTTTTTCCCACACCAGGCGGCCCAACAAGACAGAGTATCGGCCCCTTCATTGTCTCTGTCAATTTTCGGACGGACATATGTTCCAGAATGCGTTCCTTGACTTTCTCCAGTCCATAATGATCTTCTTCCAGAATCTTCTCAGCAATGTCGACATCAATGCGGTCTGCGGTCTCTTTTGACCAGGGGAGGCCCACTAGCCAGTCAAGGTAAGTACGAATAACTCCGCTTTCAGCCGACATCGGGGACATTTTCTCCAGGCGTTCGATCTCTTTAGTGACTTTTTCCGCAACATCCTTCGGCAGTTCCTGCTCTTTCATCTTCTGCCGGTATTCTTCCACTTCGGAGGCTCTTTCGTCCTTTTCCCCCAGTTCCTGTTGTATCGCTTTCATCTGCTCACGCAGGAAATATTCCTTCTGCGTTTTCTCCATCTGTTTACGCACACGGCCGCTGATTTTCTTTTCAATTTCAAGGATTTCCATTTCACGGTTGATAATGTCCGCCAACATCTCCAGGCGCTTTTTCACATCCACAGCTGCCAGAAGCTCCTGCTTATCTTCCAGTTTAAGGGGAAGATGGCCAATAATCAGGTCGGACAGGCGATCCGGGTCTTCGACAGTGACAACCGAAGCGATCGTTTCCGGCGGAACCTTCTTGCTCAGTTTCGACCACTGCTCGAATTGATGCGCCAGCATCCGTGCCTGTGCTTCCATTTCTGCATTTTTCTTGTATCCGGTATCGTGGAACTCCTGCACTTCAACTTCAAAATAAGGCTCATCTCGGGTATAACGTACAATCCGGGCACGATGAAGCCCTTCCACCAGCACGCGCATCGTGCCTCCCGGCAGCTTGAGCAACTGCTTGACCTCAGCAACCGTACCGGCGTCAAAAATATCATCCGGAGACGGTTTGTCATTCTGGGCATCACGCTGTGTCG
>CAIVVZ010000117.1 GCA_903909505.1 uncultured Desulfobacteraceae bacterium
AACTAATCGTGGTAAAGATAAAGTATTAACAATAGAATGTTTAGAAAGTATTGACAATAGAATGCATTATTGGGCAGATTTGTATAAATTTGCTGATTTTTTTGTACATGTTCTAAGTTTTTCCTGTTAACATCTACAACCGGAAAGGTTGAAGATTCTGTGGAAATACCTGTCCGGATATGTCTTCAATTTGCAGGAGAGATTTTTCACGATGAAAGACAAAAGACAGAAAATATTGGATGCCGCGGAGAGTATCATGTCTGCCAAAGGGCGCAGCGCAACGATCAACGAGATCAGCGCAATGGCCGGCGTTACCGATTCAATGCTGTATCGCCACTTTAAAAATAAAGAGGATCTGCTTTTTTCAGTGACCCAGGAACGCCTCAAGGATGCCCTCGATAAATTGGAGGAGCAGCTTCAGGGCATCAAGGATCCGGTCAGTCAGCTCAGCAAGTTGATCTGGTTTCAGCTTTACTATCACGACACCCACCCGGACTATGCGAATCTTCTGCTTTTTGAATGCCGTTCAAGTCAGGACTTCATGCAGCATGTGGCGTACAGCCAGATTAAACGTTGGTCGTTCATCGGCAGACAGATTCTCCAGAAAGGAGTCGATGATGGCTCTTTCCGTCCGGACCTTTCCTATCCGATCGTCCGTGACGCGATTTTCGGACTGGTTGATATGGAAAATATCCAGAGCATCGTGGCCGGAGAGACGCCGCAAGCACACACGGATCTGGATGCCATCCTGGATCTGGTGCTGCCCATGGTCCGACCGGATACCGGGGCGAACCAGCCGAAAAGCGACAAGGCGGATCGCATTCTGAAATCCGCTTTGGTCGTTTTTGCCGCCAAGGGTTATCAAAGCGCTACGATCCAGGAAATTGCCAAATCGGCGGAAGTATCTGACGGGACTATTTACGAATATTTTAAGAACAAAGAAGATTTGCTGTTTTCAACCCTTGGGCAGCAATTTCAAAAAAACCTGGATTCCCTGGACGAAGTATTCGAAGTCCAGACGCCGCTTCGCAAACTGAAGCGATTTATGCGCTACCACTTCACGATCTATCTGACACAACCGGTTTTTGTTAAAATTTTCTTATTCGATGCGATTTACAACCCGCATTTTTATGCCTCTGATGCCTACCCACCCTTCAAGCAATACTTAGAGACTGTCACTGAGATTCTGGAAGAGGGCAAACGTGACGGCAGCATCCGGCCTGATATCAGTAATCGCGTGTTCAGAAACCTGTTTATGGGTATTTTCTGCCACATGGCCATCAGGTGGCTGTTTACGGAAAAAGGCAGGCAAACCGATAAAATTGTTGAAATTGATGCTGCCGTTTCCATGCTGAGCCGCTCAGTGGCACGCATCTGAGAAAATCACGGTACCCACCGCAAGTCGAGCTTGCGTTTGGAGGCAGAGCAATCCCACAAGTAAAGGTTGATAAGGCTCTGATAAGGGATATTGGTCTCCTCTGCCATTTTTTTGAAGTATTCAACCACATCCGGGCTCATCCTGAGGGTAACTTGTTTTTTAAGCCTCCTGATATAAGGATTGGGTCTGGACTTCATCTTAGACAGGTCATATTCATCTTCCATATCAGTTTCTCCTGTAATATTTGGCTTCGTTCGCCGTAGGCTTTCGGGCTGAAATAATTCTGATCAGTGAATCGCTTTCACGATAGCAATGACAGACCATCATGAGCCGAAGCTGGGAAGTATACCCCAGCAGAAGGAATCTGTCCTCCCACTGCGAATGTGTGTCATCGTAGAACTCAATGGCAAAATCGTCATAGAAAACGGTCTGTGCTTCTTCAAACGATACTCCGTGTTTCCTGAAGTTCTCCTGATTATATCGGATTTTGGGGAGGAGTCCTAAATCCTCCTAAAGAAGCCGATATCAATAGATTGTGCATCCAATTCTCATTGTACTGAAATTTGTTTAACCTTTCAGCAGGACTTTGCAAACCATTATGCATATGGATAGTTCGCGGGTTAGAGGAAGCAAAGTTTTGAATAAGCGCCCATCCTCTGATGCTCAGCTCAGCCGCGGCCTTTGTTCCATGAAAATACTGAGT
>CAIVVZ010000118.1 GCA_903909505.1 uncultured Desulfobacteraceae bacterium
AAGCGGATCGGCCGGGAGAGTTTTGTTCAACTGGATCATCGGTTCAGTTCCGCCCTGACCCGGCACTCGATTCTGGCAATCGGGCTTTTCACCTGCTGCATTTATGGCCTGAACCTGACTTCGTTTACCGCGCGGCTTCCCTTTGTGTCGCATTTCCCAACGCTTGATGGCCTGATCTGCCTCTGCCTCTTTCTCCTGTATATGGTCATCGTCTGGGTCTGCGCCTGGTTCCCTTATGATAAACTCTACCGGAACAATATATCCCTTCGCGCTTATGTTTCTTCCCAAATTTCCTTCAGCATTCCCGTGGTGTTGCCCTGGCTGCTGATTTCCGGCGCATCCGATATCCTTCAGGCCCTTCCTTTCGAGCTTCCCCAAAAACTGCTGGCAACGTCCACGGGTCAGATCCTGTTCTTTCTATTTTTTCTGATTGCCGTTGCGCTTACCGGGCCGGCCATGATTCAAAAATTCTGGCGATGCAGGCCCCTTGAGCCAGGGCCCGTTCGGCAGAGGATTGAAAATCTGAGCATTCGTGCCGGGTTTACTTTTGCCAACATCGTTTACTGGCCGGTTCTGGGCGGCCGAATGATTACCGCCGGGGTCATGGGGTTGATCAAGCCTTTCCGGTATCTTCTGATCACCGAAGCCTTGCTGGAGTTTCTCAGCCCCGAAGAGGTCGATGCGGTTGTGGCGCATGAAATCGGTCATGTTCGCAAAAAACATCTCCAGTTTTATCTTTTTTTCTTTGCCGGATACATGCTCATTTCCTATACCCTGTTTGATGTCATTCTGATTGCCATCCTCTATGTTCCACAGCTCTACCCGCTGATGGAACAGGTTCAGGGGCGCCAGACGACCGCAACGTCGGCTTTTTTCAGTCTGGGCGCGGTACTTTCGTTTTTAATCTATTTTCGATATATTTTCGGCTATTTCATGCGAAATTTCGAGCGACAGGCAGACGCCTTCGTATTTACCCTTTTCAATAGCTCGCTTCCGCTGGTCACAACGTTGCAGAAAATTGCGATCACCAGCGGCCAGCCGGCAAATAAGCCCAACTGGCACCATTACAGCATTTTGGAAAGAATCGGCTTTTTGCGAAAATGCGAAGCCGATCGCTCCTGGATCAGCCGGCATGACCGGAAAATCCGCGGGAGCATTGCCATTTACCTGGTGGGAATCCTTTTGATCGGTGCGCTGGGATATACCCTGAACTGGGGCGATACCGGTAAAAAATTGAATGCCCATCTCTTTGAACAAGTGCTGCTGCGGGAAATTGAAAAAAATCCGAATAATCCGGTTGCGTATAATGTGCTGGGAGACACCTATGTGCTCCGCAAAAATTTCGAGATGGCGCAACAAGCCTATGAAAAGGCGATTTTACTGCAGCCGGATAATTTCTCGGCTCTGAACAACCTGGCCTGGATTTTGGCCACCAGTGAAGACGAGGCATTCCGCGATCCCGGCCGTGCCGTGCTGCTTGCCGCAAGGGCCGCTGAATTAAAGCCTACTTCCCAGATTCTGGACACGTTCGCGGAAAGCCTGTACCGAAACGGCCAATCCGGGGAGGCGATCTATATCGGCGAAAAGGCGCTGCTTTCGGCAACCGGAGATCGGAGCTATTTTGAAAATCAGCTTGATAAATTCCGCCAGCCATTTGGGACGGCAAAGTAAACAGTTCAAGATCAAGGCGAGCAAATCCTGTTCATGAGGCGGTCCTTTGCATACGGCGGTATCGAAGGACGAAGCGCAACGCAGTCAGATATTGGATTTTTTGTGAGGCCATCAACGTGAAGACCTTGCGGTTTCGATAACACGGGTATTCAGGATGTCCTTGGCCTGCTTTTCCAGAACGATTGAAGGCCCTGACAGCATCACTTGCAGCCTACCGGTTCGCGGCATTTGCGCCGCAACATCCGAATGCGCATTCAGATATGCTGCCACCGTTTCCGCCAGTGCATCGGCCCCGTCAATCACCTGAAC
>CAIVVZ010000119.1 GCA_903909505.1 uncultured Desulfobacteraceae bacterium
ATTTCCCATAAGTTATGCCTGGTCGATGTCCTGAATCAAATTGGCCATTTCAATAGCGGATATCGCTGCATGCCATCCTTTGTTTCCAGCCTTGGTGCCGGCACGTTCAATGGCCTGTTCGATGGTATCGGTCGTGACGATTCCGAAAATCACGGGGATTTCAAACTCAAGGCTGACCATGGCGATACCTTTGGTGACTTCGGCACTGACATATTCAAAATGCGGCGTTGCCCCGCGAATGACGGCTCCCAGGCAGATGATCGCATGATATTTTCCTTTTTTCGCCATTTTTTTTGCGACAAGCGGGATTTCAAAAGCGCCCGGCACTTTGACAATATCAATGTCCTGGGTTAAGGCGCCTGAACGGATAAGAGCATCCACAGCCCCTCCCACCAGCCTGTCGGTAATAAAATCATTGAATCGGCTAACCACGAGGGCAAATTTTTTCCCTTCGGCAAGCAGCTTGGCCTCGATAATGTTGGGCATGAAGAAAGTCCTCCAGCAGAAAAATATTTTAGTAAATAATCGCCAACTTCCTATACCGGGTCGTTCTTAAGGGGTATCATCAATATGAAGCAGATGCCCCATCTTTGTTTTTTTACACTCCAGGTAGCACCGGTTGAATTCATTCGGTTCGATTTCAATGGGAATCTGTTCAATAATGCTCAGGCCATATCCGTCAAGGCCGATGATTTTTTTGGGGTTATTGGTCAGGAGCCGCATTTTTTTAACGCCAAGGTCCACCAGCACCTGGGCGCCGATGCCATAATTTCGCATGTCCGCCTGGAATCCGAGTTCAAGGTTGGCCTCAACCGTATCCATTCCCTGGTCCTGCAGCACATACGCCTTTAATTTGTTGACCAGGCCGATCCCCCTTCCTTCCTGCCGCATGTAAAGCAGGATACCGGATCCCTCCCTGTCCATCATTTCCATGGCCTTGTGCAGTTGATCCCCGCAGTCGCACCGCATGGAGCCGAACACATCACCGGTCAGGCATTCGGAGTGAACCCGGACCAAAATCGGCTGATTGGGAGAGATCTCCCCTTTGATCAATGCAACATGCAGCAGATCATCGACATCGTTTTCGTAAACAACCACCTTGAATTCACCGGCAAAGACGGTGGGAATGACGGCTTCCGCGGACCGGCGGACAAAGGATTCCATTCGCATCCGGTATTCGATCAGGTCGGCAATGGTACAGATGCCGATGCCATGTTCTTCGCTGAATATTTCAAGAGAAGGCATTCGGGACATGGATCCGTCTTCGTCCATAATTTCGCAGATGACACCCGCTGGTTTTAAACCGGCCAGCCTGGCCAGGTCAACCGATCCTTCGGTCTGACCGGCTCGGACCATCACCCCGCCTTTTCTGGCTCTTAACGGAAAAATATGTCCGGGCCTGACCAGATCGCCGGGTTTGGTGTCATCTGCAATGGCGGTCAGGACGGTGGTGGCGCGATCCGCCGCGGAGATGCCGGTTGTCACACCGCGCCGAGCTTCGATGGACACGGTAAAACCCGTATTAAACGGAGAGGTGTTGTCCTTGACCATCATCGGCAGATTCAGGCTGTCCAGTTTTTCGCCCGTCATCGACAGGCAGATCAGACCCCGGCCGTACCTGGCCATAAAATTGATGATTTCCGGCGTAACCTTTTCAGCTGCGATGGTTAAATCGCCTTCATTCTCCCGATCTTCATCATCCACCAGAATCACCATTTTTCCGGCTTTTATATCTTCAATCGCTTGTTCTATTGATATCAATGGCATTTCGTAAATTTATTCTCCTTAAATAACGTCTTTGGGGATTTGGCTTATGCCCAATTGCCCGCTTGTGAATCGTGGTAAAAAACTATCTTTCATATTTATAAAAATCCGGACTTGGCCAGAAACTGCATATCCAGTCCGGATGGGGGTTCATGTGCCCGTGGTTGATGATGCGGAATCAAAAACCGCTCCACATATTTTCCGATTATATCGGTTTCAATGTTCACTGGAGAGCCGACAGCCTTAAACCCGATGGTGGTAAGTCCGGCGGTGTGAGGAATGATGCTGACTTCAAAATTTCCGGCTGAACACTGGTTAATGGTCAGGCTGATGCCATCCACGGCAACAGAGCCTTTTTGAATCATGTAACGGGAGAGCGACTCCGGAACCTTAATAATGACGATCACGGCATTCCCGGCAGTTTTTTTCTGCTCCATGGTTCCCATGCCATCGATATGGCCGGAAACCAGATGGCCGTCCAGGCGGTCGGAAAGCCGAAGCGCCCGTTCCAGATTGACCCTCTCGCCGATTTTGGCCTTTCCGAATGTCGTCCTGTCAAGGGTTTCCGGAGATACATCCGCCACAAAGCGGCGGCTGCCGATTTCCACGGCGGTCAGACAGGCGCCGTTAACGGCAATGCTGTCGCCGACCCGACTGTGCAACAGATCAAAGTCGGCGGTAACGGTCAGGCGTCTGCCTTTTCCCGAGGCTTGAATTGCGGCAATTGTCCCCAGTCCTTCAATAATACCCGTAAACATATATATTCCCGTAAAAAAGTCAAAGAAACAATAAAAAATTGTTATTCCACCTTCCCCTGATCCCTGATGATCCCTGACCCCTGAAAACGGCAAATACTCATTTCAGATATCCTTCGATGAGGATATCCTTGTCAAACTGCCGGACCGAAACAGCGTTTACCGGAATGCAGTCTTTCATGAATTCGGGACCGGAACCCTTGCAGATCGGCACGCCGTCATCACCACCTAAAATCTTTGGCGCGAAAAAAAAGAGAACCTTATCCACGATGCCTGCGGCCAGGGAAGCGGCAATCACCCGGCTACCGCCTTCAATGAAAAGGCTGGCCACTCCCATATCGCCTAAGCTGTCCATCAGTGCATTCAGGTCAATCCGTCCGTTTTGAAGCGGGGATTCCAGTATCCGGACTTTTGGATTCCGGGACAGGGCATTTCGCAACTCCGTCTCGATCGGTCCGGTGACAATCAGGGTATCCGCATCAGATTCGGCGTGAAGCACGCTGGAAGCATTCGGAATGGTCAGGCGGGTATCCAGAATAACCCGCATGGGATCTTTTGGTTTTCTGCCATCCGGAGAGGCGGGAATCCGGGCCGTTAACCGGGGGTTGTCTTTTTTTACGGTTTCCACGCCCACCAGGATTGCATCATAAGCGTGCCTCAGGCTGTGAACATATGCTCTGGAAGCCTCTCCGGTTATCCATCTGGAGTCTCCGGTTCGCGTCGCCAGTCTGCCGTCCAGCGTGGCAGCACATTTCAGGGTGACAAAAGGTCTGCGAGTGGTAATGTATTTGATAAACGATTCATTCAGCCGTCTTGCCTGTTCTTCGCACACGCCCACCGTAACCCGAACGCCTCTTGAAGTCAGATGCGCATTGCCGCCGCCTATGACCTTGGGATTGGGGTCCGGCATGGCGACCACGACATGAGCAATTCCCGCATCCAGGATTTTCCGTGTACAGGGCGGTGTCCGGCCGACATGGTTGCAGGGTTCAAGCGTAACAAAAAGGGTTGCCCCTCTTGCGGCCGGCCCCGCATCATCAATGGCATGGACTTCAGCATGGGGTCCGCCAACCGACTGATGGTATCCCTGTCCGACAACCCTGCCGTCAGGAGCAACAACCACGGCCCCAACCATCGGGTTGGGAGAGGTATATCCCGCCCCTTTTGCGGCAAGCTCAAGGGCGATCCGCATGTATGTGCCGGGGTCCTTCACGGTCGGTTATTTTCCAGCATCAGCTTCAGTTCCTGTATAAAATCATTCACATCTTTAAATTCCCTGTAGACAGAGGCAAACCGGACATAGGCAATCTCGTCCAGGTCATGCAGCCGTTTTATCACCCGTTCTCCCACGATAGAGGATGAAATTTCCTTCTTTCCGGTTTCACGAAGCTCCTGTTCAAGCTCATCCAGAAAGTCCTCGATACTGTTCATGCTGACATTGCGTTTTTCACAGGCCTTGGTAATGCCACTTCGAATTTTGTCCCGGTTGAATTCCTCCCGTCGGCCATCTTTCTTGATGATCATCAAGGGGATTGCTTCAATCCGTTCATAGGTTGTAAAGCGCCGGTTGCATGCCAGGCATTCCCTTCGCCGTCGAATCACATACCCTTCCTTGCTCAACCTGGAGTCTATGACTTTATTTTCCGTATCTGCGCAAAACGGGCATTTCATTCAGTTTACTCCCCCATATGCAACAAGGGTCATTCTTCGTCAGCAACGTGAAAGCAGGGGTCTTTCGGCCCCGCTTGTTTCACAATGTCTGAATGACCTCAATGCCGGCCTCGCCGAGCATCGTTAACGACAGTTCGTCCGCATAGCCTTCCTGATAGTATATCCGGCAAATCCCCGCATTGATGATCATCTTGGTGCAAATGGAGCAGGGAAGATTTG
This sequence comes from uncultured Desulfobacteraceae bacterium, assembly GCA_903909505.1. GTDB lineage: Bacteria > Desulfobacterota > Desulfobacteria > Desulfobacterales > Desulfatirhabdiaceae > RAAP-1. Next base: position 4,410 of record CAIVVZ010000119.1, read on the forward strand.
TACAATACAACATGGAAGTTTTAATGGAAAAACCATGATAAGCAGCCTGAATGATGGCATTCTGTTCCGCATGAATCCCCCGGCACAGTTCATGCCTCTGGCCCGAGGCCACCATCAGTTTTTCCCGGAGACATCCGATATCCAGACAGTGAGACAAACCCGATGGCGCACCGTTGTAACCCGTTGAGAGAATGCGTTTGTCCTTGACGATAACGGCGCCCACGGATCGCCTCCGGCATGTGGAACGGCTGGCGACCAGCCTGGCAATATCCATGAAATAGGTTTCCCATGAAGGCCGGCTTTCACCTTTTTTTGCGCCTGTATCTTTTTTAGTACCCCTGTCTGCCATTTCCTCCATGCCTATGCCTTTTCTTAAAAAACGCCCCCATCAATGAAAATACCACTCTGTTTAACTTTTCGTGTATTTCGTGGACGAATGGTATCTTCACGGTAAATTACGATGCTATCAACCTTGATAAATCGGAAAAGCCTGGCAAAGATCATGAACTTTATTTCGTGTCTGCGCAATGACCGTTTCCTCAAATGGCTTTTTCAGCACCGCAACGATCAGTTCCGCAATAATTGCCATTTCAGGCGCCTTCATGCCCCGGGTGGTCACGGCAGGGGTTCCGATGCGAATTCCGCTGGTTACCTGCGGGCTTCGGGTTTCAAATGGAATCGAATTCTTGTTGACCGTGATTCCGGATCGTCCCAGAGCGATTTCGGCGTCTTTGCCGGTGATATCCAGACTGGTTAAATCCACCAGCATCATGTGGTTGTCGGTGCCGTTCGATACCAGTTTGACGCCATGCGCCATCAGGCAGTCGGAAAGGGTTTTGGCATTGGTCAGTGTGTGCTGCTGATAGGTCTTGAATTCATCCGTCAGCGCCTGCTTGAAGGCAACGGCTTTTGCGGCAATGACATGCATGAGCGGGCCGCCCTGAATGCCGGGAAAAACCTGTCGGTTCAGCTTGTCGCTGCAGGGTGTTGCCGATACAATCAAACCGCCGCGGGGGCCCCTGAGGGTTTTGTGGGTCGTTGAGGTAACGACATCGGCATGGGGAACAGGAGAAGGATGCAGACCCGCGGCGATAAGGCCCGCAATATGAGCCATATCCACCATTAAATAGGCGCCGACAGATCTGGCAATGCGGGCAAAAGCCTCAAAATCAAGGGTTCGGGCATAGGCGCTGGCGCCTGCGATAATCATGTTGGGTTTGATTTTTTTGGCAATATCTTCAACCGCATCATAATCGATGCATCCGGTCCGGGGATCAACTCCGTAGTGAGCGGTTTTGTAAAGCCTGCCTGAAAAACTGACCGGGCTCCCATGCGTCAGATGCCCCCCATGGGAAAGGTTCATGCCCAGAAGAGTATCTCCGGGATTGAGGAATGCAAAATATACAGCCATGTTGGCCTGAGATCCCGAGTGGGGCTGAACATTGGCATAGGTGGAATGAAACAGCTCGTTGGCCCTTTCGATGGCCAGGGTTTCCGCCACATCAACCCATTCGCACCCGCCGTAATACCGCTTATTCGGATACCCCTCGGCATATTTATTGGTCAATACACTTCCCTGGGCATCCATCACAGCCTGACTGGCGATATTTTCCGAAGCAATCAGCTCCAGCGTATTCTCCTGTCTTTCATACTCCTTGGCAATCACCCGGGCAATATCCGGGTCAATGCGTTCGATTGTGGATAAGATCAAGTGGTACCTCTGAACGGTTTATGAGTTATTGGCAACGGTTTTTGTGTCTACATGAAACAGACATCCCATGTTCTCAAATTTGTCGAGCCGCCTCTGATGCCTTCCGCCTTCAAAAGGTGTTTCCAGCCATGCGGTCACGATCTCCCTTGCCAGAACATCCCCGATGACCCGCCCTCCCATGACCAGGATATTGGCGTTGTTGTGGCGCCGGCTCATGATGGCGGAGAACAGGTCGTTGCATAAGGCTGCCCGGACATGCGAAAATTTATTGGCCACAATGGACATTCCCAGCCCGGTTCCACAAAGCAGAATGCCGCGGGAGTA
>CAIVVZ010000120.1 GCA_903909505.1 uncultured Desulfobacteraceae bacterium
GGCATGATTTCACCGGCCGGCTTGATACCCGTGATGAAACGATTTCAGGTTGTCGGCGAGTTTGAATCCGGCATGTATGAATACGATGGATCCATCGCCTATATTCACCTGAGTGAAGCACAGAAATTTCTCCACATGGAAGATGCCATTACCGGCATCGAGGTTCGGGTGAATGACATTTATAAAGCCCGGCAGATATCCGAAACGATTACCAGCCGTCTGGGTTTTCCGTACTGGGGCAGAGACTGGATGCAGATGAACCGGAATCTGTTTTCCGCCCTCAAGCTCGAAAAAACCGTCATGTTTATTATTCTGGCGTTAATTATTCTGGTGGCCGCCTTTAACATTGCCAGCAGCCTGATTATGATGGTAATGGAAAAGACAAAGGACATCGCCATCTTAAAAGCCATGGGGGCAACCGATCAAAGCATCCGGCGCATTTTTGTATTTAAAGGGATGACCATCGGCGTGATCGGAACCACCCTGGGGGTCAGCCTTGGCTTTGCGTTGTGCAAACTCCTTGAGCATTATAAATTCATTGAACTTCCCGGAGATGTTTACTATATTACCAAACTTCCGGTTCTCTTAAAAACGTTTGATGTCGTTTCGATTGCAGCCGCTTCCCTGATCATCTGTTTTATCGCCACGCTGTATCCGGCCAGGCAGGCTTCAAGGCTCAATCCGGTTGAGGCGATTCGATATGGATGATGACTTAACCGTGAAAGTGCGTATGGAAAACAGCAGGGAAAATGGAAGCATTGAACCGGATGAACCGGATGTCAATAGCCTTGTTCTGGCAAGAGACCTTAAGAAAAGTTATCTCAGCAGCGGATCAAAAATTGATATATTAAAAGCAGTCGATCTGACGCTAATGGCCGGAGAAACCGTTGCCATTGTCGGTGCATCTGGCATCGGCAAATCCACCCTGCTTCAGATTCTGGGTACACTGGATCAACCGGATTCCGGAAATTTATGGTTTCAGAGGAAAAACATCTTCAAACTGAACCCCCTCCAACTGGCAAGTTTCAGAAATTCGTCCATTGGCTTTGTGTTTCAGTTTCATCATCTGCTGCCGGAATTCACCGCGCTTGAAAATGCCATGATGCCGGGCCTCATCAAGGGTCTATCCAAGTCCATATCTATCAATCTTGCGGAAAAGATTCTGGTGCGCGTTGGCCTGAAGAGCAGATTACAGCATCCGGTCACAAAACTTTCCGGGGGTGAACAGCAGCGGGTGGCGCTTGCCAGGGCGCTGGTATTAAAGCCGCCCCTGCTCTTGGCGGATGAACCCACCGGGAATCTGGATCAAAAGAACAGCGAACAGGTTCATGAATTATTAATGGAATTAAATCGAGAACTGAATATGACCATGGTGGTTGTTACTCACAACATGAAACTGGCGTCCTATATGGATAGACGCGTAACCATCTTGGACGGAAAACTGGCCGAAGCAAACTGAGGTGTCACTATGTTAAAACGGTTATGTCACATCATTATCGGAATCTTATGCGGTTTTCCTGTTATGGGTTTTGGCGCCGAACGCGTCCAGGTAATGGTCTTACCGTTTGAAATTCTCGCCCAGCAAAATCTGGAGTATTTAAAAGACCAGGTTCCGCAGCTCATTCAACTCCATCTGGAAAGAGATGGGGCTACCATCGTCAAGCCGGATATTGCAGCCGCGGCATCGGGAAAAGAATTGACCCTTGAAGCCATCCGCTTGCTTGGCTCCCAGAAAACCGCTGATGTGGTAATCTGGGGAAGTCTGACCTGGCTGGGGCAGAATTTCAGCCTGGATGCCAAAATGGTTGATGTTTCCAGCGACAAATCGCCGGCTTCTTTTTTTTCCGAGGGAGAAGGCGTTGAAAACCTTCCGGCAGCCGTAAAATCTCTATCCGATGCCATCGGTTCAAGGCTTTTTAAACGGGAAAAGATCGCCGACGTCCGGGTGTCCGGCAACAGACGCATTGAGCAGGATGCCATCAAACGCATTACAAAGACGCAGCCTGGCGATACATTCCTGGCCAAGAATGTATCCGAAGATCTGAAGGCCATTTATTCCATGGGCTATTTCGATGATGTTCGGGTGGAATCCGAAGACAGCTCGACAGGAAAAATCATCATTTTTGTTGTCAAGGAAAAACCCACCATCCGCCATATTTATATTAAGGGCGGCAAGGACTATCAAGGCGCGGGCGGCAAGAAATTCAAAGAAGAGGAATCAACTGAAATCAAACCGGGAAACCTGATTTTTGATGATGAGAAAATCCTTAAAAGCTTGGATATCAAAACCGGATCAATTGTAAATATATTTAAAATTCAAAGCAATATCAAGCGTATAGAAGATATGTACAAGGAGAAGAATTATCACAATGTCAAAGTAAGTTATAACATAAGGGAACAGGACAACAATCAGGCAGACCTTGAATTCAGTATTGATGAAGGGAAAAAAATCCTGATCAAGGAAATTCAATTTGTGGGAAACCAGGCATATCCTGCAAAAAAACTGAAAAAAATCATGAAAACCTCTGAAAAAGGGTTCTGGTCCTGGCTGACATCTTCCGGCGACATGAAAGCAGAAGATCTGAATCAGGATGTTGAGCTGCTGACATCTTTCTATCACAATAACGGCTATATCCAGGCCAAGGTGGGTGATCCCATTGTTGAATTCAAGGATAACTGGATTTTTATCACGATCAAGATTGATGAAGGACAACGCTTCAAAGTAGGGAAGGTCCAAATTCTCGGAGACCTTCTAACATCTGAGGATGATCTGATGAAGCAGGTAAAAATCTCCAAGCAAGATTATTTCAGCAGGCAGGTCCTGCGAGATGACATCATCATCATCGGTGATCTCTATTCGGATGAAGGATATGCCAATGCGGATATTATTCCCAATATTGATCAGGATTCTGAAAAGCTGATCGTCAATATCACCTATACGATTTCAAAAGGCAATCTGGTCTATTTTGAAGATATCCGGATCACCGGCAATACCAAAACCCGTGACAAGGTCATTCGTCGCGAACTCGATATCTATGAACAGGAACTTTTCAGTGGCAAGAAGTTAAAGCGCGGAATCAGAAACCTTAACCGGCTTGATTATTTTGAAGATGTTAAAGTAAATACCGCCAAAGGAAGCGAGCCAGACAAAATGATTCTGGAAATTGACGTCAAAGAAAAGCCCACGGGCACATTCAGCTTTGGCGGCGGTTACAGCAGTGTGGAGAATATGTTTGTAGTCGGTTCGATCTCCCAGAGAAATCTCTTTGGCCGGGGCCAACTGTTGCAGCTTAAAGGTCAGGTTGGCAGTCAAACCACACGTTATACACTGTCATTTACCGAACCCTGGTTGTTTGATATCCCCTTATCGGCCGGATTTGATCTTTATGACCAGTATAGAGATTATTCTACTTATAAACTGAACAGCATCGGAGGAGCCCTCCGTTTCGGATATCCGGTCTATGACTACACCCGGGCTTATATTTCCTACGGATATGATATCAGCGATCTGACAGATCTATCTGACAATGCCTCTGCTTATTTCAAGGACATGGCAGGAAAACATACCAAAAGCAGCATTACCCCATCGCTTCGCTATGACTCCAGAGATAAAGCCTTCAACCCGACTGAGGGCGCCAACAGCGCCTTATCGTTAGAATATGCCGGAGATTTTCTGGGCGGGGATATCGGCTTTACCAAATATGTCGGAGAGACCGGCAGATATTTTCCGCTGTTTTGGAGCACAGTTGGGTTTCTGCATGCCAAGGCCGGCTACGTTGAGCAACACTCGGGCGCGATTCTGCCGCCTTGGGATCGATTTTATCTTGGCGGCATCAACTCTCTTCGCGGGTTTAGTTGGGATCAACTGAGCCCGCACGATGCAGCCGGCGATGCTTACGGCGGAAACAAATTTGTCCAGTTCAACGCAGAATATATTTTTCCGCTGATCAAGGATGTCGGTCTGATGGGCGTTGTTTTTTATGACACCGGCAACCTGTATGACAACAATCAGGATGTTGATTTGGGCAGTCTGCGTCAAAGTGCGGGGTTTGGAATTCGCTGGTATTCACCGATGGGACCCATTCGACTGGAAAACGGCTTTATTCTGGATCCGAAACCCGGTGATAGCACAACCGGCCGCTGGGAATTTACCATGGGACAGTCATTCTGATCTCTTTTTTTCAGCACTACGAAGAATGAAATTTGAGACAAAGGGTGAGGTGTGAGGAACAGTTGTTTCACCTCTAACTCTTCACTTTTATATAAAACATGCACCATATTTCTGAAAGGGGTTTTAAAAAATGAACATGATGAAGAGCATTCTGGCTGTTGGAGTATTATCTTTTTTCTTTCTGACAGGGTCATCATCAGCCGCTGATGTTGCCAAAATCGGAGTTGTGGATTTCCAGAAGATCCTTGAGGTTTCCAACGCCGGCAAGACGGCTCAGGTTGAAATCAATAAACAGGGAAAACAGATGGAAAACGATCTCAAAGACAGAGGCGCCGAGATCGAAGATATTGAAAAAAAGATTGAACGCGAATCTCTGGTTATGAGCAAAGAAGTCCGTGATGAAAAACAGCGGGAAATGAGAATTAAGATTGGCGATTTTAAAGCCCTTCAGCAGAAATACATGGAAGATTTCAAAGCGCTTGAGAATCGAATTATCAGCAAGATTCAAAAAGAAGTGGTTGAGCTGGTTCAGGAAATTGGAAAAAAAGAAGGCTATACGCTGGTTGTCGAAAAGCGGACCGGCGGCGTTGTTTATGCGCCTATGTCCATTGACATTACGGACACAGTGATTCAAATTTACAACACGCAGGCGCCAAAATCGGATGAAGCCCCCGCGCCTGAAAAAAAGAAAAAATAAAGGTTGATTCAAATGAAAATGACGCTTGCCCAGATTGCATCGCGAGTTCAGGGTCAATTTCAGGCAGATGGCCAACAATGCATAACCGGTGTCGCACCGTTTGAAACCGCGGATGGTTGCGACATCACCTTTGCCGGAAGTCATCGGTTTCTGAAACGGCTTCATGAAACACACGCCGGTGCCATTCTGGTTCCTCATGATTTTACTGAAGAAGATGACCGTGTCATTCGGGTCAAAAATCCTCAGTTTGCTTTTTCCCAGGTGGTTCGGATTTTTTATCCGCCCATTCCTTCGTGGTCCGGTATCAGTCCGGTTGCCCATGTGGGTCAGAATATTCATATGGGTAAAGATGTTGCCATTGCGCCTTTTGTGGTTATTCAAAATCATGTCACCCTTGGGGATCGGGTGACCCTTCATCCCCATGTGGTTCTGGGTGACCATGTGTCCATAGGAAATGATGTTGAAATTTTTCCCAATGTCACCATATTAAACGGAACCCAAATCGGCAACCGAGTTACCATTCATGCGGGAACCGTCATTGGCGGTGACGGATTCGGATATACCCCGAATGATGGCATCTATCACAAAATTCCCCACCTGGGAATTGTACAGATCGACGATGATGTCGAGATTGGGGCGGGGAATACCATTGATCGCGCAACATATGGAAAAACCTGGATCAAAAACGGTGTAAAAACCGACAATCTGGTTCAGATCGCCCATAATGTCACCGTGGGTGAAAACACCCTGCTAATTGCCCAGGTCGGCATTGCCGGCAGTACAACCATCGGCAGGCAATGTATTCTGGCGGGCCAGGCTGGGGTATCGGGTCATATCACGATCGGTGATCGCGTTACCATCGGACCCCAGTCCGGAATCGCCGGTTCCATTTCAGACGGTGCCGTTGTCACCGGATCACCTGAAATGCCTCACAAACTATTTCTCAAGACTTCGCGAATTATCGCCCGACTGCCGGAGATGAAGAAAAAACTGGCTGAGATGGAAAAGCGGCTGAATGAAATCGAAACCTCCCTGAACCCAACGGAGACATGACATCGTGCATCGCCTGGATATCTCTGAAATCTTAGCGCTGTTGCCGCACCGGTATCCGATGATCCTGATTGATCGGATCATCGACCTGATTCCGGGGAAAAAAGTGGTGGCATTAAAGAATGTTACCATCAATGAGCCCTATTTTACCGGGCATTTTCCAACCACCCCCGTGATGCCCGGCGTTTTGATTGTGGAGGCCATGGGACAGGCGGGCGGGGTTCTGATCATGTCGGATCTGCCGCCGGATAGAATACCCGGTGCCATTTATTTTATGGGATTTGATCACGTCCGATTCCGAATACCGGTCATCCCCGGAGATCAGTTGATTTTAGACGTCAATATTATAAAAAAACGATCAAAAGCCGTTAAAATGTCCGCAACGGCAATGGTTAATGAAAAGCTGGTGGCTGAGGCGGAATTCCTGGCCACTTATGGAGATCCTGTATGATTCACCCTACTGCAATTGTCAGTCCCAAGGCTGAGATCGGCGCGAATGTTTCCATTGGCCCTTTCTCCGTTATTGCGGATAATGTCTGTATCGGCGATGGAACTGAAATCGGCCCCCATGTGACCATTGACCCCTATTCAACCATCGGTGAAAACTGCCGCATTTTTCAGTTTGCATCCATTGGCGCAATCCCCCAGTCTCTTAAATTCGAAGGGGAAAAAACCCTGTTAACCATCGGACGGGGAACCACCATCCGTGAATTTGTTACGATCAATCGCGGAACGGTTTTTGGCGGGGGAATCACCGAAGTGGGCGAAGAAAACTTTATCATGGCGTATTGCCATATCGCCCACGATTGCAAAACCGGCCGCAGGGTGATACTGGCAAACGCAGCCACCCTGGCCGGTCATATCACCATCGGCAATTTCGCCACCATTGGCGGGATTGTCGCCATCCATCAGTTTGTTCGGATCGGAGACTATGCATTTGTCGGCGGAGCCTCGGCGGTTGTCAAGGATGTTCCGCCATTTGTCATCGCAGCAGGAGATCGGGCTTCCCTGCATGGTCTGAACACGGTGGGTTTGAAGCGGCAGGGATTTACGCCTGCCGCGCTCTCCTCTCTAAAAAAGGCCTATCGCATTATCTTTCGCATCGGTTTAACCCTGAATGAAGCCATTGAACGTGCCCAGGCTGAAGTGGAACAGATTCAGGAAGTTACAGAGTTTATTGATTTTATAAAATCTTCCCAGCGGGGAGTTACCCGCTCTGGGAAAAGCAGGGATTAACATTGATAGTGGACATGAAAAAGTTGCGACTGGGTGTTGTCGGCGTCGGGTATCTGGGAAAATTTCATGCTGAAAAATACGCCGGAATGGCGCAGGTGGATCTGGTTGGCGTCGTAGATACCCACCGCAACATAGCGGATGATATTGCCTCAAGATTGGGTACCCGGCCTTTTTATAACCATCAGGACCTCATCGGGAAAGTGGATGCCGTCAGTATTGCGGTTCCAACCCCTGATCATTTTGTCGTCAGCCGCGATTTTCTGGAAAACGATATCGATGTCCTGATTGAAAAACCCATTACCACATCCCTTGAAGAAGCCAATGAACTGATACGCATTTCTGAATCCCGTGGACTGATTGTCCAGGTCGGACATCTGGAACGATTTAATCCAGCGGTTGCTGCGTTGCAGGGGATTGTCAAAAAGCCCATGTTTATCGAATCTCACCGGCTCAGCATCTATAAAGACCGGTGCACGGATGTCAGCGTGGTTCTGGATCTGATGATTCATGATATCGATATCATCCTGAATTTTGTCAAATCCGACATCAAGAGCATCCATGCTTCCGGAATCTCGGTGATTTCAAATCACGTGGACATTGCCAATGCCCGTCTGTCTTTTGAGACCGGCTGTGTTGCCAATGTCACCGCGAGCCGGATTTCCACAAAAAACGAGCGAAAGATCCGCCTTTTTCAGAAAGATGCGTATATTTCCGTGGATTTTGCAAACCATGATATCACGTTGATACGGAAAATCGGAACGGGGACCGGTGGCATTGTCCCGGGGGCTGATATTCAGAAACTATCCTTTTTAAAAGGCGACGCTCTGGAAGACGAACTGACTTCATTTGTAAATGCCATCCTCCTTCGCCAGACGCCTGAAGTCACCGGCCAGATGGGTCGCGACGCCCTGAAAATCGCCCTGAACATCATGGATCAGATTCGCACAACCAACGCCTGCTATGGTTCTCAGTAGCATCATGAACCCGCCAAACGACAAATCACACCGTATTTTCATGATAGCCGGCGAGGCTTCCGGCGATCTTCACGGCGCAAATTTGGTCAAAGCCCTGAAGGAAAAAAAGCGGAATATTGTATTTTTCGGCATCGGCGGCAAGGCCATGAAGGATGCCGGCGTCAAGATCTTGGTGGATGCCGCAACATTATCGGTTGTCGGCATTACCGAAGTCTTTTCAAAACTGCCCGGAATTCTCAGCGGCATGGCTGCCGCCAAATCATTTTTGAAAAACTCACGCCCGGATCTGCTGATTCTGATTGATTTTCCGGATTTCAATCTGAGGATTGCAGCAGTTGCCAAAAAACTGAATATCCCGGTTCTTTTTTATATCAGCCCCCAGATCTGGGCCTGGCGATCCGGAAGAGTCACAAAAATCGGCAGACTGGTGGATCACGTTGCGGTAATCCTTCCGTTTGAAGCATCTTTTTATAGCAAACACCATATTCCGGTAACCTTTGTCGGCCATCCGCTGCTTGATGAGTTCAGGGACCCTTTGCCTTCTGCGGCGCCTCCCTTGCAGGAGGATTCCCCACTCGTCATCGGCCTGCTTCCCGGATCCAGGGAAAGCGAAATTTTCCGTCTCCTGCCGGTCATGCTTCAGGCAGCCAAAATTCTGTCCGCGCAAATGAATATCCGATTTGTGGTTTCCATGGCCCCAGGCGCCCCCCATGACGCCATAAAAGCCCTATGCACTCCTTTTCAGAATGAGCTATGCCTGGAAATTGACCCCAATGGAGCCAGATCCGTATTTGCCAAAACCCACCTGGTTGTGGCAGCATCCGGAACCGTAACCCTGGAAGCGGCCATTGCCGGAATGCCTGTGATCATCATCTATAAAGTTTCGCCCTTAAGCTACCGGTTGGGAAAAGCCCTGATCAAGGTCAAGCATATCGGCCTTGTCAACCTGATCGCGGAAAGGGAAATTGTTCCCGAACTCATTCAGGACCGGGCATCGCCTGAATTGATTGCGGAAACCGTATTGAAACTTGTAAATACCCCGTCTGCGCTGAACGCCATCCGCCATGCCTTTGCCGATGTCAGAAACCGACTCGGAGGGCCCGGCGCCTCTTCCCGCGTTGCTGACATTGCCCTGAACATGCTTAAGAGAAGATAAGCTTTTTATACTGGATACCCCATGATCCGACCTCTGCTCAAAGACCGACACAAACGCCTCTTTGATTTAATAAAAGACAACCGGCTCCGGCTTTTTCTGGCCATGCTGTGCATGCTGGTCATGGCGGCCGCAACTTCCGCAACCGCGTTTCTGGTGAAACCCGTACTGGATGATATTTTTTTCAACAAGAATGTCCGGATGCTGACATTGATTCCCGTGGCCGTCATCGTGATTTATCTGCTTCGCGGATTGGGCATGTACGGCCAGGAGTATTTAATGAGTTATGTGGGCCAGGGAATCATCCGCAGGCTTCGAAACATGCTCTATGACCATATTCAGGATCTGCCCCTGTCTTTTTTTCATGCTGAAAAAACCGGGGTCTTGATGTCGCGGATCACAAACGATGTCAACATCATCAAATCCATGGTATCCACGGCCGTCACCAGCGTGCTGAGAGACTGCTTTACCATTATCGGCCTCACGGGCGTGATTTTTTATCGAGACTGGAAGCTGGCCCTTTACGCCATCATCATTTTACCTGTCGCCTTTCTGCCCATCGTTCAGTTTGGAAGGCGGGTGCGGCGCATCAGCACCGGGTGCCAGGAATCCATGGCGGACCTGAATGCTTTTCTTCATGAAACATTTTCAGGAAACAAAATCGTCAAGGCCTTCGGCATGGAAGCCTATGAAAAACAGCGGTTTCATGAAAAAACGCTCAGCCTCTTTCATCTGGAAATGAAGGCCGTCATTGCCCGTTCACTTTCTTCACCCATCATGGAATTTCTGGCCGGGCTGGGCATTGCCTTTATCATCTGGTACGGTGGGTATCGCGTCATCAGTGGCGAGTCCACGGCCGGAACGTTTTTTTCTTTCATGGCAGCCGTTCTGATGCTCTATGACCCGGTAAAAAAACTGAGCAACCTGAACAATTCCATTCAGGAAGGTCTTGCGGCCGCGGACAGGGCCTTTGACATCATCGAAAAAAAGTCGGATATTCTGGAAATCGATCATCCTGTCGAGATTCCGTTTCGCCCGCATGCCGTATCCTTTGAAAATGTCGGTTTTTGCTACGATGAGACCCTGGTGTTAAAGCACATCAACCTTACGGTCAACGCCGGTGAAATTCTGGCTCTGGTTGGCATGAGCGGCGGCGGAAAAACAACCCTGGTCAATTTAATACCCAGGTTTTATGACATCACCCACGGCGTGATTCGGGTGGATGAAACGGATATCCGCAAGGCTTCCCTGAAATCCCTTCGGGAACAGATCGCCATCGTCACTCAAGAACCCATTCTGTTCAACGATACCATTGGCAACAACATCGCCTATGGGTGCCCCTCGGCCCCTTTCCAGGACATTGTCGATGCGGCCAAAGCCGCTTTTGCCTACGATTTTATCGAGCGCCTTCCCCGGCAGTTCGACACCTCCATCGGCGAGCTGGGCAGCCGCCTTTCGGGCGGCGAAAAACAACGGCTGTGCATTGCCAGAGCCCTTTTAAAAAACGCTCCCATCCTGATTCTGGATGAGGCCACATCATCGCTTGATTCAGAATCCGAAATGCTGGTTCAAAAAGCCCTGGAAAATCTCATGAAAGGCCGCACCACCTTCGTGATCGCCCACAGACTTTCAACCATCGGATATGCCAGCCGGATCATCGTTATCGTAAATGGCGAGATCATTGAACAGGGTTCTCACGAAGATCTGATGGCCAGACAGGGGGAGTACCATAAGCTTTATGAGATGCAGTTTGTGAACAGGTGAAGTGGTGATGGGACTCTCGCGGGTATTTGTGGGTTCATTTTTAGCGGCCGCGCTGCTGTTTTATGCCTTTCCGGAATTGGACATCCGGTTTTCCATGTTCTTTTATGACCCGGTCAGCCGCTTTTATCTGGCTGATGCGCCTTTCTGCCGATGGATCTACAAATCGGTTGAAATCGTATCCATTGCCTGGGTAATTTTTGCTGTCCTGCTGCTGACTGCATTATGGATTCGAAAAAAAAACTGGTTTGGACTGTCAGCCAAACATCTGATCTACCTTCTGGCAGCGCTTGCCATGGGTCCCGGCCTGATTGTCAATTTTGTATTTAAGGACAACTGGGGGCGTGCACGACCTAATGATGTGATACAGTTTGGCGGCACATCCGCTTTTACTCCGGCATTTGCAATATCCGGTGAATGCCATCACAACTGCTCATTTGTTTCCGGCCATGCCGCAGTGGGCTTTTATTTCATAGCCTTCGGATTTCTCTGTCGAAGGCGCCGCAGTCTTGTCGTCCTGCTTGCCGGAATCTACGGCACGGTCGTGGGACTGGTCCGAATCCTCCAGGGAGGCCATTTCCTGAGCGATATCGTTTTTGCTTTTTTTATCATCCATGCCCTGTCGGCTGTTTTATACTGGATTATGTTCGAAAGGAAATCATCGCGTGAAACTCTCCATCATCATTCCGGCCTATAATGAAGAAGACCGGATTATCCATACCCTTGACGCCTCCCTCGCATTTTTAAACAAGCAGCATTTTCACAGCGAAATTATTGTTGTCAGCGACGGCAGCACGGATCACACCCGATCGGTTGTGGAAGGATTCCACTCCGGAAGCAAAATTGATCTTCGGGTCATCGAGTATCACCCCAACCGCGGAAAAGGCTATGCGGTCCGCACGGGAATGCTGGCTGGAAACGGAGAGATGATGCTTTTCATGGATGCGGACTATGCGGTGCCGATCGAGGAAATTACCAAAGGCATTGTCCTGATTGAATCCGGGTTTGACGTGGCCATGGGCTCCCGGGCCGTGTCCGGTGCCGTGGTCGCGGACCACCAGAATTTTTTCCGGGAGCTTTCCGCCAAACTCTACAACCTGATTCAGATGGCCTATCTGGGGATTTTCTACAAGGATACCCAGTGCGGATTCAAGATGTTCACCAAAACCGCTGCTCAGCGGCTTTTCGGCCTCCAGAAACTAAGCAGCGTGATCTTTGACCCGGAAATCCTCTGGCTTGCCCAAAAAGCCGGATTCCGGGTTGCGGAATTTCCCGTGAGCTGGCGCCATGTGGGAAATTCCCGGATCCAGTACGACAGCCTGAAAAAATCGCTCTTTGTTTTCCAGGAACTCTTTCGCATCCGGAAGCTGCATGGAAGGCCATCGCCTAACGATTGATAATCGGATTGATTCGCCACGGCTCATGATGGAGTATGGGAAACCGCCCGGATGTCGGAAGGATCCGGCGGAATCCAGCGAAGTCCGCCTTTAAAGCCGTAACACCGGTACAGAAAAAAGATTTTTACCGGTTTCAGGTCTGATTTTTTCCGGAAAACAGACAGCTCCACCGGCGGATCCACACGCTGAAAAACCTGATTCAGCCGGGTGTAGCTCGCGGAATCGTATGTTACGCCAATGGCATCCCATCCCATAACGTCCTCATCTTTCCACCAGTAATCATAGACATTCGGCCGCTCCCAGCGGTTGATCGAAAGGGTCCGGGGTTGGCCCGGCGTATAAAACGCCAGTTCGCTGGCCATTTGATAACTGAGGCCGAAGATAAACGTGCGATTCGAATCCGGCATTTGCGTGAACAGTTTTCCGGCAGTCTGCCCCAGATCATCCCAGCCGGCAATCTCCGAGGCGGCCCGGTCCAGGTCCACCGGAATCGGCAGAATCGGCCAGGCGGCGTGGATCAGAACCAAGGCCGTCATTCCATAAGCGATTCCCAGTCCCCAGTTCCACAGCCTCCGGCGAACGGTATGGATCCCCTGGCCGCCGAAATAGGCGGCGGTCAACACGGCCGTGGTCAGATAGCCGGCTCCGGGCCAGTTGCCATAGATCCGGCTGTGAAGACTGAGAAGCAGAAAGCCAGCGATCATCGGAAAAGATGTCCAGAAAAGATAAGGATAGAGCCAGTTTTCAGGGGGATAGTCTTTTCGGATTACCCGTATCCAGGCCCAGATCCCCAGAATAAACACCAGCGGAGACAGCAGCGCGGCCTGAGACCCGACAAAATCACCCAGAAAATTCAGATGCAAGGCAAAGGGCTCATTGGCCCCGCCGATAAAGGCAACATGCCTGACGGAATTCCAATCATGTCGGGCGTTCCAGAGTATGACCGGAAAAAACATCAGGCATCCCGCAATCACTCCGACATAGGGCCGAACGCTTGCAAGGCGCCGTCGGTGAATTGGGGAAAATAAGCCATACAAAAAAGCGCCCGGTAAAAACGCAACCATGGTGAACTTGCCGAGAATCCCCAATCCAAACCAGAGTCCCCCCAGAAGCCACTGGGACCAGGTATCATTTTCATAGGCCCTGGCCACGTGATAGGCGGCCCCAGCCCAGGCCGCGGCCTGAATCCCATCCGGAGTTGCCAGAAGCCCGCCGACGTTGAATTCCAGAATGGACTGGGTCAGAATGGCCGTTGAGAGGGCAACGCGGGAGCCCATCCACCGGTTGGCTATCGCAACCAGATAGGCTGAGGCAATGCCGATGGACAAAACCGACGGCAAGCGAACTGCCAGCTCTGTCTGGCCCAAAATCCAGGTAGAGAGCCGAATAGCCCAGCCGATCAGCGGGGCCTGGTCATGATAGCCCCAGTCCAGATAACGGCTCCACTGCCAGTAATTGGTTTCATCCGGAATCAGGAGAAATGTCCCGGAATATATCAGCCTGAAAACCGTGAATCCGATGGTCCACAGCCAGGCTATCCGCAGATAGCGATAATCAGAATTGTCATGCATCCCTTATAACCCTTGATTTGATAAACTCATAAAAAAGTCAAAACTGGGATGGCAAAGTAAAAAATTCAAGATCAAGGCGAGCAAGTCCTGAGGAATGAGGCGTACGACCAGTACGCCGCAATGACGAAGGATGAAGCTCAACGCAGATATTGAACTTTTTACGAAGCCATCAATCCAAGCGTTTCCGGAACAGGCGGAC
>CAIVVZ010000121.1 GCA_903909505.1 uncultured Desulfobacteraceae bacterium
ACCGTTTGGTGAATAATATTTTTGACATCGATTTGACATGGGATGACGGGGTCAAGGTATGGTCCGAACAAAAAGGACTCATGCTGACGCTGGAATATTTATTTTAAAAAATCTTCACCATGATCCGGAACATCAAAACCAACATTATTTGCGTCCTGTGTTGACATATCCGGTTTGATATTCTATTCTTGTCCCATGGTGTAACAATTGTAAAGCGTGATAACCGGGAAAATGAACATGAAAAGATATCGGATGTATGCAGCGGCGGCCGCCATGGCTTGGGTCCATTGACGTTCATCTGCTTTTTTTAAATTCAACGACCAAATAGTGACTGAACGCCATGGACTGTATCTCCGGTCCATGGCGTTTTTTTATTGCCCGATCGGATGGTACGGGGTTTATGTTGTGTTCACTACAGTTTTCTTTCTGGCGTTGGTTTTTTCCGGCACCTGCCGGTAATTCAATGAGGAGCATATCATGAACAAGGAATTTAAAATTCGTTTTGCCGATCGTATGAACCAGCTTCCGCCCTATCTGTTCGGGATGATCAACAAAATCAAGATGGAAAAACGCTGGAATGGCGATGATGTGATTGATCTGGGGATGGGAAACCCGGTTGATCCCACCCCCGAACAGGTAACGGGTAAACTCTGCGATGTCGCAATGGATCCGAAGACCCATCGCTATCCGGTGGCCGGGGGGATGAAGAACCTGAAACGGGAGATAGCGCTCTATTATGGCCGCCATTATCAAGTCAGCCTGAACGGGAACGACGATGTGATCTGCACCATCGGGTCCAAGGAGGGGATCTCGCATCTGTGCCTGGCGCTGCTCGGCCCGGGAGATACGGTTCTGGTCCCGGCGCCCGCCTTTCCGATCCATGTCTATGCGGCCGTGATTGCGGGCGCCAGCGTCCTTCGCATTGCACTCGATTCGGAAGAGGCGTTCATCAGGCAGCTTACCGGTATGTGCCAGGCCCTTTACCCCGGTCCGAAACTCGTGATGCTGAATTATCCCCACAATCCGACCGGGATTATTGCCTCGAAGGAGTTCTTCCGGGAAATCGTCACCCTTGCCAGAAAATTCAATTTCATGGTCATCAACGATTTCGCCTACGGGAAGGTCACTTACGATGGCTATGTGGCGCCCAGTTTTCTGGAAGTTCCCGGCGCGATGGAGGTGGGAGTCGAATTCGGGTCCTTTTCCAAATCCTATAACATGGCCGGTTGGCGTCTTGGCTATTGCGTGGGCAACAAGGAGATGGTCGGAGGGCTGGCGAAGATCAAAGGATATTATGACTACGGGATCTTCTCGGCGATTCAGGTGGCGGGGATCGTGGCCATGCGCGACTGCGACGACAGCATCACGGAGCAGGTCGCGGTTTACCAGAAACGCCGCGATGTCCTCTGCGACGGCCTTGTCCGGATGGGGTGGACCGTGAATGTGCCCAAGGCGGGAATGTTCCTCTGGGTCGGGATTCCGGAACCTTACTCTCGGATGGGATCCATCCGGTTTGCGGTGGAAATGATGAACCGGGCCAATGTCGCGGTTGCCCCCGGTGCCGGTTTCGGTGAAGAAGGCGACGGATATCTGCGCCTGGCCCTGGTTGAAAATGAAAACAGGATCCGGCAGGCCCTGAAACAGATGCGTCGCGCGCTTTCGGAAATAGATCAGGAAATTGCCGCCGG
>CAIVVZ010000122.1 GCA_903909505.1 uncultured Desulfobacteraceae bacterium
AAAAGAACCCGGCTTTGTCTCAGTCCGGGGATCTCTGGGAGCGCTTCTGTGAGGCAATGGATGACGATCTCAATACGGCCAAGGGGATTGGACTGGTGTTTGAATCTGTCCGAAGCTTGAACCACCTGCTGGACGAATCGGATAAAGCTTTTTCTGCGAACCTTCAGCAAACCCTTTTAACTGCCTGGTCGGACTTGCAGAAAATCGGCCGGATTCTGGGAGTGTTTAGTGAAACGCCGGAAAAATATGCGGCTGACCGGAAAAAGCTGGGACTTCGGAAAACCGAAGTCGATCCTGCCTGGATTGAGAAGATGATCGCGGATCGAACTGCTGCCAGAAAAGCCAAAGAATGGCAAAAAGCCGATGATATCCGAAAACAGCTTGAAGCCATGAACGTCATTATCGAAGATCGGTCCGAGGGGACCCTGTGGCGGATGGCATGAAAATCGATCCTCACTGTCATACGAAATTGCCGGGGATCGTCAGGGAATCATCCAAGGCTTGAGGTCAGGGGGGGTGAATTCCACTGCCGTGAAAAACACCCTCTGACGCATGAAGGGAAAACGCGGAGCCTTTTATTCAAATTACCCTTTGATGATTCTGGGCAGCATCATGTGATGATGCGCGCAGATCGACGTGGGATTCTGATAGACGGTTCCGGCAAAGGCCACCATGTATTTGCGGATGTCCGGCATGGAAGAGATCTCATCCACCAGGCCATGCTTGGCGCAGTAAATGGGCCGGGAATTGTCGTAATATTCCTGAGCCATTTTGTTCATGCTCTCGATTACCGGATCCAGGGGACGCCCGGCGTCTTTTTCCTTAACGAGCCTTCGTGAGAAACTGGCAGCAGCCGCGGTTTCTCCGTGCATGACCTCGATTTCCGTCGTTGAAATTCCCAGGGTAAAGGCATTGTGACGGTTTGCCGTCGGTCCGCCCATGACATAATGGGCCGCCGCCGTGCCTTTCCTTAAGACAACCAGCATCATGGGAACATCGGTTTGCTGAATGGAGTAATTCAGGCTCTGGCCAAGGCCCAGAAGCTCCGCTTTTTCGGCGATGTCTCCCACGTCGATTCCGGATGTGTCCTGAAACCAGATGACCGGGACCCGGTCTCTGCCGCAGAGGGTGACAAACTCATTCATTTTGATCAGCCCCTGGCGATAGAGCTTGCCGCCGATGCCCGCATATGGGGCGTATTCCGGATAATCCTCTCCCAGATACCCTTGCCGGTTTCCGATGCATCCCACCAGAAATCCGTCCACCTTGCACAGGCCCGTGTAGATTTCCGGGCCATAAGTCGGCTTGTATTCCATGTGTTCACTGCCGTCCACCAATCTTGAAAGCACTTCTTCAAAATTATACATCTGTTTCTGGTTGGCGGGGATCAGGCGGTAAAGATCATCGGCCGGAAATCGGGGAGCCTTGGGTTCGGCCACACGAAAAAATTTGGGATGGAATGCCGCAGTGTCCTTCATGTAGTCTTTGATGCCATCCAGAACTCCGGTTTCCTCTTCGTAGACATGACGGAAAAAGCCCGTGCAGTCGTGGTGAATTTCCACGCCTCCCGGCGGCTTTTCCTTGCCCTGCCTGGCGGCCTTGATGAGATTTTCCGCGCCTTCCAGGTCGAAATGGCCCTTGGGGGACATCCCGCTTAAGATGCCACCGCCACCGACTGCCATGTTGGCGTTTTTGTGAGCCAGAAGCAGCATGGGACTGATGGCTTGATAACCGCCGCCTGCAGGGTTCGTACCGAAAATGGCCGCCAGAACCGGAATGCCGAGCTGCTCCAATTCCGCATGCCTGAAAAACGTGGTGCCACCGCCCCTTCTTCCGGCGTAGAACTTTTCCTGTTCCGTCAGCTTGACGCCGCTGCAGTGAACCAGCCAGACCAGGGGAATGTGGAGGCGCTTGGAAAGGTTTGTGGCCCGCAGAATGTTTTCCGGCTGGCCCGGAAGCCAGGCACCTGCCATGACCTTGTTGTCAAAGCCGATGATGACTGCCCATTTGCCGGAGATCTTTCCGAGGCCGTCAATGACGTTTGTGGTGCCTTCTGAATTGTTGTTGGGATTGTAAATCGTGTGCAGGGGGCACCATGTGCCCGGATCCACGAGATATCGCAGGCGCTGCCATACGGTCATTTCCCCTCTGGCATTGATCTTGGCTTCCGGAAAGCCAGCGTTTTTGACTTTATCCACTTCAGCCTTGACCTGTGCCTCGACGGCTTTGATGCTTTCAATATTCTTCTCGCTGCTTTTGATCTGGCCGAGCGTCAGTTCGCTGCCAAATTCCGTCATTTTTTCAAAATAAGGTTTCATGGGGTTGTACTCCTTGTCTATGACTGATTCATGGGCCAGAGGCCTTTTTCTTCAAGAACGGATTTCAGGGTTTTCAGTCCCGCATTGGCAGTCGGAACTCCGCCATACACCAAGGTCTGGAAAATCACTTCGGCGATTTCTTCCGGCGTGCATCCCACATTCAAGGCTGCCTGAATGTGAAGACGGAGCTCATCCAGGCGCGACAGTACGGTCAGGGCCGAAATGGTTACCAGTTGCCGGGTTTTGTGGGGAATCTTCTCCCGGCTATACATCTGGCCGGTAATAAAAAGGGACATGTCCCGTGCCAGGTCTTTGTCAAATGCCCGCCACAGTTCGTAGGGCTTTTCATCCCGGACATCCTTGAAATAAAGCGCCGCGGTTTTTTGGGTTTTTTCAGCCAGTGGGTTGCTCAATGGTTGTATCTCCTTGTTACCGATTCGCTTTTTTGACGCCAAGCTGATCCAGGGCGATGATCATCTTGCAGATATTGGCCGAGCCTTCCACCATGGCATAGGTCGGGGCGTCCCGGTAGAATCTGGCCACCGGATATTCCGTGGAATACCCGTAGGCTCCCAGGATCCGCATGGCATAATTGGCGCATTTGGTCGCCACTTCACCGGCAAAGTATTTGGCCTGGGCCACATCGAGCCCGTTGTTCAAATTGCCTTGATCCTTTACCCAGGCTGCCTTGTAGACCAGAAGCCGGGCGGCTTCGATTTCCGTGGACATCTGGGCGATCATGTCCTGGTTCATCTGAAACTCGCCGATGGGTTTTCCGAACTGTTTTCGCTGGTTGCAGTATTTGATGGCCGTGTCCAGGCATGCCTGAGCCAGCCCGACGCCGCCGGCTGCCGCTGAAAGCCGGGTTTGATTGAGGGAGCTGAAAACGATTTTGGTGCCGTCACCGGGTTTTCCCAATATGTTTTCCTTGGGAACGCGGGTATCGGTTAAAAAGATTTCACCAGTCGGAGAAGAATGGGAACCCATTTTTTCCAGTTTGCTGGTTTTAATGCCATTGAAATTCTTCATCTCGACGACAAAGGCGGACAGGCCTCTGGAGCCCTGGGCTTTATCGGTGTAAGCATAATAAATGATGGCATCCGCGACATTGGCGTTTGAGATCCAGGTTTTGGAGCCGTTTAAAAGCCAGTGGTCGCCCTTGTCTTCCGCCGTGGACGCCATGGCCATGACATCGGAGCCGGCGTCCGGTTCGGTAATGCCGAATCCGCCCACATAATCGGCATTGACAAGCTTGGGAACATATTTCTTCTTGACATCATCCGTGCCGTACTTAAAGATTGTGTAAGCGCAGCCCAGGGTCTGCATATTGATCTGCACCCTCAGGGAGCTGGATGCCCGTGCAATCTCCTCGGTGACGATCATGGCCGCCAGCCATCCCATATCCTCGCCGCCATACTCCTCGGGAATGACGGTGCCGAAAAACCCCAGTTCTCCCATGGGTTTAATGACTTCCTTGTACGGAAAATAATGGTTTTCATCCCATTCATTGGCATAGGGCGCAATTTTTTTTGCGGCAAATTCTCTTACGGATTTTCTCAGCATTTCCAAATCTTTTGTGAGTGCAAACTGCATTACGGTTCTCCTTTATGGTTCAGCATATTTTTGAGACTAATGGGAAACAATGTCTCATATAAAAAATTAAGCCGGGACACAATCATATCAACAGCATGATTCCCCCTGACCCCATATTTTATAAGAAAGGTGACAAATATATAAAGCTATGATACAGCTATATTACACGGCGAATTAAGTCAAGAATTATCGAAAAATGGGTGCAAAAACACTTTCTTGAACGAATTAATCGGGTTTCACCAGGCGGGAAATAAACTCTTCGACAGCCCGGTAGACTTCGGTTGCCCCGTCTCCCAGCAAAATGCCATGGCGGCTGGAATGAATCAGCAGACAGCGTTTTCGCTCCGATCCCAGGAGTTTGAATGCTTTCCGGGTTCCTTTTTCATCTACCACCGGATCTTCATCAGACTGTACCAGAAGTGACGGCAGATGAATGTCGCCAAGACGGCTTTCGGCCGATTTCATGAGTTTATCCAGTTCCCGAACACCGGAGACGGGGTTTCTAAGATAATTGATATGCGGGTTTTCCGGGTGGTTCTCAACAAATTCTTTTTTAACGTCTTCTCTTTTAACGCTGCTCATGAACCGGTTCCACATGCTGACTGCTGGTACGAATTTTGAGGAAAAATCCTGAAGACGAAAAGGTGGACATACGGCAAAAACGCCGGCAAGCGCCGGGTGACGAATTCGGGCTGCGGCCTCCAGTGCCAGTCCCGCGCCCATGGAAAATCCTCCCAGAACCACTTTCCGGCACTTGCTGGTGATCAGCGCAATGGCTTCATCTGCAGAGTTCATCCAGTCCGCAGCGCTTCGAATGGCCAGATCTTCAGGGGCTGTTCCATGACCTTTGAGCCGGGGAACATAGACCCACCAGCCATTTTCTGCAAGATATTCTGCAAGTCCCTTAAGTTCCATCGGAGCCGCCATATAGCCGTGAAACAGAACGATCCCCAGTTTGTTGGATCTCCCTTTTATCAGAATGGGCTGTCCAACGGATTTGTCTTTGGATTCCCCCTCAATGTAAAATGCAACATAGTCGCGTGCATAATCGGATAAAGCTTTTTCCAATAAAAAACGGATAATTCGGCGGCGTATCCAGAATGCAGGCTGCCATGCCAGGCAGCGAATGCTGCGCTGCAGCCTGACCAGCGGTTCAATTTCATTGACCATCACCGCGATGGGGTTGTCGATCCGAAACCGATGAAAATCCAAAACACGGGGATGAGTTGATGACAGTTTTATCAGGTCATTGTCTTTCCGGGCCAAAATTTTTTTTTCAACGGCAATTTCGATAAAATCTCGGAATCGATTATAGTTGTCATCGGTGATAAGGTGGATTTGATTTTCGGCCAGGCTTTTATGCATAAATGAACCGGATGGACCTGTCTTCTGTGTGACTGCCAGAAACACCCGTCGTCTCAGATCAAAGGCTTCAATTCGTTTAAAGGGGATTTTATCCAGCATTGCGGCAAAAAGATGGTCCGGATTCACGGTGGTCATGCTGTAAATCGCCGTCATATATTGCTGCATGATTTTCCATGCCTGTTTTCGCATGGCCCGCCGGGAAGAAATCGGGTCATCAAAATCAAACGTGCGGATGGCGGAAATATCGCGTTCAATAGCGGATGCCGTCAGGCAGTCCTGAATGGAAATCGCGGCGCCAAAGCGGATGTCGATATCTACTCCGGACAGCAGCATGGCGCCTTCTGTCATGATTTCATCCATCATGCGATCCGATGGATGATCCACAAAAAATTCAGCAAGGCGGCTCAGTGTATTCTCTCTGGAGCGCATGGGATAATAAGTGATATTGACCGGGACAATCATTGTACGGGTCGCCTTCAGCGGTTCGATATCCTTTATCTGAAACAGGGACATCAGTCGCCGGGCTTCATCCGGAAGGGTTTCAGACAGGGCGATGAGCCGCTGGCGGTAAAACTCGGTTCGAAGCGCCAGGGTTGCCGCTCCGGTATGCGGCGGGTGCTTGCCGCCGGCGTATGAGAGCATGAACCGGCCTTTTTCAACCAGTTTCTTGTTTTTGACCATCAGGCCTTCCGGGTAGATGATCCAGGAGGCTTCTCCGGTCAGAAGGCTTTTGACGATGAGCATATCCCTGTCCGGACTCCGGGTGGACACCACCCCGACAGCCTTCAGGTAATCTCCCAAAGCACCCTTGAACAGGTCGGCGTCTCCCAGGGACCAGACGGGTTTTTTGCCGGTAAGATAATAAATGTGATAGGGAAGAAACAGGGTTTCCATTCGGGTGAAATGATTGATGACAAAAATCAGCGATCCCTGCGGAATATTGGCTTCGCCATGCAGGTAGATTCGGGCCTTTGAAAACAGCGAAAGGGTTTTGATGGCAAACCCCGTGGTTCGGTATGCAAATCGATTCATGGTCTCCCTTGCTTTTCAGTGATTTCTGCGTTCTTCCCTGTTGACACCCTCTACAAATATCACTAAATTAGCGATTATTGATAAAAAAATAAAGATATTTCCGGAGGTTCACGGTGTACTCGAAAATATTGATTCTGCGGTTTCCCCGGACCGAGGTCCGAAAACCCATTGTCTGTTATCTGGTCAAGGACTATGACCTGATTTTTAACATTCTGAATGCAGCCATTCTTCCGCGAAAAGAAGGCATCATGGTTCTGGAGCTGTCCGGAACCCGGAAAAATTTCAAGGAAGGCGTCAAGTTTCTAAAATCTCAAGGGGTTCAGGTTCAAAACGCTTCGCAGGAAGTCAAACGCGATACAAACAAATGTACCCAGTGCGGGGCCTGCACGGCGGTTTGCCCCACGGGAGCGCTTTATATCGTGCGCCCGGAGATGGCCGTTGAATTTGACGAAACCAAATGCAGTGTTTGCGAACTCTGCATCCCTGCCTGCCCCTCCCGGGCTATGGCTGCCCGGCCCACTGCCCAGACCTTTTTTGAATGAAGCCGATGATGGCCGTTGCCTTAAGCGGCGGCATCGATTCCCTGATCGCCGCAAAGCTCCTGATTCAGCAGGGGCATCCGGTGGTCGGGATTCATTTCATTACCGGTTTTGAAAGCCCTGATAATCCTTCCCCCCGGAAACTGGCGGAACAGCTCTCTTCCCGGCTTGGCATCGACGTTTGCCTGATGGACGTGGTTCAACCGTTCCGGGAAACCGTTGTCAGCTATTTTGTTCAGACATATTTGTCGGGGCTCACGCCCAATCCCTGCATGGTCTGTAACCCCCTGATCAAGTTCGGAACCGTTCTGGATTTTGCGCTGAGCCTGGGCGCATCCCATCTGGCAACCGGTCATTACGCCCGGATC
>CAIVVZ010000123.1 GCA_903909505.1 uncultured Desulfobacteraceae bacterium
CTTAATCCATGCTGAAAAATCCTCGACCGTGTTCAAGCGACTGATGAGTTCTGTCGCGGACACGCCCAGTGCTTCCGATGTCAATGCCAGCATCTTGTTCATGGAATCGAACCAGTCTATCTGATTGCGAATGATCTGCTCAATCTTATCAACGACATTTCCCTCAAGCCGCCAGTCTTTCAACAGGTCAAATATCTTGGTGTTTTTTCTGGCAATGCCGCGCCGGATTCTGCGAATCTCATCGGAATCCAGTTCCAAAGCAAACAGTTTTTCGCGGGATACCTTGTTTTCTTCGTGAAGGGCCTTGATCTGACGAATGGTGTTTAAAAACTTTTCCGTCTGAACCACTTCATCCACATAAGCATCGCCTTCATCAATGTCTTTCAGGACGTATTTGGGACGCAGGGCACCGTTTTCAATATCGATGCCTAAATTCAGCAGACATTCAATGCCGGTGGTCGTGTCAATCAGCGCCTTCAAGACTTCCTGTTCACCGGCTTCGATTTTTTTGGCAATCTCCACTTCCCCTTCGCGACTGAGGAGGGTTACCAGTCCCATTTCTCGCAGGTACATCTTAACCGGGTCGGTTACAGCCCCAAAATCCGTCATGACCGTTTCTTTTCTGGCCCGTTTCACCGCTTCCTTGGCATCGTTTTCACTTGAACTGGAGGCTTTCTCATCCAAAATGTCGATATCCAGTTCATCAAAAATCATCAGCGTTTCATCTAATTGTTCCGAGGTAATCATATCCTCCGGCAGTGCCCGGTTAATATCATCATAGGAGAGGGAACCTTTTTCCTTTCCCTTTAAAATAAGATCCGTTATGGTCTTTGATGTGATTTTTTTATCGAGTTTCCGTTTGATAACGGATGATTTTGCCATAATTACCTGCCTCCTGCGGACACCTGACCGTCTAAACATTCTTTGGTTAATTGTTGAAGCAACTCTTGTTCGCCGCTTTCCTCGGCAGCTTTTATTCTTTGCCGCAACAACCGGAGGTTATCCCGCTTTTGATTTCTTTCTATTTGTTCAATCGATTTACGGCACTCCTTAAGATCCCACTCCTCGAGCTTCTGAATGGATAATGCTGCAACCAGACGCTTTTTTTCATCATTGGTCGCAGCCATTAAAACGATAGAAGGCAACTCGTGGATCTGCTCCGGAGCATTATCCAAATCACGATAACACAATAATATATCATTTCCAGTAGCTTTTAGCAAAGGATCTGAAATATAATCGATAATATTTTTTTCAATAAGCTCCGGGATGATTTCCGGAAATTGAAGCATCATCGCAATCAGGCGCTTTTCAAATTTATTTCCCGCAGCCGGCACCTTTTCGGCAGGTTTTGCCCTGAAAGGTCTGTGCGGAGAGTTTTCCCGGATCTTTTCCTGTATCGCGCTTTCATCAATCCCCGTTCGTTCGGCAATTTCCTTGATGGCCGAACTCCGGGTCAGTCCATCCGTCAGCGACGATAGCGGCTCCTCCATTTCCTTGATGATCCGCAGTTTGCCTTCCAGAGACAGTCCATGTTTTTTTATGGCCACATTTATCAGGAATGAAAACACCCCGGAGGCTTCACGGGCGGCATTTCTAAAGGGTTCCGGCCCGAATTGCTGAAGATAGGTATCGGGATCATGTCCTTCGGGCAGCACCAGAATGCGAATATCCTCAAGCTGATGATGGGCTTTAAAAAGCTCGATGCACCGCTGGGCAGCCTTGATTCCAGCCTGGTCCGAATCGTAGACTAGAATGATTTTCTGGGAAACCCCCTTCAGAAGTCGAATATGCTCTTCGGTCATGGCAGTGCCCAGGGTGGCAACGGAATTCTGAATGCCGTGAAGATGAAGCGAGAGCAAATCCATATAGCCTTCGGAAATAAACACTTCACCGGTCTGCCGGCAAAACGGTTTTGCCTGAAAAAGGCCATAAAGCGAGCGGCTCTTGCTGTAAAGCGGTGTTTCAGGAGAGTTCAGGTATTTGGGCAGAGAATCATCCAGAACCCTTCCCCCAAAACCCGCCACCTGATGGTGGGTATTGAAGATCGGGAAGATGACACGGTCCCGGAAACGGTCATAATAGCCGCTCCCGCTTTGGCGGCGGCTGATCAGACCCGCTTTTTCCACAAGGGCCAGGGCCACGCCTTTTTGCGAAAAATAATTCGTCAGATGGTCCCAGCCCGGCTGTGCATATCCCAGTTTGAAGTCCGTGAGGATGCGGGGTGGCAACCCGCGGCGGGTCAGATAGGAAAGCGCCGGGGTCCCGATTTTCGGATTCAAAAGGGTATGATGAAAAAACTCCATGGCCTGGCGGTTGATCTGAAAGAGAAGTTCCCTCTCATCCATCTGTTTTTTTGAAGCAGGGCTTGAGGTCTGATCAACGATCACGATGCCATAGCGTTTGGCCAGAAATCTGACGGCTTCCGGAAATGCTATCCCTTCCTGCTTCATGACAAAGGTAAAGACATTGCCCCCCTCTCCGCAGCCAAAGCAGTAAAACATCTGCTTGTCCGGACTTACGGTAAATGATGGGGTCTTTTCAGAGTGAAAGGGGCAAAGTCCGAGGAAATTCCTGCCCGCTTTTTTCAACACGACCGCATCTGAAATGATTTCCAGAATATCAGCGCTGTGTTTGATTTCAGATATTTTTTCCGCCGGGATGGAGTAAGACAAGAACAAGCCTCCCAAATCTTTCAGAAAAGGCAAACTGTAGGGAGATAGGATTAAAGTAATAAAAAATAATGCAAATCATGTCAATTGTCAATTTAAAATAAAAGTTGCCCTATCATATCAAGGCATGGAATCCATCACGAACATGGAGTTCATATATTGACAGACAGTTTAAATTTTTGTATTGCGGTTTATCGGATACTATCTTAACTGACATTTCAACCCCAATGGTGTTTGTTCCCAAGAAGGGATGCACATGAAAATTTTTACAAATGCGGATTTTATCTCCTGTGAGGACGACAACCGCGTATTTCACACGCTGATCGCGGACAACGGCAGAATCGTCCATACCGGAGACACCGTGCCGGACATTTACGCGGATATCCCGGTTGAAAACCTGGGCGGCAAATGCGTGGTTCCCGCATTTGCCGATACCCACATCCATTTTGAATCTTTTTCTTTTTTCCACTCTGGTCTGGACTGTCGAACCGCCTCTGATTTCGATGAACTGGCCAAAATGATTCAAACGTATAGCGCCCATTCCAAAGAACATCTGATCCTCGGTTTCGGCTGCTCGGCGCATTCGTTAAGAGAAAAACGACTGCCCGAACGCGCCGATCTGGATACCATGACGATTCATCCCCTGATGATCATCAAATACGACGGGCATGCCGCGGTCGCAAACACCGCCCTGATCAACAAAATGCCTCCAGGCGTTTTAAACGACAAAGGATTTGACCCAACAACAGGATGGTTTTTTCATCAATCGTTTTATAATGCCGTAAACCATATTTCCAAATCCGTGTCGCTGTCCACGGTGTTGAAAAATATGATCGCGGGCTCGGATTATCTGGCCCGAAAAGGAATCGGCCTGGTCCATACGGTGGAAGGGGTGGGATTTCCCCTGGATCTGGATGTGGATATCATGAGAGTGGCGGCACTGGGCCTTCCTCAGCAGTATCGAACTTATTTTCAGACCATGGATGTCCAAAAAGTACTCCGTAAAAAAATGCCCCGCATCGGCGGCTGTTTTGCAACCGCGCTGGACGGTTGTTTCGGGTCCGAAGATGCGGCGTTGACCTTACCGTACAGCAACAATTCAAATAATCGGGGGGTACTGTTCTATACGCAGCCACAGGTCAATGCATTTGTTCAAGAGGCCAACCGGGCGGGGTTGCAGGTTTCCATGCACGCCATCGGAGATGCCGCCGTTGAACAGGCACTGATCGCATACGAACACGCGCTGAAGGATTTCCCCAGAAACGATCACCGGCACGTGCTGATTCATGCGGACCTCATGACCCCGGAACTGATCGAAAAAGCCGCGTCCCTTCGAATCGCCATTGCCCTGCAGACGCCGTTTTTATACTGGCCGCAGGAACCCGCGGCATATCTTGAAACCCTCCTCGGAAACCGGATGGATCAGCTCATCCCCTTAAGAAGCATGCTGAAAGCCGGATTGCTTCTGGGAAACGGATCAGACGGACCCTGTACCCTTCCGGACCCGATTTGGGGGATTCATGCCGCCTGCAACCATCCCAACCCAGATGAGCGGATTTCCGTTCTCGATGCCTTGAGGATGCATACCCACTGGGCCGCAAAACTCTCCTTTGACGAAAAGGAAAGGGGAACGCTGACCGAGGGAAAAGCCGCTGATTTCGTCGTTCTGGATCAAAACCCGCTGACCTTTCCGACGGATAGAATCAAGGCGATTCAAATCGAAGCCCTGTATTTGAACGGGACAAAATTTACAGGGCCGCATTCCGGATCAACCGGGCTTTTGATGACCTGCGTCCGGAACAAGATCCAATCCTTGTGGCGGCAAGCGTGAAATAAGTGCGCCCCCTTTCGCATGAATACATGCAATTCATCTGTTTTTCCCTGTTTCGCCGCCCTTGCCAACGGAAATCAGTTCCACCTCGAAAATCAGGGCGCTGTTGGGGGGAATTCCGGTACCAGCCCCGCGCTCGCCGTAGGCGAGCTTGGCGGGAATAAAGAGCTCCCATTTAGCGCCTTCCTTCATCAACTGCAGGGCCTCGGTCCAGCCGCGAATGACCCGGTCGAGCTGAAAACTCGCCGGTGTGTTTCGCTTGTATGAGCTGTCGAACTCGGTGCCGTCAATAAGCGTGCCACGATAGTGAACCGTTACGGTGTCGGTTGCCTTGGGCGCGGCCCCGGAACCCTCGCGCACCACCCGGTACTGAAGCCCGCTGGGAAGGACCTGAACCCCCTCTTTCTTGGCGTTTTCGCTCAAGAATGCATCTCCTTCGGCCAGATTCTTGATGCTGTCTTTCACAAACTTTTCCCGTTCTGCTTTTTCAATCCGCTTTTTCAGATCCACCAGCACGATTCGCATGTCCTGAGGCGTCATCAGGGGATTGGTTCCCGCAATTGCATCCTGAATCCCTTTTACAACCAGCTCGGACTTAAGCTCCACCCCCTCGCGTTTGAGGTCTCCACCGATCTGATAACCGAGACTGTAATTGACTTTGTCATTCTCATTCTCGATTTTGGGCGTTTCAGCAGCAAAACTGATACTGAAAAACAACGCCACGGCAAGCGTGGTAAGAATAAGATATTTCATTTCGATTCCTCTTTTCATAGAGTTCATCATTTTGTGCGAAGAAAGTTCTAATTGGTTTTCTCTTTATCTCCCTGCATCGCTTTTATGCTTTCATTACAGGGGACGGATAATTCGTTTTCATGCGCCTTCAGGCATTTTAATGGCTCGCCTTGCGCAGAAGCAGGCTCTTTGCAGAATTTGGCCATATCGTCCTTGCAGGCCTGACGGAACCTCATCTGATGCATGCCTGCTTCTCGCGACTCTACTCTGGTTCTTTCCATCTTCGCTTCATATTCTCTGCAAACGTCAGATAGCTGGCTCTCATGCAGTTCCAGGCATTTCATGATAGCCCTTCGGACTGGTTTGACGTCTTTGCAGAATTTCGCAATATCCTCGGAGCATGGGTTCTGATCCGCTGCGAATACATTGATTTCAAACATCGAACCGAAGCATAGTAAACTGGCCGCCACTGTAATGAGGCAGGCCATTTGAATGCGTTTCATATTTATCTCCTTTGTTTTTTCGTTTCAAACATCGTACCCGCTATGAAATCAGTTGGCAACCTGCTTCTTGACCTCGACATTCCATTTCCACAGCTCGTAGATCACGGGATAAATCAGCAGTTCCAGGAGAAACGATGTAAAGATACCGCCGATGAGCGGGGCCGCGATCCGCTTCATCATGTCCGCTCCGGTGCCCGCTGACCACATGATGGGGATGAGCCCGACCGACATCGTGGCCACGGTCATGAACTTGGGTCGCAGCCGCTTGACCGCACCGTTCAAAATCGCCTGGCGCAGATCGGACAGGGAGTTCATCCGCCCTTTCCGCTTTGCCTCTTCATAGGCCAGATCCAGGTAAAGCAGCATGAACACGCCTGTCTCGGCATCCACGCCCAGGAGCGCAATAAGCCCCACCCACACCGCCACGCTCATGTTGTAGTTTAGTATATACAGAAACCAGACGGCGCCAATGGCCGAAAAAGGCACCGCCAGCAGAACGATCATGGTTTTTGTGATCGAACGTGTGTTCAGATAAATCAGCAGCCAGATCAGCAGCAACGTCACCGGCACGACAACATTCAGGCGATGTTTGACCCGCTGCATGGCCTCGTACTGGCCGCTCCATGCGATGGCATAGCCGGTCGGAAGTTCAATGTTCTCCCTCAGGAGCGCCTGCGCTTCCGCGATGTAACTGTCCGGATCCCGTCCGGCGAGATCCACATAAACATAACCCGTCAACATTCCGTCTTCATCGCGAATCATGGCGGGTCCGCTCACCGCCTCGATCGTGGCAAGTTCGGAAAGTGGCAACTGCCGTTTTCCTTCTGCGGTAGGGACTAGAACCCGGCCCAGTGCACCATAATCAGATCGGAAATCACGCATGTAGCGAATATTCACCGGATAACGATCCCGCCCCTGGACTACCGTGGTGACATTCTCTCCGCCGATGGCGGACTGGAGCACCTCCTGTGCATCGGTAATGCCCAGTCCGTAGCGTGCAAGCATTTCACGGTTCCAGTTGAAATCGAGAAAATAGCCGCCGCCGGTACGTTCCGCGAACACGCTGCGCGTTCCCTTCATCGTGGAAAGAAGCGCTTCGACCTGTGCGCCGACCTGTTCGATGACATGGAGATCGGTGCCGGATATCTTGAGCCCGACGGGCGTACGAATCCCGGTGGTCAGCATATCGATGCGCCCCTTGATGGGCATGGTCCATGCGTTGGAGAGGCCCGGTACTTTGAGCGCCCTGTTCATCTGGTCAACGAGCGCTTCTTCCGAAAGATGGTCCGGCGTAATCCGCCGGAAAATTGAGCGCAGCCATTCCGGAGCCCAGGAAGAATACCAGGTTTCCACCCGGCGCCACTCAGATTTTGGCTTCAGGGTAATCACGGTTTCCAGCATGGACAGCGGCGCGGGATCCGTGGAGGTCTCCGCCCTGCCCGCCTTGCCGAGCACCCGGTCAACTTCCGGAAACTGACTGATGATCCGGTCCGTCACCTGCAGGACCTTCTGGGCCTGGCTTATGGAGATTCCGGGCATGGCGGTCGGCATATAAAATAGAGAGCCTTCATCCAGCGGCGGCATGAACTCGGAACCCAGATTCATGAAGACCGGAACGGAGATCAGTACCAGGAGAAACGCTCCCGCAAGGACGATCCATTTCCTTTTGAGCGCCCAGGTTACCGCGGGTTCATAGATCCATGCCAACAGTCGGCTTACAGGATGCTTTTCTTCCGGATGAATGGTCCCCACTAGTACGGTATTCGCCGCCTTGCGGAGCCAGGCGGGACGGAAGGTAAAATTCGTCAGACGCGTGAATGATATCCGCAGGGCCGGGTCCAGCGTAATGGCCAGTATGGCGGCAACGAGCATCGCAAGCGTCTTGGTGTAGGCCAGCGGTTTGAACAGGCGGCCTTCCTGAGCTTCAAGCGTCAGAATGGGAATAAAGGAAACGCCGATCACTATCAGGGTGTAAAAGCTGGGACCCGCCACCTCCTTGATGGCGCTGATGATAACGCTCCGGTATTCTTCCTTTTGACCGGTCTGCCGCCAGATTTCCAGCTTCTTGTGGGTCTGTTCCACCACCACGATTGCCGCATCCACCAGGGCGCCCACGGCAATCGTGATCCCTCCCAGGGACATGATATTGGCCGAGATGCCCAGCAGATGAAACGGAATAAAAGAAATGAGCACGGCAATCGGAATCGTGATCAGCGGAATAATCGCGCTTGGCACATGCCACAGGAACAGCAGAATGACCATCGCAACCGCAAGAACCACCTCGATCAACGTGGACTTCAGGTTGTCGATGGAACGCTGGATAAGCTCGGAACGGTCATAGACCGGGACGATCCTGACGCCCGTGGGAAGGCCGGGTTCGATATCGTGTATCTTCTGTTTGACGCGCGCGATCACGTCCATGGCGTTCTGTCCCTGACGCATGACGACGATTCCCGATACGACCTCGCCGTTTCCGTTAAAGTCCGAGACGCCCCTGCGAATGTCGGGCCCCATCACCACCTTGCCCACGTCCTTGATGCGGATAGGCGTGCCGGTTTCGCTCGCCACGAGCACGATGTCCTCCAGATCGCGGATTGAGCGGGCATAACCGCGCCCGCGGACCATGTATTCCGTGCCGCCGAACTCCAGCAGCCTGCCGCCCGTTTCGTTATTGCCTCCGCGGATGGCTTCCGTCACACGCTTGATCGGAATGCCAAATGCCTGGATACGGTTGGGGTCGATGTTCACCTGGAACTGTTTCCCGAATCCACCAAGCGGCGCAACCTCGGCAACTCCGGGCACGGACTTCAGGTAATAACGCAGACTCCAGTCCTGATAGGCGCGAAGATCTGCGAGCGAGTGATTATGGGAGTCATCCACGAGCACATACTGGAAGATCCATCCCAGACCCGTAGCATCCGGCCCCAGTTCGGTTCGCACCCCCTCGGGCAGCCGCGCCAGAACGCCTGACAAATATTCAAGTGTTCTGGACCGTGCCCAGTAGATGTCCGTATTGTCCTCGAACAGCACATACACGAAGGAGTAGCCAAAATCCGTAAAACCGCGCACGGCCTTCACGCCCGGCGCGCCGAGCATGGTGGTCACAATCGGATAGGTCACCTGGTCTTCGATGATGTCCGGACTCCGATCCCAACGTGAATAGACGATCACCTGGGTGTCACTCAGATCCGGCAGGGCATCCAGGGGCACCTGTTTCATGGACCACCAGCCTGCAAGGGCAGCGATCGTAATGAGGATGAACACGATGAACCGCTGTTCCACCGAAAAATCGATAATGCGGTTAATCATGGCGGGAACCGTCGTCCGGCGTTGCGGGCGCCGGGCTCTGAGCCCGGGGAGGCGAAGAAAGGGCCTGGTCCGGGTCTTTTTCAAATGATTCCTTGCACTTGTCGGAGAAGAAATAATAGGTTTTTCCCCGGTAAGCGCTTGTTCTGCCCTCGGCTCTTGCCTGATTCTTATTCACGGAATAGCCGCATATCGGATCGGTGCTTAAAAGATCGATTCCTGTCAAAGCCGCCTTCATCCTGCTTTCCGAATCGATGAGAAAGCCGCCCGAAACCACGATGCGTTCACCCGGCGAAAGCCCGGTTATGATTTCGATCCGGTCTCCCGAGCGCCAGCCGGTTTCGACTTTGCGGGGTTCGAAGAACCCGTTACCCAGGTCAACAAAGACGGTGTTCCTGAGACCGGAATCGATGATCGCGTCAATGGGTGCGGTGACGGCAGGCGGGTAACTGACGGGAAAATCCACGTCAACAAACATGTCGGGCTTCAAAACGAAATTGGGATTATCCACATCGAGCCGCACTTTGAGCGTGCGTGAAACAGGATCGAACTGGGGAAGGGTGTTGCTCACGGTTGCCTGAAAGGCTGCCTTTTGATGGAGAAGGAACACCCGAGCAATGGCACCAGGCTTTACGAACCGCACCTCATTCTCGAAAATGTCCGCCAGAATCCAGACATGCTTCAGGTCCGTGATCCGGTAAAGCTCGGTCCCCTTCTGGAAGCGTTCGCCCAGGGTGATGTTCCGTGTCTGGACAAAGCCCGCCGCGGGCGCCCGGATCTCGACATGTTCCCCCCCATGCCGAGACTGCATGATCTCATCGAGCTGATGCTCGGTCATTCCCAGGTTGCGCAGCGCGTTCCGGTA